>CAVFUK010000120.1:0-26658 GCA_963625535.1 Anaerovoracaceae bacterium | reverse complement strand
ATGGTGCGGTCGGTCATAGATGCCAACCCCTCATCGTGGGTGACGATGACGAAGGTCTGTCCGAAGGTGTCGCGCAAGTGGAAGAAGAGGTGGTGCAGTTCTTCCTTGTTGTGGCTATCGAGACTGCCGGAGGGTTCATCAGCCAGGATGACGGAAGGGTGATTGATGAGCGCGCGCGCCACCGCCACCCGCTGTTTCTCGCCACCGGACAGTTCATTGGGCTTATGATGGGCGCGGTCCGCCAGGTTGAGGAAGTCGAGTATCTCCTTTGCCCGCTTCTGCGCCTCCTTCTCGGACACGCCGGCGATGAAAGCCGGTATCATCACATTCTCGATGGCGGTAAACTCCGGCAACAGTTGGTGGAACTGGAAGACGAACCCGAGGTGACGATTGCGGAAGTCCGACAGGGCTTTGCCCCGCAGGCTCGCCACATCCACGCCGTCGATGCGCAAGGTACCCGCGTCAGGCTTGTCCAGCGTACCTATAATCTGCAGCAAGGTGGTCTTGCCTGCTCCACTCGGCCCTACGATGCTGACCACCTCTTCCTTATTTATAGTGAGGTCGATGCCCTTGAGCACCTGCAACGAGCCGAAGCTCTTGGTTATTCCGTGTATCTCTATCATGGTTGTTTTGATTGACTACTGCATGTTAATTGTCGTTCTTCTTGAGCCACCGTGCAAGCCAGTTCGAGAGCATCTGATAAACGCGGCCCTCCACCACGCCACGGGGCTCGGAGAAGGTCACCAGTTCCTGTGCCTCGCCAAACTGGTCGGGGTAGATGACCATAAGGCTGTTGTTGGCAAAGTAACGCATAATCTGCTCGGGCAGATGCTCGAACGACGACTGGTAGGAGATGGAGCCACGCCGCGCCACCACTACCACGAAGAGGTGGTCGTAGTTGACCCTTCCAGTAAGGAGGAGCAGGTCGTCCCATGCCTCCAGTTCGGAGAACTCCGCCCGCGCCCCTTTGTGCTTGGCACGCACATAGTCGCTGATGCGCTGCAGGGTTACCTTGTTCGCCCAGAAGTCGATGCGACATCCCAGCTGCTCGTCGAGTCGGCAGAGGCGTTCCACCCATTTATAGAATCCTGCTTCGTACTCGGCATTCTCGGGCACGGCAACGATGATGCGCCGCAGCGTGTTGACCGGGATGAGGCACTTCACTATCATCAGTTGGCGGGCGGTGCCCTTCACCACGTTGGTGGTGATGTTGCCGAAGAACGTGTCCACGACACCTATCTTATGATGGAGTCCCAGCACAATGTCGGAGGTGTCGCTCTCGGTGAGTGTATGGAGCACGCCCGAAGCCACATTGTTGCTCACCCGGTTTTGGGTGCGCATGGGCACGTCCGCGGCTGCGGCTATGCGGGCGGCCTTGCTGAGGCTCTTCTTTCCTATCGCCTGTTTGCGTTCGCGGTCGGCCCCGTCGCAAGTAACGTTGAGGGCTATCAGTTCGTTGGTCGACTTGGGGTCGCGCATCATCAGCGACATGGTCACCAGATGCTCCACCGTATCGGGGTTCTCTATGAGAATCAATGTCTTCTCGTCCTTCTCGGAGACGGACTGCGCGCCTTCGTCGGTGGCCACAGCCATCTTGCGAGCCGCCTTCTCCGTGGCCAGCGAACTGAGGATGCACGACACGAGTATCATGATGACCACTCCGTTGAGCACATCCTCGTTCATAAGGGGCTGACCGGGTGTGAGTTCGATGCGCGTGCCCACCATCACCATGGCCAAGGCACCGGCGGCATGGGCATTGCTGAGTCCGAACATCAGACAGCGCGACATGCCGTCCATGCCGCAAAGCTTCTGTGTGACAAAGGCGGCTATCCACTTGGTGCTGGTGGCCACGAGCAACATCACTCCCACCACGAAGAGGGTCTGTCCACCATTGAACAGCGCACCCAGGTTGATGAGCATGCCCACGCCTATCAGAAAGTAAGGGATAAACAAGGCGTTGCCCACAAACTCTATGCGGTTCATCAGCGGTGAGGCGTGCGGCACAAGTCGGTTGAGCAACAATCCCGCCAAGAATGCGCCGAAGATGCCTTCCAGTCCGGCCAGCTCTGCCAGCGCCGCACTGAGGAAGACGATGGCGAGCACAAAGATGTACTGCATCACGTTATCGTCGTAGCGACGGAAGAAGGCACGGGCGATGCGTTGCACGAAGAAGAAGAGGCAGAAGAGATAGACCGCGCACTTGATGCCGAACAGGCACCAGAAGAGGGTGTTGTGCTCACCATTGGCACTGCCCGCTATGGCAGCCAGCACCAGCAGGGACACCGTCAAGGCAAACATGGTGCCGCCGATGGAGACGGAGACAACCGAGTGTCGACTCAGGCCGTAGCGGATGACGATGGGGTAAGAGACCAGTGTGTGCGAGCCGAAGATGCAGGCCAACAGAGCCGAGGCTAACACCCCGAACTTGAGCCAATAGATTCCCACGAAGAATCCAATCACCGCGGGGATAAAGGTAGTAAGGATGCCGAACAGCAGCGAGCGTCCCTTGTTCTTCTTGAAACCCTCGAGGTCCATCTCCAGACCGGCAAGGAACATTATATAATAGATGCCCACCTTGCCGAAGAGCTCGAAGCTACTGTCGTACTCCAGCACGTTGAAGCCATGGTTACCCACCAGCACACCGGCCAATATCATGCCCACGATGTGGGGTATCCGCAACCATCCCATAATCATGGGGGCGAACAGGATGATGACCAGAACCAGGAAGAAGGTCCAAGTGGGATCGGTCACAGGTAAATCAATATGAAAGTTGAGCCATTCCATCTGTTTCGTCGTGCTGATGCTTTTCTTTTGCAAAGGTACAAAAAACGTTTGAATACGTGCGACATGGAGACAGAAAAGGCACACCTATTAAAAGAAAGATATTTTTCGATGCAGATTGCTCTTGTGGATGAACTATTTATTGTACTTTTGCAAGCTGAAATAGCATATATTACAAACACAATAAAAAGAATATAGGATGAAAGTAGCAATTGTTGGAGCGAGCGGAGCTGTGGGACAAGAGTTCCTTCGCGTGCTCGATGAACGGAATTTCCCGATTGATGAGTTAGTATTGTTTGGTTCGCAACGCAGTGCCGGACGAAAATACACGTTCCGTGGTAAAGAAATCGAGGTCAAACTTTTGCAGCATAACGATGACTTCAAGGGAGTGGACATCGCTTTCACATCCGCCGGAGCAGGCACATCGAAGGAGTTTGCCGAGGACATCACACGCTTCGGTGCGGTGATGATTGACAACTCGAGCGCGTTCCGCATGGACAACGACGTGCCTTTGGTGGTGCCCGAGTGCAACGCTGAGGACGCGCTGAACCGCCCGCGCGGCATCATCGCCAACCCTAACTGCACGACCATCATGATGGTGGTGGTGCTGAAACCTATCGAGAAATTGTCACACATCAAGAGCATACACGTGGCTTCGTACCAAAGCGCCAGCGGCGCCGGTGCTGCCGCCATGCAGGAGTTGCAGGAGCAATACAAGGCGTTGGCTGAGTCGAAAGACCCGGTAGTGAGCAAGTTCGCCTACCAGCTGGCCTACAACGTGATTCCTCAGATTGACGTGTTCCAGGACAACGGATACACCAAGGAGGAGATGAAGATGTTCAACGAGACAAAGAAGATTATGCACACGGATGCCAACTGCTCGGCAACCTGCGTACGTATCTCCTCACTGCGCGCCCACAGCGAGGCCGTATGGGTGGAGACAGAGAAGCCCATCTCGGTGGAGGAAGCACAGAAAGCCATCGCTGCCGCCGAAGGAGTGATCTTGATTGACAATCCTGCGTTGGTAGGCGCCAAGGCAAATCCGGACGCATCGAAGGAGACCATGGAAGGTCTGCCCTACCCGATGCCCCTCTACACAGCCGGTAAGGACTGTGTCTACGTGGGACGTGTTCGCAAAGACCTGGCCAACGACCACGGCTTGGCATTTTGGCTGTCGGGCGACCAGATTAAGAAAGGCGCCGCACTGAACGCCGTGCAAATTGCTGAATACCTTATTAAAGTAGGTAACATCAAGTAACCGTAAGGGTCGGTACACAATACTCAACTAAAAAGAAATCCCCAGTTGTCATTCGAGCAACCGGGGATTTCTTTTTATCTATGCTACAACGCCTATCGCCACTCGGGAACAGGGTTGCTGCTGTTGTATTTATCGGATGGATAAACCTTCACAAGGTCGAGACTGAACACCAGCATACTGTATTCGAGTATCGAACTGCTGGAGCTGGCCATGGTACCAGGGCCGTAAGCCAACGACCAAGGAATGTAGACCATCCAGCTGTCGCCCTCCTTCATCTGCTGCAGGGCAGTGGTCCAGCCATTGATGAGCGCCGAGGTCTGGAACTTCGAAGGCATAGCCGTGTTGAGATCCAAGGTTCCCTTGTACGATTGGTCGAACACCGTACCATTGATGTAGCTACCGCGGTAGTGCACACGAACGGTATCATTGTAAAGCGGTGTCGCACCAGTTCCACTCTTCAGCACCTTCACGAAGACATAGTCCAGCGGGTCTTTCGCCAACAGGGAACTACCGGCTTGGTCAGAAGGCAAGGTATAGGACTTCAGCATCTTCCAGTCGCCCGAAGCATTGGTCTGTGCCACATTGGCGATGGAGTCGAGGTATGCCTTGTTCCTCACCTCCCAGTTATCATACTCATTCTCTTCACTCGTTTCGTCGCACGCCGTCATGAGGAACAGCGCGGCGACAAAAGAGCACATTACGTAAAATACGTTTCTTTTCATCATTGTCGTTCTTGTTAAATCAAGGTCTTCAGCAGACTGGTGATGCTCACCTTATCGGCGATGATGGAATTCAGGTCTGCGATGGCCACGCGCTCCTGCTCCATCGTGTCGCGGTTACGCAAGGTGACGCAATTGTCCTCCAAGGTCTGATGGTCCACAGTCACGCAGTAAGGTGTGCCGATGGCATCCTGACGGCGGTAACGTTTGCCAATGGAGTCTTTCTCATCGTACTGGCAGTTGAAGTGGAACTTCAGGTCGTCGATAATCTCGCGAGCCTTCTCGGGCAGTCCGTCCTTCTTCACCAGCGGCATCACGGCCAGCTTCACCGGAGCCAAGGCTGCAGGCAACTTCAACACCACACGGGTCTCGCCGTTGTCCAACTTCTCCTCGCAGTATGAGGCGCACATCACGCTGAGGAACATACGGTCCACACCGATGGAGGTCTCGATGACGAACGGAGTGTAGGACTCGTTCAGCTCGGGATCGAAGTATTTGATGCTCTTACCAGAGAACTTCTCGTGTTGACTCAAGTCGAAGTTGGTACGCGAGTGGATACCCTCTACCTCCTTGAAGCCGAACGGCATCAGGAACTCGATGTCGGTAGCGGCGTTGGCATAGTGGGCCAGTTTCTCATGGTCGTGGAAACGATAGTGGTCGTCGCCGAAGCCCAGGGCCTTGTGCCACTTCAGACGAATCTCTTTCCACTTGGGGAACCACTCCAACTCGGTGCCCGGCTTCACGAAGAACTGCATCTCCATCTGCTCGAACTCACGCATACGGAAAATGAACTGACGGGCAACAATCTCGTTACGGAAAGCCTTGCCAATCTGTGCGATACCGAAAGGTACTTTCATACGGCCGGTCTTCTGCACGTTCAGGTAGTTGACGAAGATGCCCTGCGCCGTCTCCGGACGGAGGTAAACCTTCATGGAACCATCGGCTGTGGAGCCCATCTCGGTGGAGAACATAAGGTTGAACTGACGAACCTCGGTCCAGTTCTTTGTGCCCGAGATAGGACAAACAATCTCCTCATCGAGGATAATCTGACGCAACTCCTCGAGGTTGTTGGCGTTCATGGCCTTAGAGTAGCGCTCGTGCAAAGCGTCGCGCTTAGCCTGATGCTCCAGCACGCGGGGGTTGGTAGAGCGGAACTTGGCCTCATCGAAGCTGTCGCCGAAACGCTTGGCAGCCTTAGCCACTTCCTTGTCTATCTTCTCATCGTACTTGGCAATCTGGTCCTCTATCAGCACGTCTGCACGGTATCTCTTCTTGGAGTCTTTGTTGTCAATCAAGGGATCGTTGAACGCATCCACATGTCCCGAAGCCTTCCAAATGGTGGGGTGCATGAAGATGGCGGAGTCGATACCCACAATATTGTCGTGCAGGAGCACCATGCTCTGCCACCAATACTGCTTGATGTTGTTCTTGAGCTCTACACCGTTCTGACCATAATCATACACTGCTCCCAGTCCATCGTAGATATCACTAGACGGGAAAACGAAACCGTATTCCTTGCAGTGGGATACGATTTTCTTAAATACATCTTCTTGTGCCATTTTATTATCTATGTTTATATTTTTACTTCATAAAGGAGCTACAAAGATAGATATTTATCCGCAACGAGAACAAAACGTGTGCTTAATAATTATAAATAGCCCCTCTTTTAGGCCAAATTGGCTCTTCGAATCGATATTTCTGGTGACTTTACACCATCCGAAAGGTCCTTATGCAATGCCCATGCACAGACCTTTTCACAAACATTAAATGGCCTATAGCACCAAATTTGAGTCTCCGTCTGCCCTTCATTTACCGAAAAAGTACTAATTTTGCACGACTCACAACGAAACGACAATATTTACTATGAATGACGATACCTTCGACAAAGATGAATTGAGTAACGAACACTCCGACTATAAACCGGCTGACACCTCCGACGAATCGGTGAAGCACCAACTGAGCGGCATGTACCAGAACTGGTTTCTCGACTATGCCTCCTACGTGATACTGGAGCGTGCCGTGCCGCATATCAACGACGGACTGAAGCCCGTGCAGCGACGCATCCTCCACTCCATGAAGCGGATGGACGACGGACGCTACAACAAGGTGGCGAACATCGTGGGCCACACCATGCAGTTTCACCCCCATGGCGACGCTTCCATCGGCGACGCGCTGGTGCAGCTAGGCCAGAAGGAACTGTTGGTAGACTGCCAGGGAAACTGGGGAAACATACTCACCGGCGACAGCGCGGCCGCACCTCGTTACATCGAAGCACGTCTTTCGAAGTTCGCGCTCGACGTGGTGTTCAACCCGAAGACCACGGACTGGAAGTTGTCGTACGACGGACGCAACAAGGAGCCTATCACGCTGCCGGTGAAGTTCCCGTTGCTGTTGGCACAAGGTGTGGAAGGTATCGCCGTAGGTCTTTCCGCCAAGATTCTGCCCCACAATTTCAATGAGCTGTGCGATGCCGCCGTGGCTTATCTGCACGACGAGCCGTTCAAGCTCTACCCCGACTTCCTGACCGGAGGTTCCATCGACGTGTCGAAGTACAACGATGGCGAACGGGGCGGCACAGTGAAGGTACGCGCAAAGATATCGAAGGTAGACAACAAGACGCTAGCCATCACCGAGATTCCATACGGAAAGACAACCTCCACGCTGATAGACTCCATTCTGAAAGCGGCCGAGAAGGGCAAGATAAAGATTCGGAAGGTGGACGACAACACCTCGGCCAAGGTAGAAATCCTGGTGCACTTGGCACCGGGTGTCTCATCGGACAAGACACTGGACGCCCTCTATGCCTTCACCGACTGCGAGACCAGCATCTCGCCCAACTGTTGCGTCATCGATGACCAAAAGCCACACTTCCTCACCATCAGCGATGTGCTGCGGAAGTCGGTAGACAACACCATGGACCTACTCCGCAAGGAATTGCAGATACACAAGCACGAGTTGGAGGAGAGTCTACACTTTGCCTCACTGGAGAAAATCTTCATCGAGGAGCGCATCTACAAGGACCAGCAGTTTGAGCAAGCCCCCAACATGGATGCCGCCTGCGAGCACATCGACGAACGGTTGACGCCCTTCTACCCGATGTTCATCCGCGAGGTGACCAAGGACGACATCCTGCGGTTGATGGAGATAAAGATGGCACGCATTCTGAAGTTCAACAAGGACAAGGCCAACGAGGCCATCGCCCACATGAACGAGGAGATAGAACGTATCAATCGCGACCTAAACGATATGGTGCGCGTCACCACCGAATGGTACCAGATGCTGAAGGAGAAATACGGCAAGGACCACCCGCGCTTGACCGAGCTCCGCAACTTCGACACCATAGAGGCTACCAAGGTGGCCGAGGCCAACGAGAAACTCTACATCAACCGTGAGGAGGGATTCATCGGCACGAGCCTGAAGAAGGACGAGTTCGTGGCCAACTGTTCGGACATCGACGACGTCATCCTGTTCTACCGCGACGGTAAGTACAAGGTGGTGCGCATCAGCGAGAAGATGTTCGTCGGGAAGAACGTCATGTACATCAATATATTCAAGAAGAACGACAAGCGTACTATATATAACGTAGTGTACCGCGACGGCAAGGATGGCATCCACTATCTGAAGCGCTTCGCCGTGACGGGAATCACCCGCGACAAGGAGTACGACCTGACGCAGGGCAAGCCGGGTTCGAAGGTAGTCTACTTCACCGCCAACCCCAACGGAGAGGCGGAGGTGATAAAGGTGACCCTGAAGCCCAACCCACGACTGAAACACATCACCATGGAAAAGGACTTCAGCGAGATTGCCATCAAGGGACGTCAGTCCATGGGCAACATCCTGACGAAGAACGATGTGCACAAAATCAGTCTGAAGCAGCGTGGCGGCTCCACCTTGGGAGGTCGCCAGGTATGGTTCGACCGCGATGTGCTCCGCCTCAACTACGACGGCCGTGGAGAGTACCTGGGAGAGTTCCAAAGCGAGGACACCATACTGGTTATCATGGACAACGGCGAGTTCTACACCACGGACTTCGACCTCAACAACCACTATGAGCCGGGCGTGCAGCTTATCGAGAAGTTCGACGCCAACAAGGTATGGTCCGTGGCCCTCTACGATGCCGACCAACAAGGGTATCCCTATCTGAAGCGTTTCACGTTCGAGAACACCAACCGCAAGCAGAGCTTCTTGGGCGAGAACAAGGAGAACCGCCTCATCCTGCTCACCTGTCAAGTGTACCCACGCATACAAGTCACCTTCGGTGGCAAGGACAGTTTCCGCGAGCCCCTACAGATAGAGGTGGAGGAGTTCATCGGCGTGAAGAGTTTCAAGGCCAAAGGCAAGCGCATCACCACCTTCGAGGTAAGTGAGATCACCGAGTTGGAGCCCACCCGTATGCCGGAGCCTCCCGCCCCCGACAGCGCCCCCTCCAGTGAGCCTGTGAACGAAGACCCCGACGCCGGCAAGAGCGACAGCGACCTCATCGACGAGATGACGGGCCAGTTGAAACTATTCTAATCTAAAGTCCAACTGTAGCCTCAGTAGCCCCTATGCACACGACGGAGAGAGGCAACGAGGAGAAGAGTCTGATTAAAAGATTATCCGTCAAATTGCCGACACTTCCCATAAGAATGCCGATATTTGCGGAACGAAACAGATACTTAATAGAAGATAACTTATGAGAACAGGAGATAAAGTACGCTTCCTCAGCGAAAAGGGAGGCGGCATCGTGAAAGGTTTTCAAGGTAAGGACACCGTGTTGGTGGAGGACGAAGACGGATTCGAAATCCCCATGCTGATGCGTGAATGCGTGGTGATTGACACCGACGACTACAACATCCAGCGCAAGCCACAGGCCCCTCAGCCGAAGGATACCACCCCACAGCAAAGCAACAAACTACGCAAGCCCGTGGCCGTTGAAGAGGATGACGAGCCGGAGATTACCTATCGCCCGGCCGAGACCAAAGAAGGAGAGAAGCTGAACGTCGTGCTGGCTTATGTGCCGCAGGATGTGAAGGCAATCTCCACCACGGACTTCGACGCCTATCTGGTGAACGACAGCAACTACTTCCTCAGCTATACGTACATGAGTGCGGAGAACAAGAGCTGGCAGGTGCGGGCCACAGGCATCATAGAACCGAACACAAAACTCTTCCTGGAGGAGTTTGGCAAAGAGGCGCTCAACAGCCTGGAGCATGTGGCGGTGCAACTGATAGCCTACAAGGAAGGACGCGCTTTCCAATTGAAACCCGCCGTCAGCGTAGAACTGCGCATAGACACGGTGAAGTTCTACAAGTTGCACACCTTCACGGAGTCGGATTTCTTCGAGGAGCCTTCGCTGCGCTACGACGTTGTGAAGGACGACGTGCCCGCCCGTCAGATGTTCGTCGATGCGGAGTCGTTGCAACAGGCATTACTGCAGAAGAAGAGCACAGACGCCGTACGCCCGAAGCCTGCGGAGAAGCTCACGCGAACGGATGGTATCATAGAGGTAGACCTTCACATCGGTGCGTTGCTCGACAACACCACTGGGATGAGCAACGGCGACATGCTCAACTATCAGTTGGACGTCTTCCGCAAGACGCTGGACCAGTACAAGGTCAAGAGAGGTCAGCGCATCGTCTTCATCCATGGGAAAGGTGACGGTGTGCTCCGCAATGCCATCATAAAGGAACTGAAGTACAGGTACAAAGAGTACACCTACCAGGACGCCTCCTTCCGGGAGTATGGCTTCGGCGCCACGATGGTCACTATCCGGTAAATTTCAGAGCGAAGCGAAAGGTTAGTGCTGCAAAGAAAATAATTATAGGTGCATCTCGTATCAATATCGAAATAATGCAGTACCTTTGTATAAAGAAGTATGGATATGATGAACGCAGACAATAAGACTATCGCAAAGATTATAGATGTTGCCAAATCTTCTGTTCCCGCAGGAAGCCAGGCCATCCTATATGGCTCAAGGGCTAGAGGAGATGCCAGGAAGAATTCCGATTGGGATATACTGATCCTTCTGGACAAGGACAATCTAACGCAATCGGATTACGACACAGTGAGTTATCCATTTGTATTATTGGGATGCGACCTTGGTGCTGAAATCAATCCAATTCTCTACACAAAGAAAGAGTGGGAGTCCTATTCATATACGCCATTCTACGAGGACGTGAAACGTGATGGCATCAACATCCTCTAGATATGGAACAAGAAAATAAGGAAATATTGATAGGTCTACAAAAAGAGAAAGCCTTGCGTTTTCCGTCTCAGGCAGACGAGATGTTGTCATTGAAACATTGGGATTTGGCTGCGAATCGTTATTATTACGCTTGCTTTCATGCTGTGCAGGCATTATTTGTCAGTAAAGAAATAGTAGCTCATACACATGCTGGAATCAACACTCAATTCAGTCTCCATTTTGTCAAAACAGGGATTGTCGACATCTCTTACGGCAGTTTTTTAGCTCGTATCTTTCAGTTAAGACAAAAGGCTGATTACAATTGCGCTTACAATGTATCCGAATTTGAAGTGAACGAAATCGTAGATTCGTCTCATCAATTTGTGACTCTCATTCTAAGTATGTTGCGGTAGTCTGTCTTAGACAAAACGCTTCCTATTGCGAGCATCCTCTTCTGAAAACTATTGATGCAATCCAATACCTATATATATTATAGTGTAAAGGATTGCATTTTATTATGTAAAAGTATGGCGTCAGAAGCTGTTTGGCAATTGTCAAACACGTGTATGGCAGTTGTCAAACACGTGTACGGCAATTGCCATACACACGTTCGACAATTGCCGAGGACCGAACGACACGATATTTTCGCACCATCACAACGGCATTCCGCAAGGTTTATAAGCAATGCCGTTCACTCAAACAAACAAATATCTGGACAGTATGTTCGTAAAGAAAATAGCTAGGACAGCGTGTTCTTGATTCGGGATAAGGAGTCAACAGCCAAGCGAAGAGAGCATGCCGACGGCCACACCTATCAGGACACGCCCTCTCGCTTAAAGTCTACTCCTCAACCAGATACACGGGACCGATGATGCCGGAGGGAAGCAAGGGATCATCGGGCTTGGCAATGACGGGATAGGCATAGGTGATGCGCTGCGACTCGGGCAAGGCGGCATCGCCAATCATGCGGTTCGTCAACGAGTTGGCTACTTCAATCTGCAGGATATTGTTGCCTTGCTGCAAGTATCCGGTCAACTCAAGGCGCCAGGGCGAACACCATACGGTGCCGACAAGTTTGCCGTTCAACGTGACACGGGCGACAGACTCCAGACGACTGAACTGCAGGAACTGACGTTTCGACTGGGACAGCGAGTCAGCACAGAATGTATGCCGGTAAACCGCCGTGCCCGAATAATAACGTATGCGGGCATCGGCCGACTGCGACCAGTCTGTCAGCTCCGTCGTCATCACCTGTCCAGGGCCACCAAGGGAAGTGGAGTAATCGACAAACCACTCGCCAGCCAACTCTTGCTGCCTCTTCGGAGCATCCCAGGTCAGCGAAGGGAGCGTCTCGGCAAGCACGTCGTGATTGTGCATCACGATGACGCAGGACTCGCGAGGTTGCATGCGGAGCTCCACGGCAAGCCGGCCATCCGACGTTGGGGTGGCCGGGATAATGTAACGCTTCCCTGTCACAGGGTTCCACAGTTCGGCCATGTCCTTGGTAGTGCGGAACCGGAAGGTGTGAGTGAGCGGTGTGTCCTCGTGGTTGTCGACGAAGTAGATGTCGCCATCCCGAAGTTGTCGATGGGCGAAGAAGCACTTGCGGTCTGCGGGCATATCCACATCGGGCAACAGGCCAATCTGCACAAAGGTTTCCTTCAACGATATTCCCCAATAGACCTTACCTTTTCCGTAGGTATTTATGCCCGAGTCAGCGGGTTCAGTTCCCCATAGGTCATCCGCCAACTGACAGAACTCTTCCTTGCAATCCTTATCCTTCAGCGGTCCGGACCAAAGGGGGCGAGGGCCGTATATCGCCAGTCCATCCTCCACCATACCAGCTATCTTGCGCAAGGCCTCCAGCGTCATTTCTCCATTGGCCGGCAGTATCATCAACTCATAGGTAAGTCCACCGGGCAGGGTGACTCTACCATGCTTCATCCGCATGCGTGTCAACAAAGCATCGGTAGTAAACACATCGTAGTCGTACCCTGCAGGTATCGACGGCAAGCGGTGGGTCAAGATCTTCACTGGAGCATTCTCTCCTAAATAGACGCAGATGTCCACCACCGGTGCTCCTTGACGCATCAGATAGGAGCAACGAGCCTGATAGTCCCAGAAGTCGCGGCTGTAGGGCCAAAGGGTGTTGTTGCGGTTGAGGCAGTAATGACGTCCACCAGCCGTGTTGCCCGGTATGCGGTCGGTCCATGGCTGGGCAGCGGAGGCGCAGACCACAAACTCGTTCAGTCCATAGCAGTAGGCATAGTCGGCCAGTTGTTTCATGTAAGCTAACGAATGGCTGTACTTGGCATCGGTGAACGCCTCGCCGGAAGCAATGGGCTTGCCATAGACGTGAGCCGCCGAAGAACTCTCCTTGATGTCGTAGTTGCCATCGGGATGCATGGCCCAAAACTCGCCTTGAGGTTTCATCACCCGCCCCTTTGCCTGCAGCTGGTCGGCCACCATGCAGAGAGCATTGCCGGTGGCTTGAGCCGTGAAGGTCAGCCCACGACTGCGACAGAGGCTGTCGAACACCGCATAGTGGTTGTCCGCCACCAAGTCGGCTATGGTGCGGCGCACGTCGTACAGCACTCCATCGGATTGCTCTGTCGTGTTGACCACATAGCCGGCCATCACCGGCAACCATTTCAAGAGGTCGTACCCACGCAGACGGGCGAAGCTCCGCTCGAAGCCCGGGGTCCAATTCTGCGAGCCAGCCTCGTTGCTGTCCATAGCCACGCCATGCAACACACCCCCGTGGGCCTTGATGGAGTCCGCTATCACTGCAGCATAGTGGTTCCATTGCACCTTGGCAGCTGTGGCGGAGAGTTTGTCACACTCCAGTCCCATCAGATTCTGCCGTCCGTGTTTGGTACGGGTGCCGATAGGCATGTGCACGAAACGCATCACCAGCCACTGTCCCGCGGGTGCCTGCCAACGGAGTCTGCCATTGACCGTGTCCACGCAGGCGGACAAATCAACGAGTTGCTTGGCATCTATCAGTTCTTCCTTATTATATTGGGGCGTGCGGTCTTTCTCTATGTATTCCGAGTAGAGCCCGGCCTTCTCTTCCCACTGGTCCACACAGGCATGGGCTGACAGCACGATGTTGCCTATCTGCAGGTCGCGCCGAGCTTCGTCCGCCTCCGGCCAGTCGTGGAAATGGAGGCGATAGTAGCGACCCTTCACGGTAGGGAATGCCAATGTCTTCTGTTTCCAACTGGAGTGTGCCTTGTACACGGGCTTCAGTTGGCACACCGTGCGGTAATGGACACCATCGTCAGAGACTTCCAGTTCGCCCAAGTCCGGCAACACACGATAACCCGTACCCACAAAGGTGTCCGACGGAGGAGCGGGCACATTGGTAGCACTCGTGGTGGCCTTTCCACGCGGACGGGTACTATAGGTGATGCTGCGAGCCGTAAACTCCTCACCGAAATCGAGGGTGATGATGATGGGGCCATCTTCTTTCTGCTGAGGTATGGTAGGCAACTTCGCGCTGTTCTGGAAGCAGACACCCGCATCGAAGTCTTTCACGTTGGTGGTGATTGCAGGCAGCACTCGCCTACTGTCTTCACCAGTCTCTTTGGTATATGGGAGAGCCATCAAGGCCACATCGTGGTAATGTTCGGCATCGACGTAGGGCAAGGGGATGTCGAGCGATTCACCACCGGAGACCAGCGTATCCACACAAGCCAGGCGTTGCATCCCCAGGTCGGGTGTTATCCACGGGCCGCCGGCAACGAATCCGTTGGAGATATGCACCTCGAAAGTCAGTCCGAGGCGTTTGGCCTCCTTCGAGGCAAAGAGCAAGGTGCGCCACCACTCGGGCGAGAAGGCATCGCAGGCCTTTTCACCGCTCCCGTGCACTTGGTCATAGTATACCACTCCGCCTACGCCTGCCTTCTTAAAAGCTTCCAAGTCGGCCGTGATGCCTTCAGCGGTGCTTTCCGTCTCTCCGTGGAACCACCACACCTTGGTGCGTGCGGAGTCTTGCGGATTGGAGAAGCCATACCAGGCCTTCCTTATATCATCTTTTGATGACGACTTCGACTGACAGCCGGCAACGATGCCCAACAGCATCAGCGCCATCATCAATGTACCAATTTTACTCTTATTCATTTTCACCTTCAGTTTAATCCGAATACAAAGGTAGAGAAAAATAATAGGATTATGCATGTTCACGTGCATAATTAGGTCAGCGTACACTCGTGTGGGAGTTTACAGAGGCTTCTTTTTCAGCAGTGTGATGGGCAAGAGCGTACCGTCCTCTATGCGGTAGAGACGTTGGTTGGTAGTGGGGGAAGTGAGGCCACCCAACTGTTCGATGTAGGGGCCGAGCTTCAGATAGTCGAGCCAATCGGCCCGGAAGCCTTGCGGAAGGGATTGCTTGCCGGAGTACCAAGCTACCTTCACGTCGGGGAATTGTTGATGAAGGAGCCGTGCGAGCCTGCCCACCTCCTCCGGTTCGCCATCGCCACCCATGAAACAGACACAGGTGATGGCTGGGACATACGTACGGACAAGGTCTGTCAGGAAACTGTCCGTGACCTCCTCCCCTTTATCCTTCCACAGCCAAGGGCTATGACAGCCCTTGCAGTGAATGGGACAATTGGAGATGTTGAGGGCCAACGTCACCTCATCGGGTATCTCCTGACAGACAATGTCGTAACTATAGCATTTTAGCATTTTATCTCTCCATGTTCCTTGGCGTAGTAGCGGCGGGCAGCCTCTTGCTGACGGGCAGCGGAGAAGTTGCTGATACGTTTCATGTAGCCGATGATACGCGTCAGGTAATCGAGGTTCTCGCCACCGCACTTCGGACATTTGTGCAAGTATTGCTTCGTGATGTGTCCGCAGTCGTTGCAGATGGTGTTGGGGATGTTGAAGGTGAAGTAGTTGCAACCTTCCACAGCAGCCACACGCAGCAACTGGCGATATTGTTTCTTGGACAGGTGCTCCTCCAGGTTGAGATGGAGCGCCGAGCCACCCGTCAGGTGCTCGATGTACTTACGTCCATGAAGGCGGAACTTGTCGATGATGTTCTTCGAGTGGTCCTCCACGATGTAGAAGTAGCTGTTGTAGCAGTCGCGGGGCACGACGTATCCGTCCTCCTTGTCCCACTTCGCGTGTTTCACGCCCACGTTCTCGGCCGGAATCATCTCGCAGTTGAACAGGGTATCCTTGGTGCGATAGCGACGGTTATACTCTTCTATCAGGCCCAGCACCTGCTGCACGTACTCCACATACTTGGGATTGTCGCTGATCTCGATGCCCAGGAACTCGGCGGACTCCACCAGTCCGTTGATGCCCACCGTCAGGTACTGACGGCCGATGTTGATGTAGCCGGCATCGAACAGAGGCAACATGCCGTTGCGCTGCAGTCTCTTCAGGTTCTCGTCGTAAGCCAGCTGCACTTTGTGCACGAGGTCCACCACTTCGGTGAGGAACGACATATAGTCCATTCCGTTGTTGACGGCATACTGCACGCAGCGGTTCAGGTTGATGGTGAGCACACTCTTCGATCCGGTGGACACACCGCCGGCACCTAGTGTGTAGCTGAACCCGTTGTCCTGTATCTCGTTGCGCAGACGGCAGCAGGATGCCAGCGAGTCTGCGTTGTCGCTCATATATGTAAAGAAGGAGTGACCCTCGGCATACATCTCGGCAGTGAAATCGCCCCACTCCTCGTCCTTCACGTCGTTGTTCTCGGTCAGCAGGGCCATGGTCTCCACGGGGAAGGTCAACGGAGTCTTCAGGCGCTCGGCATTGAACCACTTCATGAAGCGCTTCTGCAACCACGACAAGGAGTCCCAGTCAGGCTTCTCGCCATCGGGGAAGACGAACTCGCCGAAGAGGCTCTCGAAGTATGGACGGTCGTAGTAGGAGATGTTCCAGAACACGGCCTGGAAGTTGCGCGCTCCCGTAGGTTGGTTGATGGAGTAGACAATCTGCTCGAAGCAGTCGGTGATGACCTTGTCTATCGTGCGGTGTTTCAGCGAGAGGTCCACCACATCGTCGGCGCGTTTATAGTAGTCGTTGCCATACTCCTTGCCGATGAAGTAGTTCATGTACATCAGGAACTCCGGTGTGGCACAGGCGCCACTCAGCATACTGGAGACGATGAACACCAGGTTGACGAACCCGCCACAGAAGGACTTCAGATTGGTCGGTCGGGAGGAGTTGCCGCCTATCGAGAGGGTGCCGTTGAGCAACCATGGGTACATGGTGATGCTGGCGCAATAGTTTGCCAGGCTCGTCTCGTCGTTTTTGTAGACGAAGTGATTGTTGAGCATACGCATGTACTTGTCGGAGAACTCCTTGCCATACATCTCTTTCATGCGGTCGGTAAGCAAGCGGCGGTTCAGACGGATGAAGCCGGACTTCGGCAACTCGCCTATCAGTGTGGCGATGTTCTTGCGCTCCACATTGGCGTTGGAATCATACTTACTGCCGGTGGCTGGGTTCTCAGCCTTGCAGTAGCTTATCAGGAAGTCGAGGCGGTCGCGTATCTCGCGGTCCTCGGTGTGGCTTTGACGATAAAGCATGTATGACTTCGCCACGGCAAAGTAGCGCTCTGACATCAGTGCTGCCTCCACCTGGTTTTGAATCTCTTCTACGCTCATGCCGTTGTTGATACGCAGATGCGACAAGATGTTCGTCAAGTCCTCCTCGGTAGCGAATGCTCCTACGGACAAGAAAGCCTTGCGTATGGCATTCTTTATCTTCTCGACAGAAAACAGCCTACGTTTCCCGTCACGCTTCACAATGATAGTTTCTGCACTACTCATAGTCGTTTTTATTCACTAAAATATCTATTATTATATGTTACATTTACACTGTTCCACCATAGGATTCTTATCCCTACGTGGATACACAGAAGGGGTTCTGGTTAGTGCTTGCAAAGGTAGCTAAGTTTTGGTCACCGCCAAGCGAGACATGCAAAATAATGACACCGAGGACGTGATTTAGAATGTAAAGTTTCCCAAAACTAGCCAAGCTACAATTGATACTCAACGCTTTACGAGACCGAGCCCGCGAAAAAGTTTTCCAAAATGAAAATCCGTTCTAAATTATACCGACGCGTAATACGAGATTGTTACCCGCATTACACTCTGTAGTAGAGAGGTTTCCGGCGGCTTTTGTAACACGATTGTAACATCTATGACACCACATTATAACATAGCCTTCGGACCTTTGCAGCCAAAATAATTAACGCTACAACAAATGGAAACAATTTATTTAGGTTTTGTCATTTTCCTGTTCGTGCTGGCCGTGTTCGACCTCTCCGTGGGAGTGAGCAACGACGCGGTGAACTTCCTCAACTCCGCCATTGGAGCCAAGGCAGCCACGTTCAAGACGATCATCATCATTGCCGCCGTGGGAGTGTTCTGCGGTGCGGCCATGAGTAATGGTATGATGGAGATAGCCCGTCACGGCATCTTCCGTCCCGAGCAATTCTACTTCAACGAGCTGATGTACATCTTCCTGGCCGTCATGGTGACGGATATCGTGTTGCTGGATGTCTTCAACTCCCTGGGTATGCCGACCTCCACCACCGTGTCGATGGTGTTCGAGTTGCTGGGTGCGACGTTCGCGCTTACGCTTCCCAAGATTGTGGCCGACAGCTCGCTGAGCATTGCCGACCTGATGAACACCGAGAAGGCCCTGTCCGTCATCATGGCCATATTCGTGTCGGTGGCCATCGCATTCTTCTTCGGAGTGGTGGTGCAGTTCCTCTCACGTTTGCTGTTCACGTTCAACTATCGTTCGAAACTGAAATGGAAAATCGGTCTGTTTGGTGGTGTAGCCGCCACGGCCATCGTATACTTCATGTTGATAAAGGGCATCAAGGACCTCTCGTTCATGAATGACGACCTGAAGGCACTTATCCACGGCAACACCGCTGTAATCATGGGCGGATGTTTCGTCTTCTTCACCATACTGATGCAGATTCTGCACATGTGCAAGGTGAACGTGTTCAAGATCATCGTGCTCATGGGTACCTTCGCGTTGGCAATGGCATTCGCCGGCAACGACCTGGTAAACTTCATCGGTGTGCCTTTGGCAGGTTACTCCTCTTATATGGACTACATCGCTAACGGCAACGGCAACCCGGACTCGTTCCTCATGGGTTCGCTCAACGCCCCCGCCCGCACACCGGTCATCTTCCTGGTTATCGCCGGAGCGGTGATGGTCTACTCGCTGACGACCTCCAAGAAAGCCTATAACGTGGTGAAGACATCCGTAGACCTCTCCCGTCAGGACGAGGGCGACGAGATGTTCGGTTCATCGCGTATGGCCCGCAGCCTGGTACGCTCGGCCAACAGCACCTCACGCTTCATCCTCAACCTCATACCGGACGGAACCAAGCGTTGGATCAACACCCGGTTCGACAAGGAGGATGCCATCATAGAGGAAGGTGCGGCATTCGATATGGTGCGTGCCGCAGTCAACCTGGTGTTGGCAGGTCTGCTCATCGCCCTGGGTACCTCGTTGAAGTTGCCTCTCTCCACCACTTACGTGGCCTTCATGGTGGCCATGGGTTCCTCACTGGCCGACCGCGCATGGAGCCGCGAGAGTGCGGTGTTCCGCATCACGGGTGTGCTCTCCGTCATCGGTGGTTGGTTCATCACCGCCGGTGCAGCCTTCCTGCTCTGCTTCGTAGTGGTGCTGGCCATGTACTACGGAGGCATGATAGTCACCATCGCCCTGGTGGTACTCGCCATCGTGATGCTCATCCGCAGCAACATCCAATACTCTAAGAAACTGAAGAACGAGCAGTCGGACGACCTGTTCCACAAGATGATCGCATCGAAGGACAAGGCCGAGACTTACGAACTGCTGAAAGCCCACATGGCACAGAACCAGGCAGACTACATGACCTACGTGATGGATGTCTACCAACAGATAACGGACGGCTTCATCAACGAGGACCTGAAGAGCCTTCGCCGTGCGGACTCCACGATGAAAAGCAAGAAGCAGGAACTGAAGAAGCTGCGTCGCCGCGAACTCATCGGCATGCGTCGCATCGACCGCGACCTAGCTATCGAGAAGAACACATGGTTCCACCTGGCAAGCAACAGCACCGAGCAGATGCTCTACTGTCTGGTACGTATCTGCAACTCGTGCGAGGAGCATGTGGACAACAACTTCTCGCCCATCAGCCAAGAGTGTGTAAAGGAGTTCGTCCCCTTGCGCGACACACTCATCTACCTGCTCAACCGCACCAAGACCCTCATCAACAACGGCAACTTTGCTGAGGTGGACGAGGTTCGCGCAGAGTGCGACAAATTGAAGGAGTCCTTCTCACGGGTACGTAAGGAACAGATGAACCGCATGCAGGACGACCACGACAACTTCGCCGTGTCCTACGTCTACCTGAGTACCCTGCAGGAGTCGCAGGAGTTGATAGCGTTGCTGCGCCACCTGCTCCGTGCCATCCGCAACTTCAGAGACGTGCCTCAACCTAGATAGTACATTCTTTTCAATCCATAAGGAGCGCGGACTGGGACTTTGGCGCAACCACTGCTTGAGCCCCATCCGCGTTTTCTGTATATATAATAATGTATAAGCAAATAGCAAACAGACTATGAATATCAGATATATCTTCACAACAGGACTGGTTCTCGCATGCGCGGTGGCCGCAGATGCACAGACCGATACCGACAGTCCTAAATACGCAGCAGAGATCCACGGAACCATCCGTGGTAAATATGAGTACCAACCGGACATGGGTGCCGGACGTTTCGAGGTGCGCAACGCACGCTTCAGCCTCACCGGTAAGGTGGCGCCGGTAGTTTCCTACAAAGCCGAGATAGACCTCTCCGACGAGGGAAACATCAAGATGCTCGATGCATACACACGACTCACCCCCGACAACCACTTCAACTTCACCATCGGACAGATGCGTGTGCCATTCACCATCGACGCGCACCGCTCACCCCACCAGCAATATTTTGCCAACCGTTCGTTCATCGCCAAGCAGGTGGGCAACGTGCGCGACGTGGGTGCCACACTGGGTTACAAGATCAACGGCAGTCTGCCGATGGTGTTGGAGGCAGGACTCTTCAATGGCTCGGGTCTGACGGGACAGAAGAACTTCTGGACCAAAGGCATCAACTTCTCGGCCAAGATGCAGATGTTCCTGCCGCAGGGATTCAACATCACCCTCAGTGCACAAAAGATAAAGCCGAGCCTCTACTCGGTGATGATGTACGATGGCGGCATCTATTACCATAGCCGCGGATGGCACGTCGAGGCAGAGTATCTGCTCAAGCGCTACAGCCAACACTCCTTCCACGACGTGAACGCCTTCGACGGATTCGTCTGCTACGACTTCCAACTCCACAAGAAGTTCTTCAGCAAGGTATCCGTCCTGGCCCGCTACGACTACATGGGCGACCACAGCGACGGCAAGTGCTACACCGACGGCAAGGAGGTCAGCGAAGGCGGTTCGCTGACGACCAACGACTATCGCCGGCAACGCGTCACAGGAGGTGTGACACTCAGCATCGCCAAGCCGTTTATCTCCGACATACGTATCAACTACGAGAAATACTTCTATGCGCACAGCTCCATCGCCAAGACCTCGGAGCAGGACAAGTTCGTCATCGAGTTCATGACGCGATTCTAAGGCCACGGCCTAGCAATCCATACATATATTATAAATAGGTATACACCCCAATCGGACAAAAGCCTCGCCCAGAGACAGTCCGGTTGGGGTGTAACAGTTCTGCAACATCATCGTAACTGAAACTTATCCCCACTGTTATGCAGTAGAAACGCTGCCGGCCGACCTTTGCAGCGTAAAAACAATAAAGGATACACGATGAAACAATTGTTGAGAAAAGCTATTATGCTTGTAATGTTTTTCGCTGTACTGACAGCTTCTCAGGCTGCCATCCTGAAAGGAACGGTGAAAGACAAAACTACTAAAGAGCCCCTCGTGGGAGCGACAATCCAGCTGGTGGGCACTACACTCGGTGTGGTGACGGACCTGGATGGTAACTACCAATTCACAAACCTGAAAGCAGGCACATACGATGTGGAGATTAAGTACATCTCGTACCAGACAATGCTAGTAAAGGGAGTGAAGGTGACAGATAAAGAGCCTTTCACCCTGGACGCGGAGCTGGCTACGGAAGATTTGGCGTTGGGTGAGGTCACCGTGGTGGCCCATGCGAAACGCAACACAGAGATGGCCCTGGTGTCGGCCACCAAGAACAGTTTGGTAGTGCAGAGCGGCGTTTCCGCACAACAGATTCTGCGCACACAGGACCGCGACGCGTCGGAGGTCATCAAGCGTGTGCCGGGCGTCAGCATCATCGACGACAAGTTCGTGATGGTTCGCGGTCTGTCACAACGATACAACAACGTATGGCTCAACGGCAATGCCGTACCGAGTTCCGAGGCCGATTCACGCGCCTTCTCGTTCGACATCATTCCCTCTTCACAACTCGATAACATGGTGATCGTAAAGAGTCCGGCTCCCGAATACCCGGCCGACTTCACCGGTGGATTCATCCTTATCAACACGAAGGATATGCCTAGCAACAACGGGTTTAGCGTTACCGTTGGTACGGGCATCAACGACCAGACTCACTTCAAGGACTTCTACAAGAGCCAAGGCTCAAGTCTGGACTTCCTCGGTTTGGGTTCGGGATACCGTTCTCTTGACGCCGGCATGAGCGGCTCGCTGAACATGTATCAGGGCTACGCCAGCGGCAATAACCCCCGCATCGATTTGCTCAACAATGGATTCCACAACGACTGGACCGTGAAGAACTCCTCCCCTTGGGGCGACCTGAAGCTGAACCTCTCCTACAACCATCGTTGGGAAGCAGAGAGCGGACGTTCCATAGGCCTCCTCGCCGCTGCCAACTACAGCAACACCTACAAGACTTACCTCGACATGGAGAACTCCCTCTACGGACCGTATGACACGGACCACGACACGGAAGTCTTCCTGCGCAAGGCAAAGGATAACCAGTACAGCAATGACGTTCGCATCGGCGGTATGCTCAACCTGACCTACCAACCGGCCAATCAGAACCATACCTACGAGTGGAAGAACATCATCAACCAGATCAGCAAGGACCGCTACTCGGAGCGCACGGGTTACAACGCACAACCCGACCAGATCAACAACATGGAGTACTACTACTCGTCACGTATGACCTACAACACACAGTTCACGGGTAAGCACAACTTCAACAATACCGACTTTCTCGACTGGAGTGTGGGCTATGCCTATGCCAACCGCAGCTTGCCTGACCGCCGACTCATCGAACGCACCGACCGTACGGACAACCGTATGAGCATCTACCGCATCAGCCGCGAGTTCACCAAACTCGACGAGAACATCGCTTCTGCCAACGTCAACTACCGCAAGGAGTTCAGCATCTGGGACCTCAACCCCACACTGAAAGCCGGAGCCTACGGCGAGTACCGCACCCGTACCTACAAGACCCGCGAGTTCCAGTATGCTTGGGAGCCCAACAACTCGCTGCCCAGCGGATTCCAGTTCGACGAAGATGTGCAGGGCAACGTGCTCATCGACTCCAACTACGGAGCAGACAAACTCTTCATGCAGGAAGAGGTGGACTTCACCAACAACTACGACGGAAACAACACACAGATAGCCGGCTATCTGGGATTGAACATTCCCTTGGGCAAGTTCAACATCTATGCCGGTGTGCGCTACGAGAACAATCGTCAGGAGCTGATTATGAACACCCGCTCCTACGAGGAGAGCAAGCACAGCACGTTCTACAACTACAGCGACTTCTTCCCCTCATTCAACGCCACCTACAAGCTGAACGACCAACACCAGCTGCGCCTGGCCTACGGAAAGTCGGTGAACCGTCCTGAGTTCCGCGAGCTCTCCACCTCAGTCTACTACGACTTCGACCTCGGTAGCGACGTGATGGGTAACTCGAGCCTGAAGCCTGCCTACATACAGAACGTCGACCTGCGTTACGAGTGGTATCCCAACAAGGGAGAACAGATTTCGGTAGCCCTGTTCTACAAGAACTTCAAGGATCCTATCGAATGGACCTACACAGTGACCGGCGGTACAGACCCAGTCTACTCCTACATCAACGCCAAAGGCGCCAACAACTACGGTGTCGAGGTGGACATTCGAAAGAATCTCGACTTCATCGGTCTGAAGGACTTCAGCCTCTCACTCAACTACGCTTGGATCAAGAGCAAAGTGGAGTTCGAGAAGGGCAGCAAGGAACTCAACCGTCCCATGCAAGGACAGTCGCCCTACCTCATCAACCTGGGCCTCTTCTACAACAACACTCGCAAGGGATGGAACGTGGCAATGCTCTATAACCGCATCGGAAAACGAATCACCGGCGTGGGCAACCGCTACGGAACGTCCAGCGAGGGCGATGCCAAGAACATTCCTAACTCTTACGAGATGCCGCGTAACACTATCGACCTCTCCGTGGGCAAGAAACTCGGCAAATGGGAAATCAAGGCTTCGGTACGCGACCTGCTCGCAGAGAAGTACTACTTCAAACAGTTCGAGGACGTGACCGTGAACGGACAGAGCCGCACCATCGAGGAGGTGACCCGCTGCTACAAGCCGGGACGTAACTTCAACCTCAGCGTAGGATACAGCTTCTGATGACAAAGTAAACAAACGGGCCCGGTTCGCCGGGCCATCAAAAAGATATCAATTAACAGTATTAGATGACTAACCAAATCAAGTAAAAAGATTATGAAAATGGAAATCAAAAAGATTGGCTTGAACCTCCTCATGGGTGCAGCCATTTGTTCAGGATGTTTGTTCACCGCTTGCTCGAGCGACGACGACAACAATGGTGACAAAAAGGATGACCAGAAAGACCCCGAAGTGACATACGATGGAACTACTGCCATCAGTAGCGGCATCCTCTTCGACGGCGGAAAGCAGTTGGGTAATGGTGACCAGAACTTCGTCTTCACTGGCGATGTGAAATTGGAAAAAGGAACATACCTGTTGAAGGGTTGGGTTTATGTGGCCGACGGCGCTAAACTGACCATCCCCGCAGGTACCATCATCAAAGGCGACAAGCAGACAAAAGCCGCTCTGATCATTGAGCCGGGCGGATATGCCGAGATTAAAGGAACAAAGAACGAACCTGTCGTGATGACTTCTGAGGAAGCAGCAGGTAACCGCAAACCAGGTGACTGGGGTGGCCTCATCATCTGCGGTAAGTCACTCAACAACAACGGTACACTGTCACAGCAGATCGAAGGTGGCCCGCGCACAAAACACGGTGGTGAGGTTGCCAACGACAACTCAGGTATCTATCAGTACATCCGCGTAGAGTTCGCAGGTTATCCCTTCGACACCGACAAGGAGATCAATGGCATCACCTTCGGTTCTGTAGGTAGCGGCACGACGATTGACCACTTGCAGGTATCTTACTCCAACGATGACTCATACGAGTGGTTCGGCGGAACGGTAGACTGCAAATACCTGGTAGCTTACAAGGGATGGGACGACGAGTTCGATACCGACAACGGCTTCAGCGGCAACGTTGAGTACTGCCTATCTATCCGCGACCCGCGTATCGCCGACACATCGCAGAGCAACGGCTTCGAGAGCGACAACAACGGTTCTGGTTCCACGACTACTCCGTTCACAACCTGCAAGTTCAAACACGTGACCTTCATCGGCCCGGCTGCAGGCAACAGCTCATTCGACTACACGCAGAACACCGATGGTGGCAACATGAACCCGAACAACGGTTCCAAGCTCGGCAAGTTCCAGTCGGCCATGCAGATCCGTCGTAGCAGCAAGCTCTGCTGTGAGAACTCACTCGCTGTAGGTTTCCCCATTGGCCTCATGATCGACTGGGAGAAGGGTAACTGCAAAGAATATGCTGAGAGCGGCGACATCAAGCTGAAGAACCTTATCTTCGCAGGCATGACCTTCCTCGGCAGCGATGTCAACAAGAAGTATGGCGACTTCCTCTGCACTGGTTACAATGAAGTAGACGGCAAGAAGGTAGCTCAGTACGACGAGACACAGAACTCATTCTCTCACACCTTCTTCTTGAACGAGAACGGTTCTTACACAGGCTCTGTCAACAACAAGGTGATGGAGTACTCCGCACTGAACCTGACCGACCCGAAGAACATCGGAAGCAACTACTGCCCTTCAACTACTCTCTCTGACGGCAACGGCGGTTACATCGGTGCCTTCAAGGATGCCAGCGACAACTGGTTGGACGGATGGACAGAGTTCGATCCTCAAAACGCAGAGTATTAATTAATACAATTGTTTTATCACCCTTTTACTTAGGAGGGGCGGCTCGCGATGAGTCCGCCCCTCTTCTTTGTGTATATATCCACATTCATAAAGACTGTTTTTATTCTCATTCTCTTGTTCGTCTCGAAAGTTTCTCCTATCTTGCAACCGGTTTCAATAACAGGCGTTTAATACATAATAGAACAAAGAAATACTATGAGAAGAACAGCTTCATCCCGTGTGTTGGTCAGCCTGCTGTGCTTGGCTGCCTGCCTGGGTGTGTGCCGTTCGCAGACACTCCCCTACAATGTGGAGTTCCCGCAGTACCTTCCCAAATCACCTGCGGCCTATGCCTTCTCTAACCTGAATAATTCAATTCATAGTGCGTAATCGCCACCGCCGTAGGCCCCGATTTTTTTTTGACGTGCCCTCCCCACGGCCTCAAACGGCACGTCCGCGATAGAGTCGTAGCTTAGATTCC
>CAVFUK010000119.1:0-17613 GCA_963625535.1 Anaerovoracaceae bacterium | reverse complement strand
GCGCTTACCTTTGTCCTTGGCGCTGTCGGGACCGTTCTTCTTCGATGCGGCCACATCGGCTTGCACGTCCAATATCTTATAGACCAGGTTTTCTTTGTCGAGCGAATTCGCTTTTTCTATTCCCAACTCTTGGGCAATCTGCAGCAACTCGTCCTGCGTTTTGTCGTTTAACTGGATAATGTTATAATACATAACGTTATAAAATCTAAGTTTTTAACCGTTTGATAGCACAACATGATTATTCCCTCCTACATCTTTGTGCGTAATGGAGAAAATCATCGGTGTATGTAAATTGGATATTTAATTGTTTGTTGATGTCCGATAGATACTTCTATAAAGTAAAGAGAAAGGACTCTCGTACATCTTTTTGACGCTGCAAAAATACAAAGATATTTTATATTTCAAGTCCTTTCGCGAAATTTTTTTATTGGAGTGTTCTATATATACTTTATATATATGTATACGCGACGCATCGTGGGCGCAGTAGACGCCTGCATGGCGCGTTGTGGGCATCGTGGCTGCCTACGTGGCGCTGCTTAGGTTAAAAAATGTAATTCCCAAACTATTGTATGGCGGTTCGTGTAGTCGGTTCGGCGAAAATGCGTACCTTTACCAATGAATTACATTCAACTGATATTTAAACTTAAAAGTAACTATGAAGAAAATTATCTCAACTACAAAGGCTCCCGCAGCAATCGGTCCTTACAGTCAGGCAGTAGAAGTGAACGGTACGATATTCCTCTCCGGTCAAATTCCTATCAATCCGGCTACGGGCGAGGTTGTCGAAGGTGGCATCGTGGAGCAAACGACACAGTGCTTCGAGAACATTAAGAGTGTGTTGGCCGAGGCAGGACTGACAACCGCCAACATTGTGAAGACTACCGTCTTCATGGCCGACATGTCTTTGTTCGGTGATATGAACGGTGTCTACGCCAAATATTTCGACGGCGATTTCCCCGCACGCTCTGCCGTGGCCGTGAAAGGTCTGCCCAAGGGTGTGTTGGTGGAGGTGGAGAGCATCGCTGTAAGATAACGGTTATCCTACGGTGTGCTCCGACGAAGGAGATTATAATGTCCGGCGCCATGCGCCGGATGGTGGATATTGACGGCATACATACTTCTAGGGTGTGCCGCCAATATCTGTATGTAGGGGTGTTTCTGGTAGCAACATACATTATATATAATATATGGACGAAAAGTATTACATAGCTCCCGGCGGGTGGTTCGCTCTGCGCTATCCTGCCCAGTGGTGCGAGTTTGAGGACAGTGAGGATTGTTTCCTCTTCTACAATCCCAACAAATGGGATGGGAACTTCCGGATATCGGTGTTTAAGGACGCGTCCGATTCGTTTGCCGACGACGTGATGGCGGACGAACTGAAGCAGAACGCGGGGGCCCGGCGCGTGACGGTGGGGCCGTGGAACTGTGTCTACAGCAAAGAGGACTTTGTGGAGGACGGTCATGCCTACACCATGCACCTGTGGGTGCTTGGCGCGAAGGACACGTATGCGGAATGTTCCTTCACGGTGTCCAAAGGGGCATCGGTGAAGTTGGCAGAAGGGGTGATAGCCTCCCTGGAGTTGCGCGACATGCGTGCCCACTATCCGAAGGCGGTGATACCCGTCAGGGTGCTGGAGATAAACCGCATCGACGAGTCGTTCGACTGGGCGGTCTCGCAGATAAAGAATGTGTTGAAGAAGGATTTCCATTCGGCGGAGCAGGACATAGCCCTCATCCAACAGGTCGTCTCCAAGAAGACGTTCGGCAAGAAGAAACCCGATGAGGCCTTGGCCGCCTTGGGCGTGGCGTTCGGCACCATACTGGTGAACGAGATGGACGGGTTCGACTGGGTGACGGTCATCGACGGCCGTAGCGAGTATCCGGCCCTGCAGTTTGCCGGGACGGACATCGTGGTGGAGGTGGAGAACTTGCTGAAGTCCGCCTCGCAGACACCCGACCTGAAGGAAATGTTTCAGCGGATTAAGGAGCAAATAGAATCGGTACTCTGAGATGGCAAAGCCTTATTTACAAGTAGACGGACTGACAAAGTCGTTTGGCGACCTTGTGCTGTTTCGGCAAATCTCTTTCGGCATAGCCGAGGGACAACGCATCGGACTGATAGCGAAGAACGGTAGCGGCAAAACTACTCTGCTGAACATCCTGGCGGGTAGGGAAGGTAACGACGAAGGTAGCATCGTCTTCCGCAAAGACCTGAGGGTGGGGTATCTGGAGCAGAGCCCCCACTATCCCGAGGAACTGACGGTGATAGAGGCCTGCTTCTACCATGGCAGTGTGCTGGGTAGCTTGGTGCGCCGGTACGAGACCTGCCTGGCCACGGACGGCAACCCGGGTCTGGACGCCCTCATGGAACAGATGGAGCAGCACAATGCCTGGGACTACGAGCGGAAGATAAAGCAGATACTCACCCAACTGAAGATTACGGACTTCAACCAGCCCGTGAGCCAACTGTCGGGCGGTCAGCTGAAGCGTGTCGCCCTGGCCAACGAGCTGATTAACGAGCCCGACCTGCTGATACTGGACGAGCCTACCAACCATCTGGACCTCGACATGACCGAGTGGCTTGAGAGCTACCTGCAACACGGCAACCTCAGCCTGCTGATGGTGACGCACGACCGTTACTTCCTGGACCGCGTCTGCTCCGAGATACTGGAGATAGACAACCGGCAAATCTATAACTACAAAGGAAACTACAGCTACTACCTGGACAAGCGCCAGGAGCGCATCGACTCCACCAACGCCGAGATAGCACGCGCCAACAACCTCTATCGCACCGAACTGGAATGGATGCGACGGATGCCTCAGGCCCGTGGGCACAAAGCCCGCTACCGCGAGGAGGCCTTCTACGAGTTGGAGAAGGTGGCCAAGCAGCGACAGTACAACAGCCAGGTGAAGCTGGATGTGAAAGCTTCGTACATCGGCTCGAAGATATTCGAGGTGGACCACCTCTGCAAACGTTTCGGCGACCTTACTATCCTCGACGACTTCTCCTACATCTTTGCCCGGTACGAGAAGATGGGCATCGTCGGCAACAACGGTACCGGCAAGTCCACCTTCATCAAGATGCTGATGGGACTGGTGAAGCCTGACAGCGGAACGGTGGACATCGGCGAGACGGTGCGCTTTGGCTACTATTCGCAGGACGGACTGAAGTTCGACGAGCAGATGAAGGTGATCGACGTGGTGCAGGACATCGCCGAGGTGGTGGAGCTGGGCAACGGCAAGCAACTGACGGTGTCGCAGTTCCTGCAACATTTCCTCTTCACTCCCGAAACACAACACAGCTACGTCTATAAGTTGAGCGGTGGCGAGAAACGACGGTTGTACCTCTGCACCGTGCTGATGAAGAACCCCAACTTCCTGGTGTTGGACGAGCCTACCAACGACCTGGACATCGTCACACTGCAGGTGCTGGAGGAGTATCTGCGTGCCTTCAAGGGTTGTGTCATCGTCGTGTCGCACGACCGCTATTTCATGGACAAGGTGGTGGACCATCTGTTGGTCTTCAATGGCCAAGGCGACATCCGCGATTTCCCCGGCAACTACACCGACTATCGGGAATGGAAGGAGATGAAGTCGCAGCGGGAACGTGAGGAACGGAAACCCGTGGAGGAGAAGGTGGGCAAAGTACGCTTGACCGAGAAGCGTAAGCTCAGCTTCAAGGAGAAGAAGGAACTGGAGCAGCTGGAGGCGGACATCGAAACCCTGGAGCAGGAGAAGAAGTCCCTAGAGGAGGCCTTGTGCAGCGGCACTCTGTCGGTGGATGAGTTGACCGAGAAGTCAAAGCGTCTGCCCGCCCTGAACGATGAGCTCGACGAGAAGACGCTCCGCTGGATGGAACTGAGCGAGGTGGAGGGATGACCTCCATCCTTTAGCCGGAGGATTCATCAATCCCTTTTCCCGTATACCTACATTGTATATAGTAGACACTCCACCTCCCGGAAGAGACAAAAAATAAGGGACTGCCCTCCGGTGAGAAGAAACAGCCCCCTACAAAACAACCAATAAATATCTTTAGAAATTGTAGTAGAAGCCGAATGAGATGTTGGCTCCGCTGAGGTTCAATCCGTAACCGTGAGAATAGCCCATTGTAGAGGCAACACTCGACACTTCGTCGTCCACGTCATTGTAGCCGAGGAAACCGATGCGGCTCACGAGGCTGAAGTTATCCGTCAAGTTGATGGAGAAGCCCGGATGCAAACCTATGCTGAAGATGGAACCATCCCAATCATCATTCTCTGCCTTCACATACTCGATGGCGCCGTCAACGAAGAGGTTCACCTTACCTGCGTGGAGAAACGTGTAACGAGCGTACGGAGCGATACCGTAAGCATCGGCCTTAGCGTCACCCGTCTTGGCGTGGGCGTAAGCCAACTGTGCACCTACGGCCCAATCGCTGTTGATGTTGTATCCGATTTCCGGATTCAACGTGTAAGTTGATGCGTCAGCGTCATCGTTGTTCCAGAAACCGAGACTACCACCTACGTAATAGTTCTGAGCATTGGCTACCATAGCCATCACACACACGAGTGCGGTTAATACAATCTTTTTCATAATTCTTATAAAGTTTATTTAAGTTCTGCCGGAAACTTTGTTGGTCGACCTCCTTCAATCCGGCGTTGAAAGGGCCTCATTTACCTATTGATTATTATTGCTTTTTATCGTTTTCGTTCTGTCCTTCGTCCTGTGGCCTGAGTCTGTTTGAGGGGGGGGAGACTTCCGTTTCACTTCCATTCGACATTCATAGGCCATTCTGTCTGGGAGCAGACTTTCGCGCTTACTCTCATCCGAAGGTTTGAATCCGTTCGTTTGGAGCAGACTTCCGCCTTACTTCCACTCGAGGTCCATAGACGATTCTGTGGAGGAATACATTCTCTCGAGTTTCATAGCTCGCTCTGTTGAGTAATACTTCCACTCGAAATCCATAGTTCGTTCGTAGTAGAGAACTCTTCTATTATACTCTCCCTCTCGAAGGCCGTAGTCTTCCCTTTAGAGGGAAAGAATCCCCTGTGCACTCGAAGGCCATAGTCCATTCAGTAGGAGAGGAGCGTCTCCCGCGCTTACTCCCACTCGATTGTCGAAGGTGGTTTTGAGGAGATGTCGTACGTTACGCGGTTCACTCCCTTCACCTTGTTGATGATGTCGTTGGAGACCTTCGCCAGGAACTCGTAGGGCAGGTGAGCCCAGTCAGCCGTCATGGCGTCGGTGCTGGTGACGGCACGCAAGGCCACGGCACGCTCGTAGGTGCGCTCGTCGCCCATCACGCCCACACTCTGCACGGGCAGCAGGATGACGCCTGCCTGCCACACCTGGTGGTAGAGGGCCGTCTCGTTGCCGTCGGCGTCCTTCGTGGTCCAGTCGCGCAAGCCCTGGATGAAGATGTCGTCAGCGTCCTGCAGGATGCGAACCTTCTCGGGGGTGATGTCGCCCAGGATGCGCACTGCCAGTCCCGGTCCCGGGAAGGGGTGGCGGGTTATCAGGTGCTCGGGCATTCCCAACTGACGGCCCACGCGGCGCACCTCGTCCTTGAAGAGGAGTCGCAGCGGCTCGCAGAGCTTCAGGTTCATCTTCTCGGGCAGTCCGCCCACGTTATGATGGCTCTTGATGGTCATTCCGGTGATGGAGAGCGACTCGATGCAGTCCGGGTAGATGGTGCCTTGGGCGAGCCACTTCACATCCTTCAGCTTGCGTGCCTCCTCGTCGAACACGTCGATGAAGCCTTTGCCGATGATCTTGCGCTTACGCTCAGGCTCGGTCACTCCGGCCAGCTCGCTGAAGAACTTCTGGCTGGCGTCCACGCCGATGACGTTCAGTCCCAGGCATTCGTAGTCGTGGAGCACGTTCTTGAACTCGTTCTTGCGCAGCATTCCGTGGTCCACGAAGATGCAGGTGAGGTTCTTGCCGATGGCGCGGTTCAGCAGCACGGCCGCTACCGACGAGTCCACGCCGCCGCTCAGTCCGAGCACCACCTTGTCGTTGCCGAGTTTCTCCTTCAGCTGCGCCACGGTGCTCTCTATGAACGATGCCGCGCTCCAGTCCTGCTTGCTGCCGCAGATGTCCACCACGAAGTTTTTCAGTATCTGAGTGCCGTCCTCGCTGTGGAACACTTCCGGGTGGAACTGCACGCCCCACAGCTTCTCGTCGTTGGCCTGGTAGGCTGCCACGGCCACCTTGTCGGTGGAGGCGATGATGCGGAAGTTGTCGGGAATCGCCGTGATGGTGTCGCCGTGGCTCATCCACACTTGTGAATTGTCGCGCACGTCCTTCAGCAGCGGGTTTGTATGGTCAAACTTGGCGAGTCGGGCACGTCCGTATTCGCGTGTGCCAGCCGGTTCCACCTTGCCGCCGTTGGTGTAGGCCATGAACTGCGCTCCGTAGCAGATGCCCAGCACGGGATATTTGCCGCGGATGTCGCTGAGGTCCACCTTGAAGGCTTTCTCGTCGTAGACGGAGAAGGGGCTGCCCGAGAGGATGACACCGATGACGCTGGGGTCGCCGTGCGGGAACTTGTTGTAGGGCACAATCTCGCAGTAGGTGTCGAGCTCGCGCACGCGCCGTCCTATCAGCTGTGTGGTTTGTGAACCGAAGTCAAGTATGATAATCTTTTCTTGCATAAACTGAGTTTTAGAATCCGTTTTTCAATTACGCCGCAAAGGTAACGCTTTTCTCCGACATATAGTCGTTTGTAACCCTAAAATGATGGAAAATCACTTCAACCAGCGATTTCAATCTCCCTGACTAGGAAAAACTTTTTTCCTGGTTAGAGAAAAAACAGAGGGCGCATCCTTGTGGGATGCACCCTCGTTGTACGGTTCTCTGTGGAGCCTATACCTATATATTATATAAGGTATACCGGCGGACGGAATCACTTCTTCTCGGCTTGCTCCTTCAGCAGGTCGCGGATCTCGGTGAGCAAGAGTTCCTCTTTCGACGGTGCGGGAGGAGCTGCGGGAGCCTCTTCCTCCTCTTTCTTCTTGCGGGTGGTGAGCTTCGTCAGCAATTTGATGAAGAAGAAGATGCTGAGGGCGATGATGAGGAAGTCGAACGTCACCTGCAGGAAGTTGCCGTAGTTCAGCGTGACGGCGGCCACTGTTTCCTTGCCGTCCTCGATGACGGCCGGCTTCATCACCCACTTCAGGTCGGTGAAGTTCACGCCGCCAATGAGCAAGCCTAGTGGAGGCATGATGATGTCCGCCACAACGGACGAAACAATCTTACCGAAAGCGCCACCGATGATCACACCGACGGCCATGTCAACAACGTTTCCCTTCATGGCAAACGCCTTAAACTCTTGAAGGATATTACTTTTTCCCATAATGACTAAGTTTTTTTTAATATTATTTTGGTGCGAATATAAAAACAATTTCTTACTTTTGCATCCGAAATCAAGAAAAAAATGGAAAAGAGTGTCCATTGAGCTCCTTTCCGGCTGAGATTCAGACAGTTTAAACGCAACATTATAAACAATTTAAAGTTTAAAGAGATGATTAAAGTAGGTATTAATGGTTTCGGCCGCATCGGACGTTTCGTATTCCGTGCAGCTCAGAAGAGAAACGACATTCAGATTGTTGGTATCAACGACCTCTGCCCGGTGGATTACATGGCTTACATGCTGAAGTATGACACAATGCACGGACAGTTCGACGGTACAGTGGAGGCTGACGTTGAGAAGAGCCAGTTGATCGTTAACGGAAAGGCAATCCGTGTGACAGCAGAGAAGAATCCTGCTGACTTGAAGTGGAACGAGGTTGGCGCAGAGTACGTAGTTGAGTCTACAGGTCTGTTCCTGACAAAGGAGAAAGCCCAGGGCCACATCGACGCAGGTGCTAAATACGTTGTAATGTCAGCTCCTTCAAAGGACGACACGCCGATGTTCGTTTGCGGTGTTAACTTGGATGCTTACGTGAAAGGAACTCAGTTCGTTTCTAACGCTTCTTGTACTACAAACTGCTTGGCTCCTATCGCTAAGGTACTGAACGACAACTTCGGTATCACCGATGGTTTGATGACAACAGTTCACTCTACAACAGCTACTCAGAAGACAGTTGACGGTCCTTCTATGAAGGATTGGAGAGGTGGCCGCGCCGCTTCTGGCAACATCATCCCGTCTTCTACAGGTGCTGCTAAGGCTGTAGGTAAAGTAATCCCCGCCCTGAACGGCAAACTGACAGGTATGTCTATGCGTGTTCCGACTCTGGACGTTTCTGTAGTTGACCTCACAGTGAACTTGGCTAAACCGGCTAAGTACGACGAGATCTGCGCAGCTATGAAGAAAGCTTCTGAGGGCGAGTTGAAGGGTATCCTGGGTTACACAGAGGACGCTGTGGTTTCTTCTGACTTCCTGGGCTGCACACTGACTTCTATCTTCGACGCTAAGGCTGGTATCGCTTTGACAGATACTTTCGTGAAGGTAGTTTCTTGGTACGACAATGAGATCGGCTACTCTAACAAGGTGCTCGACCTGATCGCTCACATGGCCAAAGTTAACGGATAATCCATATTATTTGTTAGATAAAGGAAAGGCTGTCAACCCCGGTTGGCGGCCTTTTCCGCTTCCTAGGGGAGGGGAGGGGCCCGATTCAGCTCCTGCTCCGCCCCGGCTTTTGTCTCTGTTTCGTCATCCAGACCCCCACGCACGGGGCTCTCTTGCAATAATTTTGCCATAAATTCTTTTGGAAAGCCTCTTCTTTCACAAATTATTCCTTTCTTTGTATGCTCAATTGTAACCCCTCGGATGAGATGAACTATGATTTCATAACGATATTAGGCCCCACGGCCTCGGGCAAGACCTCCTTCGCGGCGGCTTTGGCCCTGCGACTCGACGCCGAAATCATCAGCGGCGACAGCCGACAGGTGTACCGCGGCATGGACCTCGGCACCGGCAAGGACCTGGCGGACTACGACATCGACGGCCGTCACATACCCTACCACCTCATCGACATCGTCGACGCGGGCTACAAGTACAACGTCTTCGAGTATCAGCGGGACTTCCTCCAAGCCTACAACGACATCCGCTCGCGGCAGAAGCTGCCCATCCTCTGCGGTGGAACAGGACTCTACATCGAGTCCGTGCTCCGTGGCTACCGGCTGCTGCCCGTGCCCGAGAACCCCGAGCTGCGTCGGTCCCTGGCCGATAAGTCGCTCGACGAGCTGACGAGCATCCTCGGCACCTACAAGAAGCTCCACAACACCACCGACGTGGACTCCGCCAAACGCGCCATCCGCGCCATAGAGATTGAGGAGTACTACGCCCGGGTGCCCGTGAGCGAGCGCGAGTTCCCACAGTTCCGCAGCCTGGTCGTGGGCGTGGACATCGACCGTGAGCTGCGCCGCGAGAAGATAAGCCGCCGCCTCCGTCAGCGGCTCGACGAAGGCATGCTCGCCGAGGTACAGGGGCTGCTCGACCGTGGCATCCCGGCCGACGACCTTATCTATTACGGACTGGAATATAAATATCTGACACTGTATTTGACCGGACAAACCACCTACGACGAGATGTTCCGTGGCCTTGAAGTGGCCATCCATCAGTTCGCCAAGCGACAGATGACCTGGTTCCGCGGCATGGAACGCCGGGGGACACGCATCCACTGGATGGACGTCGGTCTGCCCATGGGGCGGAAAATCGACTTCGTGCTCGGTTTGTTGGAAAAAGGAGAATAGGATAATGTATGTTGTAAACTAAAAAATATGTGAGACTATGGCAATAGAAGAAAATCGTTGGGGAATCATATACAATCCGAAGGCCGGAACCCGCAAGGTGCAGAAGCGCTGGCACAAGATCCGCGAGTACCTCGAGGAGCGACACGTGGCCTTCGACTACCTCCAGTCCGAGAGCTTCAAGAGCGTGGAGCGCCTCTCGTGCATGCTGGCCAACAACGGCTACCGCACCATCGTCATCGTGGGCGGCGACGGAGCCTTGAACGATGCCATCAACGGCATCATGCACTCCTCCGTGCCCGACAAACGCACCATCTCGCTGGGCATCATCCCCAACGGCATCGGCAACAACTACGCCTCCTATTGGGGCATCTCGTTCGACGACTATAAGCGCGCCATCGACAACATCATCCACCACCGCACGCGCATGGTGGACGTGGGCGTGTGCAACTTCTTCGACGGCGAGAAACACGTCACCCGCTACTTCCTCAACGCCGTACACATAGGCCTGGGCAGTAGGGTGGTGCACATCTCCGACGGCACGTTCCGCTTCTGGGGCACCCGCACCCTGTCGTTCTACGCCTCCATGTTCCTGCTGCTGTTCGAGCGCAAGCTCTACCGCATGCACCTGCGCGTCAACGACGAGCACATCCGCGGCCGCATCATGACCGTCTGCATCGGCAATGCCCGCGGCTTTGGCCTCACCCCCAACGGCGTGCCCTACAACGGCTGGCTCGACGTCTCCGTCATCTATCGCCCCGAGCTGATGCAGCTGCTCTCCGGTCTGTGGATGCTCCTGCGCGGCCGCATCCTCAACTACAAGATGCTGAAGCCCTACCGCACGAAGCGTGTGCTCATCCTGCGCGCCCGCAACGCCCAGGTCTGCCTCGACGGCCGCATCCTGCCCAAGCACTACCCCATAGAGGTCACCGTGGCCCACGAGGCGATAAACTTCATCATCCCGCAGTAAGGGGGGTGGGGTCCCTTCACCTTCTCCGCCTGCTCTCGCTGTCAGTCATCCGATGCGCTGTCGGATGGAGTTCTCAATCCGTACTCCGATGGACTTGGAATCGGGGAGTAATAGCCCCCTCGGGAACTTAAGCCGGGTGGGGGATAAGTTCTTGTCTAGGACTGGAATGGAGGCTTTGAAGGCTCATTTTGGAACCTTCGGAGTCTCGCTTTGGAGCCTTTTAGTGGAGATTATCGGGTGCGTGGAAAGAAATTTCCCGCAATTCTTGCAATGTATTGTCAGAATTGCACTACATTTGTCCCCAATATCTGAATACGAAAACCGATTAACAAATTATACAGTATGAAAAAAATCGTAATGTTTGCAATGGCGCTTGCCTGCGTGGTCAGCGTGAGCGCGCAACGTAAGACGGACGTGGTGGAGCCGACGAACGTTCAGACACAAGGCGACGAGATGGTGCTCAAACGCAAGGTCGCCATCGGACGCTTCTCCAACGAGACGCAGTATGCCAAGGGAATCTTCTACGACAAGGAGAACGACCCCATGAGCAAGCAGGCGCTGGACATCCTGTCCTCCAAACTGGCTTCCTCCGGCAAGTTCCTCCTGCTTGAACGCAACGACCTCAACGCCTTGCTCGAAGAGTGTCAGAAGGGTGAAAACGTAGCGTCCACCATCGGTGCCGACTACATGATCATAGGTTCCATCACCGAGTTCGGACGCAAGAACACGGGCAAGAACGGCGTGTTCTCCTCGCAGAAGACCCAGACCGTGGAGGCTTCCGTGGCCATCCGTCTGGTGGACGTCTCCACCGGACTCATCATCTACTCCGACGAGGGTAAAGGCTCGGCCGAGCTCACCACCAAGACCACGTTGGGTGTGGGCGGCTCGTCCAGCTACGACGCCACGCTGAGCGACAAGGCCATCTCCGAGGCCATCGGCCAGCTGGTGGAGAACATCATCAACAAGTGCACCAACTCCCCGTGGAAAACCTACTTCCTCTCCGTCGACAACGACGGTGTGCTCATTGCCGGCGGCGCTAGCCAAGGCATCAAGGAGGGCATGACCTTCGCCGTGAAGACCGTCGGCAAGAAGGTGAAGAACCCCCAGACAGGCATCATGATCACCCTGCCCGGCAAGTCCGTGGGCGAGGCCAAGGTGCTGACAACAGGTGGCGACACCCCCGAGACGGAGTACTCCTTCGTGGAACTCAACTCGTCGGTCACCATCGATGCTAACAACATGTCGAACTACATAATCGAAGCAAAATGAAAAAGATACTTTTTCTGATTTCGCTGCCCTTGCTGCTGGCCGGTTGCAGGGCACACCTTCCCGTAGCCCAGCAGGGCGGTAAGGAGAACATGGCATACCTCCTCTTCGTGAGCGACAAGACGTACGCCGGCCAGACCGTGCAGGTGTCGCTCGACGAGAACACCAACTTCGATGCCCAGGTGGTGAAGCAGCGTAAGGCTGCCCGCCGTGGCACCCAGTACGGCGTGGGCACCGGCGTGCGCCGCATGAAGGTGATGAGCGGAGGCCGTGTCATCTACCAGAAGAACCTCTACCTCTCCTCACAGGAAGTTAAACAAATCGTACTGCCATGATGAAGAGACATTTAGCCCTTGCCGCCGTGGCCGTGCTCACCCTCGCCTCGTGTGGCACGTCAAACACCGTACAGCCCCTCTACTCGTGGTACGACTACGAGGACGCCACGTACGAATACTATAAGAAGAATACCGACGAGAAGAAGGTGAAGATGCTGGAGCAATACCAGAAGCTCATCGACAAGCAGAAGGGTGCCCGCGGCGTGGTTCCTCCGGGCCTCTATGCCGAGTATGGCTACATCCTCTACAAGAGTGGCAAGAAGGACCAGGGCCTGAGTTTCCTGAAGGAGGAGATCAAGCTCTATCCCGAGTCGGAGACGTACATTTCACGAATCATTAAACAGTTGGAAAAATGAAAAAAGTATTACTATACGCGCTCGTAGCCCTGTCGTTGGCGTCGTGCTCGTCCACCAAGGTGGCCACGCGTGCCGAGCAATATCCCCTCATGTACGAGGAGAAGCCGATGTCCATCGTCATCATGCCTCCCATCAACCGTACCACCCACGCCGAGGCGAAGGACTACTTCTTCAGCACCATGTATGGTCCGCTCTGCGAGAAGGGCTACTACGTGTTCTCTCCCTTCATGACGCTGGAGATGTTCCAGCAGGAGAGTGCCTACGACGCCGAGCTTTTTCTCGAGAAGGACCTCTCTACCTTCCGCACCGTGCTGGGGGCCGATGCCGCCATGTTCACCATCATCAAGGACTGGCGACGCAACAACCTGGGCGGTAAACTCAGCGTGCAGGTGGAGTACATCCTGCGTTCTACCAAGACCGGTCAGACGCTCTACACCCGCGAGGGCGACGTCTCTGTGGACCTGTCGGTCAACAGCGGCAGCAGCTCCCTCTTCAGCCTGATAGCCACCGTAGTCAGCACCGCCGCCACCGACAAGATCATAGCCGGCCGTCGTTGCAACGCCTACGTGCTGTCCGACCTCCCCTGTGGCAAGTACTCTCCCTACTACGAGAAGGACGCCACCAGCGCCGCCGGCAGCCCGAAGTTCAAGGCTACGGTGAAGTAAGGAGCCCCGCTTCGGCGGGGAGACAAAGAGACTAAGAGACAAAGAGAAGACTTTTAGTCTCTTAGTCTTTTAAGTTATCAGATCACAACTTCGTAAACAGAGTTATGAACGAACGACTAATTGTAAAATCATTCGGGCCGGTCAGAGACCTTGATATTACCTTCAAGAAGATAACCTTGTTCATCGGTGACCAGGGTGTCGGCAAGAGCTGTGTGGCAAAACTCTTCTCCATGTTCAAATGGACGGAAAAGGTGCTGAGCCAGAAGAAATACAAACCGGCTTATTTCGAGCAGTACAGCCGGTTCGGGAGGATGTTGTGCGCCTATCACAGGATAGAATCCTTCCTCCGCGCCGATTCCTACATCAAGTTCGAGGGTCAGTTGTATGACTTCATATACGAGAACGGCAGCTTCCGTGTCGTCGAGAAAGGGCAAGAGGCTGACGGCATCTCCAAAATCATGTATATCCCCGCGGAGCGCTCCATCGTGAGCGTGGCCGAGAACAAGTCCCGGCTGTTGAAGGAATTGCCTGCTTCGAGCGAGACATTCTCCGATGAGTTCGTCAACGCGAAGAAATTCTTTCAGCGGGGCTACAGTCTTCCTTTTGAGAACCTTCGCTTCGAATATGACTCGCTGAACGATGCCGGCTGGATATCGGGTTCCGATTACAAGGTACGTCTCATAAATGCTTCCAGCGGCATACAGTCTTCGCTGCCTATGTGCATGGTGTCGGAGTACCTTAGTCATAAGGTCTCCGACAAGGAGGAGGTCAAGCTCTCGAAAGAAGAGAAGGACAAGCTGGAGCGCCGTGTGGCGGAGATCATGCAGGATGCCGACCTCTCGGACAGCATCAAGGACATGATGCTCCGTCAGCTTTCCTCCGCCAACAGATATGCCCGCTTCGTCAACATTGTGGAAGAGCCGGAGCTGAACCTCTTCCCGCGCTCGCAGATGCAAGTGCTGTTCTCGTTGGTAGCCAACAGCAACGCCTCTCCCGGCAACATGCTTGTGCTTACCACGCACAGCCCCTATTCCCTGGCTATCATCAACACTCTGATAATGGCTGCAAAAGCCAGTGCCAATGCCGATGAAGCCGGGAAGCGACGCGTGGCGGAAATTTTGTCTCCCCGTCATCACGTCAATGTGGTGGACATTGCGGCCTATCGATTGTCGTCTGCTGACGAGTGCTATTGTCAGTCCGTGATAAACTCGCGGACGAGCCTCATTTCCAAGAATGAGTTGGACTCCGCTTCCGACGACATCATGCGAATCTTCAACCAACTCTACCGCATCTATGCCCAGACTCTCAACAGATAGGCGTTTGCCTCCCGCCATTTCCGCCATCCGGCTGGGCTCGGCGTTGCGCGACTGCGGTGCGCTTGGGGTGGAGGAGACTTTTGACAAGAGCGACGCGTCCGAGCTTTTCGCCTATGACGACAGGTGCCTGGGCTACACCGACTGGACAGATACCGAGCCGGAGCTCAAGTCGAAGTGTTTCGTGGTCAAGAACCCCAATGGCTCCACGATAGTGTTACTCCCTCTTGATGGCCGAACAGTCACGGGTGTGAACGTCATCAAAGGAGGCGTGTGCGACGGCATGCTTCTCACCGAAAAGGAAATGTCTCTCGTCGAGTTCAAAACGGAAGTCACATCCGGTAATTATCAGACGATTATACAAAGAGCGACCGAGGCGGTGGGGCAGCTTTGGCATACGTTCGATGTCATCCTCAGACCTAGGTGCATAAAACAGTCCCGGGATATAGACGAACTCCTGTCCGTTGATTTCCATGTGGTGTTCGACACAGAGCTGGAGATAACGGGCGCCAGCTCCGAGCTTATGGACCTGCAGGGCCAGTTCCTTGAGAATCACCATCGCCTGCTATATTTCTGTGGCGAGAAGGTGTTCGATTAAAGGCGTGGGTTGAAACAAAACGACCCGCACATTTCAGCGTTGTGGAGATGTTCGGTGGGTTCTGGTGCGGCAGTCTCCCCGCAACCCTTATGGGGTTGAAAGAAAAGCATTCCCCCCCCCACGAAACATTTGGCGGTGTGGGGAATAGTCCTTACCTTTGCGGCGGTGAAGTCTTGTCAGAGGCTCCACGCGCCCTGTGGCATGGCGCCCCGGGCGAACATTAACTAACACGCGTAATAATAATATAGTAATAATGAAGAAGACTTTACTCGCACTGGCCGCTCTGGCCGGTCTCCTCGCGGGATGCTCCGGCGAAGAGGACTCCCCGTCAACTCACGTGGCCGAAGGCACACCCATCCGGGTGAGCGCTACCGTGGCCGATCTCGCCACCAAGGCGGGCTACGACCCGACTACCCCCCCCAGCAGTTCTACCTCAACGTCACTAACCAGTACAACAGTCGCTTTAGCTACAACGCGCTGATGGTGCTCAGCGACGGCACCTCCGGCACGTGGACCTCCTTCGACGCCAACAACCCCGCCACAGCCATGCCCATGTACTGGGCGGGCGACGACAACGACATTACGCTGACGGCCTCCACCTTCAGCACCGCACAGATGGCGGCCCTGGGTGTGGCCTCCAACCAGTCGACCGACGACGCCGTCCTGAGTTCCGACCACCTGGCGATGACCAGCAAGACCTTCTCTCCCTCCGCCGAGACTGTCGACGTGGTGCTCCAGCACCTCATGGCGAAGCTCTACGTGGAGGTGGACCTGGGTAAGGACGACGAGATCCCTACCAACCCCATCACCGACCTCACCATCGGCGGCACCGAGCTGCAGTGCGTCTGCACCCCCACCTCCTTCGCACTCAGTGCCCCCGCCACCTCCACCGTGGACGACATCACCCCCTTCCTGAGCTCCTTCACCCCGTCGGACCTCTCTGCCACACCCGCTGTGAAAGCCGTGGCCAAGTACGAGTCCATCATCGTGCCTCAGAAGGTCGACGCAGGCAAACTGGAGGTCAGCTTCCAGCTGGGCAACAAGTCCTACTACTGGGCGTCGGCTGCTGAAGTGGAGTTCACCTCCAACACCCAGTATCGGCTGTCGCTGCGGATTAACGGCGGCAAGCTCTCGCTCCAGAACCTCTCCGTGGAAGGCTGGGACGCTGCGAACCCGATGGGCGAAGGCACGTTGGCAGCGGAAATCGGCGTGCTCACCATCGAAGCCGGCACGCAGGTGACAGACGCCATTATAACGAAGGTTCTGAAAGGTCGCACCAAACTGAAGGTCGTCGGTCAGCTCAGCTCCGATGTCATGGATGTGTTGCTTGCCAGCGACGACATCACCTACCTCGACCTGTCGGACGCCACCGCCGCTGACGGCTATTCGTTAAACAGCATCTCCATCCCATATAAATCCACCTTGGCTAGCAAGTTGCAGACCATAATACTGCCTGAGGGCATGACTTCGATAGGCCAATATGCATTCCGTTACTGTAGTGACCTTACGGAGGTTACCATACCTTCGAGCGTCCAGTCGATAGGTGACTATGCATTCTATGGGCTTACAAACCTTGCCAAGGTTGAGTTCGAAGAGAATTCCTCCTTGAGTTCGATAGGTCAGATGGCATTCCTTGGCTGTAGTGCCCTTACGGAGGTTACCATACCTTCGAGCGTCCAGTCGATAGGTGAGTCAGCATTCTATGAGTGTAAAAGCCTTGCCAAGGTTGAGTTTGAGAAGCCTTCTTGTTTAACGTCGATCGGTGAATCAGTATTCAGTGACTGTGCCCTTACGGAGATTACCATACCTTCGGGAGTAACGTCGTTAGGCAGCTGTCTGTTCCAGGGCTGCGAGTCTCTGACCACAGTCACGTGCGATGGTGAGATAAGCAGTATCGGAGATGCAGCCTTCGCAAACTGTCTTAAACTGAGTAAACTGTACCTGCAAAACTGCACATCCTTACCGTCCTTAGGGGCTTATGTCTTCAGTATGGTCGAACAGACCGTGACCGTCCACCTCAACCAGAAACTCCTCGACACCGTGACGGCCGCCTCCACCACCTGGTCCGGCGCCGCCTTCGATAAATAGCGTCATACTTAAAGACAAAAAGTCGAAAAGACGAAGAGACAAATAGGCCAGAACGTTTTTACGTTAACCGTTTTATGTTAGAAGCCAGAGGTCCAAGCAACCTTCTGGCTTCTAACGTTTAACGCCCAACATCGATAGATTCAATGATAGGGCAGGGGGATTCTCCAATAGACAAAGAGACTAAAAGTCGTTGAAGGTTTTTTGTTTTACGTTTTACGTGAGGAGTCTGAGGCACTTGTAACACAAAACCTAAAACCTAAAACGTCCGAAGGACCTTCTGGCATCGATAGCTTCAATGATTGAACCGGGGAATGAGTAGGATAGGGTGGATGTTAGGACGTGGAAGG
>CAVFUK010000118.1:0-21232 GCA_963625535.1 Anaerovoracaceae bacterium | reverse complement strand
TCATGTTGTCTTAATTTGGTTTGTTCGGCAAATGTACGAATTTACTATGAGGCGCACAAAATAACGGCCATACTTATTTACTCCCGTCCAATGCTTTGACAGGATACGGATAGCGGATTTGGATAAAATAGGCTGCACTCGGCAGAGCTCTCAAATAAATTTGATGCTCTGCTCTCGCTTGCACTATTTTTGCATTATCTTTTGATAAGATAAGCTGCATCTTAACAAAATCACTCAAGCAAGCTTGGTGCTTTTGTCTTCGATTTGCATTATCTTTGTCGGCGTAATTTATGATACATGATAAACCAACTTTAATAAACTAATCAGAAAATGGAAAAGACTAGAAGTAAAACATTCCTCTTTGAAAAAGAAAAGGCATGGGAACCCGCAGGTGAAGGTGTCGTACGTCAGATTATGGGCTACGACGGACAGGTGATGCTGGTGAAGGTGAAGTTCGAGAAAGGTGCCGTAGGCTCTGCCCACACGCACTACCACACACAGACCACCTTTGTGGCAAGCGGTAAGTTCGAGTTCACGGTGAACGGCGAGACCAAGATTGTGGAGGCTGGCGACGGCATCTACATGGAGCCGGACGTGTTGCACGGCTGCACCTGCCTGGAGGCCGGCATCCTCATCGACTGCTTCAGCCCGATGCGCGCCGATTTCCTGCACAAATAATCCAGTAGGCCGCTGACGGATGGTTATACCTTTATATATAATCAGGTGTAATAACCCAATGGCCGATGACAGGAGTTATACCTATATATAATAAGGTATAGCGCTAGCGACCTAAAGCAAACGTGCGGACTTGTGACAAACCCACAAGCCCGCACGTTCTGTTTTTATTCTTGAGAAGGCGCGTCACTCCCCGATGCGCTTCAGCCACTCGTCGTAGAGCGGGAAGATGTCGTCGGGCCAATAGCCGTACCAATCGTAGCCCGTGCGGCGCTCGGCGTTCACATCGGCCAACTTCCACACCTTCTGTCCGGCACGGGTGCACATGAAGGGAGTGTTGTCCACCACCTCATAGAAGCGCGCCCAGATGGGACGGGCAGCGGCATCGTGCACCTCCACTCGGTCGAAGGGATACTCGTGGTTGATAATCTTCTCCTCGGGGATGGAGACTTCTTCCACCCGCAAGCCTTTGATTTCCACCTTATGCAGCCAAGCGATGCCTGCCTTCACGGCTTGCTTCACCTCGTCGGTAGGCTTTTGTATCTTCATCAGCAGGCGTAGTACGTCGCAACTCTCGTTGGCGGTGATGCCCGGCAGCTCGAAGGTGCGGGCCTTCACGGGGACTAGCGTCTCGTTGTCGTGTTGCTGGGCCCAGGCGGTCTTCACGCCATTCTGCTCCACCTGGCAGTCGAGTACCATGCGGATGCCACGTTCGTAGCCGGCTTTTATCCTCTTCTTCATCGCGGCGGTGAGCCACGAGAAGCTCTTGTCGCCCTGCACTATCTTTTGGAACAGTTCCAGGCTGCCGGTGGTCACCTCGTCGTTGAAGGTGATGGCGTCCACGTCCCATCCGCGCCAGCCACCATTCTCCTTCTGCGTCGTCAGCAGATACTCAAGTCCCTTTACGGCAGACTCACGATAGCGTTTGTCGCGCGTCAGGTTGTAGGCGTCGGCCAGGTATTCTATCTGCGTGAAGGAGTTGCGGTTGTCGAGGGTGCTCATGCGGTAGCGTTCCTTCAGTGCCGCCTTCACAGAGTCGGTGGGCAGCGACGCCAGCCAGTCGATGTTCTTGGGCCAACCGCCGTCCTCGTTCTGATAGGCCAGGAAATTGTCGGCTATGTGGCGGATGTCGCAGGCGGGATAGCGGTAATAGGTGCGGTCCTTGTGCTCGAGGTTCCAGTGGTGGATGCCGTCGAGGAAGGGTTCTATGGAAATGGCGGGCGCTGTGGCCTCCTCCAGCCAAGCCAGGTTGAAAGTGTAGTGGAGGCGGCTGCTGATGAGGTGCACCACATTGTCAGGTGTCTGTGTGGCAGCCAAATAGCCGCGCGGCTCGGCGCGGTGAGCATCCATCTCGAAGAACTGTGTCCACGCTCCGCCGTTGAGGAAGCGATAGACACCATCGGTCAGCAGTCGCTTCACGGGCCACGTCTTGCCTTCGTCGTAGGAGATGGCGGCAAACAGTCCCAGTCCCTTGAAGGTGTTGCCGTAGGGGTCGGTGAAGGTCATGCCGCGGTTTTCCTTGGCGGTGCGGTAGGGGTGGTCGGTGAAGGAGATGAACAGCAGGGGTCCTTCGTTCATGCGCAGCAGCACGGCGCGCTGTCCGCCGTCGATGGGAGGGAACTCGGAGGCGGAGTAGTGCCACGTCTTGCCCATGTCGTCGGAGATGCTCATGGGCATGCAGAGGCGACCTTCGGCATTGGGGATGCTGTTGTTGCGACCGAGGGCCATCAGCCGTCCGTCCTTCAGCTGCACCACTCCGGCGTGGATGCCGGCGATGGTGGTGCCTGTGCCACCTTCCACAAAGTCGGGTTTGGGCGAACCGTCCCATTGGTCGTTCCAGGTGAGGCCACCATCCTTGCTGATGTGGAGTGAGGTACCGTCGGCTCCACCGGGTCCAGCGTCGCAGGCTTGTATGATCCATCCCTCGCGGGTGACGGTGGGTCCGGCTATCACCTGATGGCGCACGGTATGCTCGGGCTCGATGATGCGCGGCTTACTCCAGGTCTGTCCGTTGTCGGTGCTGGTGCGCAGGGTCATCATCAGATTGCGCCACCGTCCGGCGGCCTCCACACCGTTTATATGATAGAGTGTTCCCTTGCCGTCGTTCAACAGCGAGGAACCTGTCAGGTTACGGTCGGCTATGTGGTAGAAGAGGCGGGGCTTCTCCCACTCGGTGCTTCCGGCACGTAGGCGCGACGAGAGCACCACCATCTCGCGGCCCTTCTCCTCTTTGGTGGAGAACCAGATGGCCAACAGGTCGCCATTGTCGCACCAGGTGATGGCAGGCTGATGGTTGTGGGGGTAGAAGGGCACGTCGCTGCCTGCCTCGGGCTGCAACACATAGACTTGCGGGGCGGTGAAGAGGGCCTTGTCGCCCTTGTGCGCCTCCCAATCCCAAGCGCTCTGACTCACAGCGTAGTTGTCCGTCTTGCAGGCAACGGGTTGTGTGGCAGGATAGTCGGCCTCCACCACACGGAATCCGGTCATGCAGTGTTTGTCGTCGGGCAGCATGGCCATGCGGTTGGCTGAGCGGAGGTATTCCGCCGGGGTGTTGTGACTGCCGCCGCGCGTCACCCGCGCAATGCCGTCGGCACTGCCCACGGGGTCGGTCTGCTCGCCTGCCGTGTAGGGACCATACCAATCGAGGCACCACTCCTCCACGTTGCCGCACATGTCGCACAAGCCCCAATCGTTGGCAGGGGTCTGCCCCACCTTCAGCGACACGGGCCGTGGCTCGGACACTATCTCTTGGTTCTTCTGATACTCGGCGGGCAGTTTGTCGTTCATGAAGAAGTTCCAGTAGCGGCCCGCTTTGCAGGCATACTCCCACTCCGCCTCGGTGGGCAGTCGGTAGGTATTGCCGGTCTTTTGGGAGAGCCATTGACAGTAGGCCATGGCGTCGTTGTAGCTCACGTATATCACGGCCTCATCGTCCTCCTTGGAGAAACCGTTCTTGCCCCGCAAGGCTTTGTGCTCGGGACAGAACTCCTCGTATTGGGCGTTGGTGACCTCCGTCGCTCCCATGCGGAAGGAGCGCGAGATGTAGACTTTGTGTTGGGGAGCCTCGTCGTAGTTCTCGCCGAGTCCCCAGGTCCCCATGTAGAAACTGCCCGAGGGTATCTCCACCATCGGGAGGACATCGGTCTGCGCTTGCGCCGTTCCGAGGGCGGAGAGGGCGTATGCCATGGCATAGATTGAGAAGAAGTGTTTCATCTATTCGTTGTGTTTTTGTTCGGTTATGTCCGCCGGGCAGGAGCGTTCCTACCCCGCGGACTATTAGCAATTTAGAGTTCTATATTTCATTTCGTTCATCTCCATCGGGGACATCCCCACCCCGCCGTCGCCTCACGATTTGCCGTGCGCCGCGGGCGATGAGGTGGACTTCTCGCGGTATTCCGTAGGTGTCATCTGGTAGACTTTCTTGAAGCAGCGGCTGAAGTACTGCGCGTTGCCGATGCCCACCATCAGACTTATCTCGGAGATGCTATGGCGATTCTCGGCTATCAGCTGGGCAGCGCGCTTCATGCGGGTCTGCAGGATGAACTCCACGGGCGACATGCCTATCAGGCTGTTGAGCTTGCGGAAGAAGGTGGAACGACTCATCAGCATCTCCGCCGCCAAGTTGTCCACACTGAAGTCGCAATCGTCCATGTGTTTCTCCATGGTCTCCATCAGGCTGTCCATGAACTTGCGGTCGTTCTCCGACACGTATTTCCCCTCCGGCTTCTGGGTCTCAGGCTCGGGCTCCACAGCCATGATGTGTTGGCAATAGAAGGCTTTCGCCCGCTCGCGCTGAGCAAGTAGATTGCAGACGCGTGCCTTCAGGTAGACCGAGCTGAAGGGCTTGGTGATGTAGTCGTCCGCCCCCTCGTTCATCGACTGCAGACGGCTGTCGAAGGTGGTCTTCGCCGTGAGGATGATGATGGGGATGTGGCTGGTGTTGATGTCGCTCCGCAGCTCTGTCACCACGGCGAGGCCGTCCTTGCGGGGCATCATCATGTCGCAGATTATCAGCGAGGGATAGATTTCCTTCGCCTTGCGCACGCCCACCTCGCCGTCCTCGGCCTCGTAGACGCTGTATTGACTGTTGAAGATGCCGCAGAGGAAAGTGCGCATCTCCTCGTTGTCCTCTATGATGAGGATGGAAGGGCGTTCCTTCTCGGCCTTGCCCACGGCGCTGTCCTCGGCGGTCGGAGCGGGTTCCTGCTCGGTCTCGTCGCTCATGATCCACTCCACGCTGTCGCCATAGTGCTCCTTGCCTTGGTGGAACTTCAGCTCGAAGCAGCTGCCGCTCCCCACCTGGCTTGTGACGGAGATCTCGGCTTTGTGGAGCTCCGCCAGTTGCTTCACCACGGAGAGGCCGATGCCCGTGGAGGGTTGTCCCGTGACGGTCTTGTCGGCCCAGTTAGTGAAGTACTGGAACAGGCGGCCCATGCGTTCCTCGGGCACTCCCACCCCCTCGTCGCGCACACTCAGGTAGACGTAGTCGGCATCGTCCCTCAGGGAGATTTCAATCATCTTGCCGTCGGGGGTGTACTTGAAGGCGTTGGAGAGCAGGTTGAGCAACATCTTCTCCAGCTTGTCGGCATCGGCCCACAGGTAGAGGGCGTCGGCGGAGTGGGAGAAGACATAGTAGATGTGGTGTTCATCGGCCACGGCGTCGTAGTCGTGCTTTATACGCTCCACGAAGGAGACCATCTCGATGCGTTCCACGCGCATCTGCATCATGTTGTGTTGCAGCTTGCGGAAGTCCAGGATTTGGTTCACCAGCTGCAGCATGCGGTCGATATTGCGGTGCACGAGTTCCAGCTGTCCGCGCACAGCCTCGGGCAAGTCGTTCTGTTGCAGGAGGTTCTCCACAGGGGCAGTGATGAGTGTCAGCGGGGTGCGCAACTCGTGGGAGGCGTCGGTGAAGACCTTCAGCTTGGCTTCGGACAGCTCTTTCTCGAAGTGCACCTTGCTGCGCAGATTATAGAATTTCGTATAGATGAGGATGGCGATGCCGAACAGCACGAGGGCGAAGAGGACGTAGAGGGCGATGGCCCACGAGGTCTCCCAGAAGGTGGGCAACAGCTCCAGATCGATGGTGCGCACATTGTCCACCCACACGCCCTCGCCATTGGTGGAGCGTACCTTGAAGCGGTATTTTCCCTTGGGCAGGTTGATGTACGAGGCCGTTCGCTGACGGCCCACGTAGTGCCAATCGTCGTCGAAGCCCTCGAGCATGTAGGCGTAGCTGACACCCCGGGGGTTGCAGGTCTCCACAGCGGCATAGTTGATGGTGAAGGTGCGTTGGTCAGGCTTCAGCTTCAGATGGTCTATGTAGTCGGGCTCGGTGGACAAGGCATCCCCAGAGTTGCGCGCCGGGTCCTCGTCGAGATGGAAACCGGCGATGACCATCGGCGGCACATAGTCGCGCTTCTTCACCTTTTCGGGGTCGAAGGTAAAGAGTCCGGTGTAGGCGGGCATCGCCAACCGTCCGGAGGGAAGCCTGACGAAGTCACCCTCGCTGAACATCACCGGGAAACCGATGGCGTAGGAGCCGAAGCGGTCGAATCGGTTCTCCTTTATATAATAATGTGTAAGTCCCGTCTCGCCCGCCATCCACAGGTCGCCATGGCTGTCCTCCTGTATGGCGTAGACGATGTCGGACTCCATGCCGTCGCGCAGCGTGTAGCTGTGGAAGCGGTAGTTGCTGCCGTCGTCCGTGGGGATGACGTGCACAAGTCCGCCACCGTAGGTGCCGAGGTAGCCTTCGCCACTGCGGGTGAAGTGGATGGAGTAGATATTGTTGTTGGGCAGACTGAGGCTGTCCGTCGGGTCGTTCTGCAGGAGCAAGGGGTGCACATCCGTCAGCGAGGGGAAGTCGCAGGGGAAGGTGATGAGGCCCTCGGCCGTGCCCACCCACATGTTGCCACTTTTGTCCGAGGCAAGCGTACGCACACTGGCACAGCTCTTTATGGGATACTCCAGCCATTCGTTGCGGTAGTTTATGAAGCGCATGCGCCCCTCGTGCTCGTCCGCCAGATTGAGTCCGCCGCCGAGTGTCGCCACCCACACGTGGCCCTCGTCGTCCTCGTGGAGGTCGTAGACGTTGTCGCAACTGAGGCTGTAGATGTCGTTGCTACCATATTTATAGGATGTGAACTGATAGTCTACCGGTCCGCCCGTACGTTTGCCCACCAGCACACCGCCGCCCTTGGTGCCTATCCAGAGGCGACCCTGTCGGTCCTTCATCATGCAATAGGCGAAGCCTACAGGATAAGTCTTCTGCAACTGATACTGGCGGTCGTACACCTGCATCGAGCCCCCACGAGTGCCCACCCACAGGTGGTCGTCGGCGTACATGATAGTACGCAGGGCGCGGTCTGCCTCGGTGTTCCGGCCGTTCGTAGGCAACTCGCGGATGTGGAAGTCGCTGCGGGGCATCACTATCTTGCCAAGCCAGCGCATGGAGGAGACCCACAGGGCGCCCTGTCGGTCGAGAAAGATGGAGAAATGCACGTTCTGCGTGTTCCACAGCTGTGGGTGCTTGATGTTGAGTTCTTCCATCCGGTTTGTCTTCTTATTGTAATGAGACACGCCGTTGAAGGGATAGACCCACACCGTCTCTTGCCCGGTGTCTATCACCGTGAGTTGGTCCACCCGGCCCTGGTTCTTCGGAGCGCCTTGGGCCACGAAGCGTGTGGCTTTGTCCGTCGAGGGGTCGTAGCGGAGCAGGTCCTCCTCCCCCACGGACTGTATCCACACGGCGCCCGTCGTCTCCTTCTCCATCCATTGTATCTGATTGGTAATCATCCAGGGTGCCGTGCGGGTGTTGTAGTGCTTGAACTGTCCGCGGTCGGCGGTGGAGACGAAGAGTCCGTCCTCCTGGGTGGCGAGCATCAGGCGACCATCGGGCAGCTCCACGATGCAGGTCACGGCCGAACTGGCCTCCAGTTTTATGAGCTCCATCTGTTTCTTCCGCTTGTCGTACCTCCGCAAGCGACCGCTATCGGCACCGAAATAGATGCCGTCCGCCGTCTCACACAGCGAGAGGATGGATTGGCACACGCCGCTGCGGGCGAAGCTGTAGTTGTCGCTCACCTCCTTCGTGCCGGCTTTCACGTAGAACAGGCCATTGTCCAGCGTGGGAATCCATTGGTTACCATTGGCATCCTCGTGCACCTGTTCTATGCGTCCATAGTTGATGGCCTGGTTGCCGGTGAGGTTGAGGTCGGCATGGAAGGTCTGCGTCAGCGAGTCCACAACCATGCGGATGGCGCCGGTCCGGTAGTTGGGCAAGAGCCAAATGCTGCCGCTGGGCATCACCTGTATACTATATATAGGTACGTCGCGCGACTCCTCCACCAGCTCGAAGGCTCCCGTCGAGGGGTCGAACCGCTGTGCCTCGCCGTTGTAACAAACGGTCCACAGACGGCCGTACTTGTCCTCGGCCACCCTCGTCACACGGTTGTTGGTGAGCATGATGCCCTTCCCGCGGCAACCTTTGTAGTTGTGAAACATGTAACCGTCGAACAGGTTGAGTCCGTCCCATGTAGCGAACCACAGCCGTCCCTTGCTGTCCTGGAACACCCGGTCGACGCTGTTTTGCGACAGACCATCGCTCACGGAGTAAGAGGTCACGGAATATTGGGCCGAGACGTGGGCCACGGCGCATAGCCAAAGGGCCACGACGCACAACAGAGATCTATACATATTATAATAATAGCGCATATCAGAGACAAAAGTAGTAAATAGGGAGCGAACGAGAAAGCGCTGAGAGGAAAAATTTGAAATAGAGCCTAGGGAAGGGTTTCTCGGCGATGGTTGGTCGCAGGATTCCCAGGAAGCATCGAGGTTTGATTTCCATTCGAAACCATGAGGGTAACAATGTTCCAAGACAACCGGTCGTGTGAGCCAAGACAACCGGTTGTATAGGCAAAGACAATCGATTGTATAAGCCAAAACAATTAGATTGTTTTGCCCCAAACTAAGTATCGTATTTTCCAGCGGCAAGGGAGGAAATCTCCAGGGCAAAGAGTGAGCGAGACGAGGGCAATAGATACCCGAAAAATGGCCACAGGGTCTAGGTCCCGAGAGCATAGGGTCTCGGGCACTTGAGCCTAGGCTCTCGGGCCGTTGAGCATAGGGTCACCGAAACGGCACCCTTAGGCGTGCGGAACTTACCGATTGCGGACCGCGAAGTGAGAGGTTAAAGATGTCGAGGGAAGAAGGGTACCTGCGCTGCGACATACTTATGATAGAAGAGCGGGTGGCGGAGCGGGAAGGGACCTACATAAAATTCGCTGGCCCAACGTTTCACAACGTCGGGCCAGCCCATCCCATTTATAATTCACCATGCACTTATGTGTATGTTTCCTCCTAAACAGGAGATTTTTTAATTCAACAACAGAAATATATCATTTTAGAGTCAACGAGTGTAAAGGTATTATCCTTTACTTTTTTTATTACACTGCAAAGATAGAGGTTATTTTTGAAATACAAGTATCTTTTTCGTTCAAATGAGTTTCAAATCTAACCAAAATAGGGGTTTGCACTGATTTTACACGTGATTTGCGGGTTTTATTACCGTCATAGGGTGCTTTTCTGACTGATGTGACAGTCTTTTTCATTGCCCGCGCACTCATTTTTCTCAGAGATTATGCAGCAAGTTTTCTACCAGGTCCTCCGATTTCACTTGTTGTTGCTCGCCGGAAACCATATTTTTCAGCATCACCGCCCCGGCATTGAGTTCATCCTCGCCCACGATGGCCACAAAAGGTATGTTGTGGGCATTGGCGTAACTCATCTGTTTCTTCATTTTCGACGAGTCGGGGTAGATCTCGGCACGGATGCCTGCCGCACGGGCTTCCGCCAACAGGGGCAGACAGTAGTCGGCCTCGCGCTGACCGAAGTTGACGAACAGCAGTTGGGTTCCGTTCACAGCCTCCTTGGGATAGAGGTCGAGCTGATTGAGCACATCGAAGATGCGGTCGGCGCCGAAGGAGATGCCCACGCCGGACACGCCCGACATGCCGAACACGCCGGTGAGGTTGTCGTAGCGGCCACCACCACTGATGCTGCCTATCTGCACGTCGAGGGCCTTCACCTCCACGATGGCTCCGGTGTAATAGTTCAGGCCACGCGCCAGGGTGAGGTCGAGTTCCAGCTCGCTCTTCAAGTGGAGGGCGGAGACGGTGCGCAGGATGAACTCACTCTCCTCCACACCCTTCAGTCCGGTCTCGGAGGCGGCCAAGGTCTGCTTCAGTGTGGCGAGTTTCTCCTCGTTGGTGCCGCTCAGCAGGATGATGGGCTGCAGTTTGTCGATGGCCTCTTGAGGGATGCCTTTCGAGAGGAGCTCGGCATTCACATTGTCGAGGCCTATCTTGTCGAGCTTGTCGATAGCCACGGTGATGTCCACTATCTTGTCGGCCTCGTCGATAATCTCGGCGATGCCTGCCAATATCTTGCGGTTGTTGAGTTTGATGCTGACTCGTACCCCGAAGCGGGTGAACACGGCGTCGATCATCTGCAGCAGCTCTACCTCGTTGAGCAGCGAGTCGCTGCCAACGACGTCGGCGTCGCACTGGTAAAACTCACGGTAGCGACCCTTCTGCGGACGGTCGGCACGCCACACGGGCTGTATCTGGTAGCGCTTGAAGGGGAAGGTGAGCTCGTCGCGGTGCATCACCACGTAGCGGGCGAAGGGCACGGTGAGGTCGTAGCGCAGACCCTTCTCGCAGAATTTACTTGCCAGCTTGGGAGCGTTGCGCGAGAGGAGTTCCTCGTCGGTGATGCCAGCGAAATAGTCGCCTGAGTTCTGAATCTTGAAGAGGAGTTTGTCGCCTTCCTCGCCATATTTGCCCATCAGTGTAGAGAGGTTCTCCATGGAGGGAGTCTCTATCTGCTGGAATCCGTAGAGGTGAAACACCTCGCGGATGGTGTTGAATATGTAGTTACGCTTCGCCATCTCCAGTGGCGAGAAGTCACGAGTTCCTTTGGGTATACTTGGTTTTGCTGCCATAGTTCTGTGTAAATATAAATATGTGTTATAAATCAGAGGGCAAAAGTACTCATTTCGGATGTAACATAGGCATTCACGGTCCGAAAAAGTTGCTTTTGCCCTCTGTTAGAGTTCTCTTAAGCTTTAGCCTGGCGAGCGTTTACAGCCCCCTAGCCTTCAGCAGGCCCGACGCGTCGGGTTGTTCCATGCCGGTGAAGTCGGCGAAGATACCCATCAGGTCCTGAGTGTTGCCCTTGCTCAGCACCTTGCGGCGGAAGTCGGCTCCCGTAGCGGGGTCCAAAGCGCCACGACGGGCGAAGCATTCGGCCACGTTCACAGCCAGCACCTCGGTCCACAGGTAGCTGTAATAGCCCGACGCATAGCTGCCTCCCCAGATGTGGTTGAAGTAGGAGGAAGAGTAGCGCGGCGGTATCTGTGCGTTGAGCAGACCTACGGCTTCGAGCGCCTTGCGCTCGAAATCAGCAGTTTTGTCGGCTGTGGGCACTTGTCCGTCGGCCAGGCAATGCCAAGCCAGGTCGACACAGGTGGCGGCGAGGTTCTCGCCCAGAGCATATGCTGAGTGGAAGTTGATGCTCCGCAGCATGCGGTCCTTCAGTTCCTTCGGCATGGGCTCGCCGGTGACGGTGTGGCGCGCGTAGTGGTCGAACACCTCGGGGATGGTGGCGAACGACTCGTTGAACTGCGAGGGCATCTCCACGAAGTCGCGTGCTACGGAGGTGCCTGAGAGGCGGTTGTATCCGCAGTCGGACAGGATGCTGTGCAGGGCGTGCCCGAACTCGTGGAACATGGTGGTCACCTCGTCCCAGGTGATGAGCGTGGGCTGTCCGTCCGGAGCCTTGGCGCTGTTGCATACATTATATATAATAGGTAGCTGATGGCGCACCTTGCTCTGCTCGGCGAAGCTGCTCATCCAGGCACCTCCCCGCTTGGTGGGGCGGCGGTAGTTGTCGCTGTAGAACAGTGCCAAGGGACTGCCGTCGCTGTCGTCCACCTCGTAGACCTTCATGTCGGGGTGATAAACGGGGATGTCCTTGCGCTCCTTGAAGGAGATTCCATAGACGCGGCTGGCGGCGTAGAACACACCGTTCACCAACACGCTGTCGATGTTGAAGTAGGGCTTCACCTCGTCGTCGCTGATGTTGAGTTGTTCCTTCTTCATCTTGGCGGAATAGTAGAAGCGGTCGTAGGGCTGCAGTTGGAAGCCGGCTCCCATCTGCTGGCGAGCGTAGGCTTCGATGGCCTTCGTCTCGGCATCGGCTTTGGGGGCGTATCCCTCGATGAGCTGACGCAGGAAGGCGTAGACACGCTCAGGAGTCTTCGCCATGGAGTTCTCCAGCGAATAAGAGGAGTAGTTGTCGTACCCCATCAGCTTTGCCTTCTCGGCCCGCAGCTTGGCCATCTCGCTGACGATGGGGAAGGTATTGAAGTCGGCGTTGGTGCCGTCGGCCCGATGCACGGATGCCTCGTAGACTCTGCGGCGCAGGTCGCGATTGTCGAGGCTCGCGAGCAGTGGCTGCTGGGTGGTGTTGACGATGACGATGCAGTAGGGTGCCTTGCCGCCGTGGGTCTCGGCATCCTTGGCACACTGGGCGATATCGGCGTCGCTAAGGCCCGCCAACTCGGTTTTGTCCTTCACCCACACCACGGCACCGTTAGTGGCGGCTGTCAGCAGGTTGCCCCACTGCAGCTGCAGCTCGGAGAGGCGAAGGTTTATCTGCTTCATGCGTTCCATCTTGTCCGCCGTCAGCATGGCACCGGAGCGCACGAACGATTTGTAGACCTCCTCCAGCAGGCGTTTGTCCTCGCCCTGCAGGGCGTCGTGCTCGTGGTCGTAGACGTATTTCACGCGTTCGAACAGTTTCTGGTTGAATGACATCTCGTTGTCGAGCTCCGTCAGCAGGGGCATCACCTTGTCCTCCACCTCGGTGAGGCCGGGGGTCTTGTCGGCCTCTGTCAGGGCGAAGAAGATGGCGGTCACTCGGTCGAGCATCACACCACTCTCCTCATACGCCACGATGGTGTTGCGGAAGGTGGGTGCCTCGGGGTTGTTCACTATCTTGTCCACGTTGTCGCGCTGGCTGCGAATGGCGGCCTCTATAGCGGGCAGGTAGTCCGTCTCTTGTATCTTACTGAAGTCCGGCGCGCCAAAGGGCAGCGTGCTCTGCTTCAACAGGGGATTTTCTCTCGAGCCCGATGTTTGGGCCGACGACGGGAGCGGAGCATGCAGCATGCTTATGGACAGTCCGATCGTCAAAAAGGTTTGATTCAGCTTCATAGTTTATAGTTTTCTGCAAAAGTAATGATTCCCGCCGACACTGCAAAGGCCAAGGGCAGATTCTGACTTTTTGTCGTTCCATATCACCCCCTCATCCTCTATTATTCATAAATTATGACACTCCCGCGGCTACGGCACTGGTTTTGTTCAGACATCGCTGAAAGGAGACTTGACAATATGGCATACGTTGATTACTACAAGGTGTTGGGCGTGGACAAGAGCGCAACCCAAGACGAGATAAAGAAGGCTTACTTGAAGTTGGCTCTGAAATATCACCCGGACAAGAACCCGGGCAACAAGGCTGCGGAGGAGAAGTTCAAAGAGATAAACGAGGCGAAGGCCGTGCTGAGCGACCCCGAAAAGCGTAAGAAGTACGACGAGTATGGCGAGAACTGGAAGCACGCAGACGAGTATGAGGCGCAGCGGAAGGCTTACGAGCAACAACAGGCGGGGCGCGGAGGACAATGGTACTCCGGCGGTGGCTTCGGTGGCGGCGACTTCAGCGGAGGCTTCGGCGAGTTCGGCGGCGGCTATCATAGCGGCAATGCGGAGGGCTTCTCGGACTTCTTCGAGGAGCTGTTCGGCAGCGGCAGACACCGCGCCCGCAGCGCGCAGATGAAGGGCGAGGACTATACGGCCAACCTGAACCTCACCCTGCGTGAGGCGGCCACCACCCACAAGCAGATACTGAGCATCAATGGCAAGAGTGTGCGTATCACCGTGCCGGCGGGTATCGCCAACGGACAGATCATCAAGCTGAAAGGCTATGGCGCACCGGGATACAACGGCGCTCCGGCGGGCGACCTCTACATCACCTTCGTCATCTCCGACGACCCTGCCTTCACCCGCAACGGCAACGACCTCTACGTGGACGCACACATCGACCTCTACACCGCCATCCTCGGTGGTGACGTGGTGGTGAACACCCTCGACGGACAGGTGAAACTGAAGGTGAAACCCGAGACAGACAACGACACCAAGGTGCGGCTGAAGGGCAAAGGCTTCCCCATCTACCGACAGCCCGGTTGCTTCGGCGACCTCATCGTCACCCTCAAGGTGAATATGCCCAAGGGCCTCAGCGAGCGGCAGCGGGAGCTCTTCCGCCAGCTGCGGCAGAGCGCTTAAAGGAGAAGTTAAAGCAACGAAAGAAGGGGCGAAGCTGTCTGACAGTGAAGCGCTTGCGGGACCGTGGAACCGTGAACACTCATCGAAACAGACAGATTCGCCCCTCTTTTGTGACCGTACATTCATTATAATGCACTACTTTTGCAGAGAAACCGTTCCCCACGGGAGAGACACGCCGTGCAGGGCCCTGTGCCCTACCCCACTCTTCCCCGGTGAACGATAAAGCCAAATAAGAAAGATGGAAACAGCACAGAACGCACAAACCTATTGGTTCGTATTTTGCAACGACCAACTCTTACTCCATAAGCAGAGCGACGGGAGCTACCAAGTGCCCCTGCAGCAACAGCCGCCCGTGGCGGTGAACGAATGGACCCACATCCACGAGCTGGTCCTGTTCGACGGCATCCCCTTCAAAGCCTTCGCCGTGGAACAGCCCGTGGCGGAAGACGCCCACCAGCTGATGATGGGGCTGCGACGCTCGTTCGACTTCCTGCCCCACGACCTCTACCTGATGGCGGGCAAGGCTCACGAAATCATCTTCTGGGACCGCAACAACCGCTTCTGCCCTGTGTGCGGCACGCCCATGAACTTCCACACCTCCATCAGTAAGCTCTGCCCCAACTGTGGCAAGGAGATATGGCCCGTGGTGTCCACCGCCATCATCGTGCTCATCCACCGGGGCGAGGAGATTCTGCTGGTGCACGCCCGCAACTTCCGGGGCGACTATTACGGCCTCGTGGCAGGTTTCGTGGAGACGGGCGAGACGCTGGAGGAGTGCGTGCAGCGCGAGGTGTTCGAGGAAACAGGTCTGCGCGTGAAGAACATACGTTACTTCGGGAGCCAACCGTGGCCGTATCCTTGCGGTTTGATGGTGGGGTTCACCGCCGACTATCTGAGTGGCGACATCCGGTTGCAGGCATCGGAACTGAGTGCCGGCAAGTTCTTCACCCGCGACAATCTGCCGGAGATTCCCGGCAAAATGAGTATGGCGCGTATGTTGATAGATGATTGGTTGGAGAACACTGCAGAGAGCATGACCCGACGATGACCTCTTCCTAGTTTACTTCACGCCTGTAGCGTTGCCTTACTGAAACACTTCACTCCGGCCTCAATTTCTTTACCGGTATACCTATATTATATATACAGTAATCACGCCACATTCCGGAAGGGATTTTTAAGGATCCATCTGACCGGTATTCAATTTCAAATCGAACTGCTGCAGAAGAGGAAGATGGTCGCTATATCCGCCCTGGTAACGGGCACCGTAATAGGTGCGCAAGGGTATCTTGCCTCCGTAGCGGGCATCGTCGGTCAGCAGGAAGGGCAGCTTCAGAATGCGGGCTTGCTCCGGGGAGGTATGGAATGGCGCACGTGGGTCCAGCAGGGCTCCGGTCACCATCAGTTGGTCGATAATCTCCCATTCTCCTTGGTAATAATAAGAGCCTTCGTCCGTCCTATCCGCCAAGAGGTTATAGAGCCGATTCGCCTCCAGCTGTTCCACGGAAGCGGACGCGCCCACCACTTCGCGCAAGGTCTTGCTCTCGGGAGTGTCGTTGAAGTCGCCCGTCACGACGATGCGCGGCACCTGCCGCACCTTCACAAGGGAATCTATCTGTGCACGCAACACGGTGGCGGCGCAGATGCGGAAAGGTTCAGTACGTCTTTTCCCGCCGGAGCGTGAGGGGAAGTGGCACACGAACACATCCAGCGTGTCGCCGGTCATCACGCGGCCAACGACGTGCAGTATGTCGCGTGTCGGTTTCTGGTCTTTGTACTTCAGGGGGATGCGCACGCTGCGGTGGGTGATGAGACGGAATGTGGCAGGTTGATAGAGCAACGCTACATCAATGCCTCGACGATCGGGCGACTCCGTCATCACATAGCGGTATCCGGCATGTTTCAAGGATGAATAGCGCGTCAAGTCGCGCATCACATGGTCGTTCTCCACCTCGCAGAGCGCCACCAGGTCGGGCAGCTGGCTCTCACCCGCCGCGGCTATCACCTTGGCAATGTTGGTCAACTTTTGCCGATAGCGCCGATAGGTCCACTTGCGTGTGGCGCCGGGCAGGAACTCGGTGTCTTCCTTCAGACTATCGTGGCGACAGTCGAAGAGGTTCTCCACATTATACTCCATCAGGCTAAACCACTCCTGGGCAGTGGCACACGTGTGGGAAGCGCAAGCCAAACTGAGAAACAGTAGGAACCAAACGGCCTGCCGTTCCCAAGAATGAATCGTGCCCAAACGGCTTTGCGGATTACTCAGGTAAAACATATTTATTCCTTTCGAGATGAACAAGTGTAAAACGACTGCTATAATAAGAGAGGGCTCTTCGTCACCCCCCAGGGGCCTTTGTCAAATGAAGTATACTTCAACAGCCATCGAAGTATACTTCATCGGCACTTGAGGTATACTTCATTGGCACTTGAGGTATACTCCATATTGGGGCTTACAAAATTTCTCTAGTCAGGGAAAATTATTTTCCCAGTCAGCAAAATATTTTTTCCTAGTCAGCAAAATAAAAAGGCGCGGCAAGCCGCCCGACTCTTGAAGTCCTGAGTGCCCGCCACGCCCGTATACATTATTCCCCTTTCTTCGGAATCCGACGAAGTATCTCCAGCAGATGGCGCCAGAACTTGTCCACGGTGGGGATGAGCATGCGCTCGTCGGGAGAGTGCACACCACGGAGCGTGGGACCGAAGGAGACCATGTCCAACGAGGGGTACTTCTCCAGGAAGAGGCCGCACTCCAAGCCGGCATGGATGGCTTTCACCTTGGGCTCCTCGTGGAAGAGCTCGCGGTAGGTCTCCACGGCAAGACGCAGAATCTCGGAGTTCGGATTGGGTTTCCAACCGGGATAGCCCTCGCCCACATTCACAGAGGCGCCGGCAAGCTCGAAGACAGCCTTCACGGTGTCCGACATGTGCTGACGGGCGGAGAGGATGGAACTGCGCTGGCTGCTGGTGACGACGATGCGGTGATCGGGCATCATCTTGATGGCTGCGAGGTTGGAAGAGGTCTCCACCAGGCCGGGGATGTCCTGACTCATGGCCAACACGCCGTTGTGAACGCCATGGATGGCGAGCAGCAGACGACGGACGGTATCGCGGTCGATGGCCTCGGGCTGCGGCTCCTCGGAAGAGAGGGACATGTCGATGCTGGGCTCGGTCTGGCTGAACTCGTCCTCTATCTGGGCAACGAAGACGTTGAGGTCCACACGCACATGCTCCTTGTCCGCCATGGGCACTGCACAGACGGCCTCGGCCACACGGGGAATGGCGTTGTGGAGGTTACCGCCGGTGAGGGAGCAGACGTAGAGGTCGTAGCGCTCGGCGAGCTGGCACAGGAAGCGGTTCATCACCTTGTTGGCGTTGGCGCGCTCCTTGTTGATGTCGTCACCGGAATGGCCACCAGTGAGACCCTTCAGAGAGACACGGAAGAAGAAATAGCCAGCGGGCACAGCCACGGGGGTATAGGTGAAGGTGGCCTCGGTGCGCACGCCACCGGCACAGCCGATGAAGAGCTCGCCCTCATCCTCGGAGTCGAGGTTGAGCAGGATGTCGCCGCTCATGAAGCCGCTCTGGAGCGAGAAGGCACCGGTGAGGCCGGTCTCCTCGTCGACGGTGAAGAGGCACTCCACAGGTCCGTGTTGGATGTCATCGGCAGCCAGGACGGCGAGCTCGGTGGCGACACCGATGCCGTTGTCGGCGCCCAGGGTGGTGCCGTTGGCGCGCATCCACTCACCATCGATGATGGTCTCGATGGGGTCGCGGGTGAAGTCGTGGTCGACACCCACATTCTTGTCCGGCACCATGTCCATGTGAGACTGGAGCACAACGGTCTTGCGGTCCTCGAATCCCGGGGTAGCTGGTTTGCGGATGAGCACGTTGCCGACGGCGTCGACATGCGTCTCCAGATGGTGACTCTCGCCGAACTGCCGCAGATAGGCAATGATTTTCTCCTCCCGCTTGGACGAGCGCGGTACCTGACACACTTCTTGGAAGTAGTGGAACACGCTGGCGGGCTTTAATTCTACAGGTGTACTCATAATTCTTTTTCCTCCTTAGTTATTTTATATGTTTAGGTTTATAGGTCTGCTAAAATAGGTTAAATAGAGACGGGGATAAAGATGCCGTATCCACAAACACTTATCTTTGCAACCACAAAAGTAGTGGAAATGCTCGAAACAATTCTCATCTCTGTGTTAATAGTTGCTATCTGCGTGGCGCTGATGGCGGTGAGCATCATCTGCAAGAAGGACGGACGATTTCCCAACACGCACGTGAGCGGGAGCAAGGCCCTCAGGCAGAAAGGGATAGGATGCGTGCAGGCACAGGACCGCGAGGCGCAGCTTAAGCAGCCTATGGTGAAGGAGCGTGAGCGGTGACCACACTGGCGAGAAATAAACAAAAAACAAACATAATAGAACAAAAGAGCTAACTTATGAAAAGAATGAATGGAGCACTAAAGGCACTCGTGGCGATGGCCGTCATCGCCCTGTTCGCACAATGCAACAACGGCGGAAACGCGACATCGACCAGCAGCAACGCTGAGGGCACCGCAGCAACTACAGGCATGAAGATTGCCTACGTGGACGTGGACACTCTGCTGACGAAGTATAACTTCTGGAACGATCTGAATGAGATGATGATGCGCAAGGAAGAGAACGCTCGCCTCAGCCTGAACGAGAAAGCCAAGGCATTCGAGACCGAAGCCAAGGACTTCCAACGCAAGCTGGAGAACAACGTCTACACACGCGAGAGAGCCGAGAGCGAACAGGCACGCCTGCAAAAGAAGCAGATGGAACTGCAGGAGCTGCAGAACAGACTCGCCAGCGAACTGCAACAGGAGCAGCAGAAGAACATGCTGCAGCTGAGAGACTCCATCAGCTCGTTCTTGAAGTCGTATAACCAGGACAAAGGATACAGCCTCATCATCAGCAACACACAGCTGGACAACTTGCTGTATGCCGACCCGATGTACAACATCACCGAGGAAATCGTAGAGGGTCTGAACAAACGCTACAAACCCGCTAGTGAGAAATAAAGATATATTTCTGTTTTTTTGAAAAGAGAAAGGGGGAAGGGCCAGCGGGTCTTATTCCCCCTTTCATTTTTTCAGCCACCACACCTTCGCTCCTACATATATAATATATATCTTTGCTACATCGAAACAAAAACCTGATACGCATGAAAAAGAAACTCAGACACTTGGTGGCGATGGCCACAGTGGCGACGACGTGCATCGCAGCAAACGCACAAAACCCCTATCTGCCCATGTGGGAATACATCCCCGACGGCGAACCCTACGTGTTCGATGACCCTGACAACCCGGGCAAGCAGCGCGTGTACGTCTACGGATCGCACGACATGTTGCGCACTGCCTACTGCGGACTGGACCAAGTAGTGTGGTCGGCCCCCGTGGACGACCTGCAGGCCTGGCGCTACGACGGGGTGATATTCGAATCGAAGAAGGACGCCAACGGCAACTACCTGAACAAGGACCAGAAGGGCGACGTGCTCTATGCCCCCGACGTGGCGGTGAAGACCCACGCCGACGGCACGAAGACCTACTACCTCTACCCCAACAACCAGGCCGGCGGACGACAGAGCATGGTGTGCAAGAGCAACCGGCCAGACGGACCATTCGAGGTGTGCAACTGGAGCAAGGACGACCCACGCAAGACCGAGGGACCCTTCGCCTTCGATCCGGCAGCCTTCATCGACGACGACGGACGCGCCTACGGATACTGGGGATTCAACCGCTCGTACGCCGCCGAGCTGGACACAGCCACCATGGCGACCGTGAAGCCGGGGGCGAAGATTGTGGAGGACATGATACCGGGACGACACATGGACCGCACGTATAAGTTCTTCGAGGCTTCGTCCATACGCAAGATAAAGGACAAGTACGTCTTCATCTACAGCCGCAAGACGAATGAGGGCGAGGACGGACACCCGGTGAGCAACTACAACCTGGCCTACTGCTACAGCAACAGCCCGCTAGGACCCTGGACCTACGGCGGCACGCTGATAGACGGACGTGGATTGGAGCGGCAGCCGGACGGCACACTGGCCATCACCGCCACACCGAACTGCAACACCCACGGCAGCATCTGCCAGATAAACGGACAGTGGTACGTATTCTACCACCGCCACACGGGCACCACGGAGTATACACGCCAAGCCATGGTGGCACCCATCTACGTGGAGGTGATGGAGGGCAGCGACGGCTACGTGCGCATCACGCAGGGAGAATACACCTCCGAGGGTTTCGCGCTGGAAGGCCTCGACCCCTACAAACGCATCATTGCCGGCACAGCATGCTACCTGACGGGACCCGAGCCGGACGTGATTAAATACCCCAGCATACTCTACACCGGGTCGCACTCGGAGACCTTCCACGCCGACTACGACGGAAAGACCGACCCCTACGATCCCAGCATAAACCGCTGCGCCATGGTGAACAACACCAGCGGGTCGGTGGTGGGATATAAGTACCTCAATCTGAGGAAGACTTACGGCAAGAAGGGACTGAAGATGGTGCTCAACTACCAACCCGAAGGCACACCGGGCACGATGGACATCTACATAGACCGTCCCTCGACGGAGGCGGGCGGAGTAAAGGTGGGAAGCCTCACCATCCCCGCCAAGGCAGATGCGGACCAGGTAGCTAAGATAGACGTGAGCGAGTTGCGGCACTACAATGGCAAGCACGCCCTGTTCTTCGTATTCCACTCGGATGTGAAAGGCAAGTCGCTCTGCCGCCTCAACGACTTCCACTTCGTGGACAGCACCACCAAGTAAGAGGCTAGAGCAGTGCGCTCTCATCAATTTCACTATGAAACGCAAAAAAGTCGTCTATTTGTTTGTAGGGTAAAAGAAAAGCACTACTTTTGCACCGTTTTCGGAACGTTCCGGGAACAAATAGAGACAAGACAAAGATGAACACATTGTTTAATACATACTTTTATTCCTTTTATTACTTTTACTTTAGCAACAAAGTGAAGCGGGAACTTGTATGTATCAACGATAGATGAGAAATCAGAAAAACGAAATAGTTAAGGTCCCGCTTCGAAAGAGGCGGGACTTTTTATTTTACACAAATTATGAAGAAGATAGCGATACAAGGAGTGAAGGGGTCGTACCACGAC
>CAVFUK010000117.1:0-10595 GCA_963625535.1 Anaerovoracaceae bacterium | reverse complement strand
CATCCACCTGTTTCACGCTACGGGCCATCTGGTTATAGATGACATCATATACCTTTTTCTGATAAGGAGTAAAGATAGCCGTGTCCTTCTGTCCCAGACGCTGGTTGATGTCATACTGTATCTGACCAGCCATTTGCGCCACCTGAATGGAATCCGACGGATTCGCGCTCACACTTTCAGCTTTGTTTCCACAGCAAGAGGAAACCAATACACTCACCACTGCCAATAGCAGGGCAAAAAACATCTTTCTTTTCATGATACATTATATTTTAAATTAATGATTACTGTCATCCATCAACAATCTTCTCGCCTTCAAATATACTTATATCTTCCATCCTAAGGGATGAGAAGTTTTTAGAATAGAAAGGGCTGTGTCTCACGACAGAACCCTTTCTCGATTACCTAATTAAAAAACCGAAATTATTTCAAGGGTGAATCCACTTCTGGTTACTTAGTGGTCACATTCGTTACATCCGTGTTCGGTGTCAGGCTCAGGGGGTCGAAGAGTCCCATGCCTCCGTAGCGGCTAGCCCAACCAATGGTCTGCGCTACGCGCGGGTTGTTCTCTTGGTCACCATAGCCCAATCCCATGAAGTAGAGTTTCGGATCCCACGTCGGCGTTGTGATGGTTGCGATAACCATACCTTCAGCATCCTTCATCTCGTAAGGATCCATGGTCTCTACATTCTTTCTGATCAGGTTGGCACGATAGAACTCTGCCAACTTCTGCACATTGGAATTGCTGTATGTGTAGGAGACATTGCCTTCCTCATCCTCAGTGGAAGAGGCAGTCATGTCTTCATTCAACGTCAAAGCCTTAGGTTTGGAGAAGGCACCAACTTCGAACGGGTCGCTCAGGACTTCCTTCGGAGCGCTATAGATAACGGGATCGAAGTAAAGCTCTATGCGGTGAAGCAAGAGGTCCTTCAGCGGCTTCACACCCAGATAGGTGCAAGTGTTGCCACCCCATGCGGTGAGTCCCCATCCGGCGTTGAGAGCTTCCTGACCTTCACCACCGTCGAACAGCATCCAGCGGTGACAGTCGTCGAAGCGTTTGCCCTCGTAGGCCAACTCGATGCGGCGTTCGTAGAGGATGGCCTCGAACATCTTCGCGCGGTCTGTCTTGATGGCGGGATCGAGTCCGCAGTCGCCTTCGTAACCTACACGCTGACGGATGCGTACCAGCACGTTCCATGCCTCATCCAGTTTGTTGATGCCGCAAGCTGCCTCGGCATAGTTGAGCAGCACCTCTGTGTAGCGAATGGCCACAACAGGCTGGCCGTTGTACTTGAAGGCACCGTCGTTCTGATAGTTGTACATAGCAGGCATACCGAGGTTAGCATCCTGTGATTTCTTACGTACATACACCGTCTTACCACCGTTGCCCAAATAGTCGGTGAAGAAGCCGCCCTTGCGCTCGTTGGAAGCCTCAGTTGCATCGAAGTACCAAGCGAAGTTGTAAAGTTGGTATTTTGAGCCACTGGTATAGGGGTAAGAGTCGTCGCCTTCTTCTATCTCAATGGTTCCATCGAACTTCCACTCTGTACCGGGGAATGCGAAGGTACGATAGAAGCGCGGGTCTCTGTTGAGGAAGAAACAGGTCTTGTCGTAAGTGTATTTACCCATCTCGGTCGGACGTTTACCATCGGCCATGGGGAAGTCGTCCACCATCTCGGCTGTCGGAGTCAGAGAGGCACTACCCTTACAGTTGGTAGGACGAATCTGTTGTTCCCAGCAGTTGTTGAGTTGTTTGTCGGCTCCTGAGTTGTTACAGATGGCCATGTAGACAGCCTCGGACACCGATCCGTCATCGCACAGGATGGTGTTCCAGATGTTGGCCCAGTTGCTGGCGTTGGTTCCAGGGTTTCCCTCGTAAGCCAAGCCGAACTTACCCTCGGCCAATACCTCCAAGGCTTTCTTGTTGAGGTCGTAGGCTTCCTGCCAACGGCTTTCGTCGTCGGCTCTGTTGAACACAGGGCTAGCATAGTAGTTGGCAATGATACCTGCCAAGGCATAGCCGGCACCTGCGGTGATACGACCCCAGTCGTTAGCCTCTTCCTCCCAACGGGTGGGCAGGTTCTCGCCAACATACTTGAGGTCTTCTATCATGAATCGGTAAGTCTCGTCGGTGGAGTTACGCAACACAGCCTGTTGGAGACTGTCGGTGTACATCGTACTCAGCAGGGTGCTCACGACAGGCACACCACCAAAGCGCTTCCACAGACGGAAGTAACGGGTAGCGCGGAAGAAACGGGCCTGGCCTATGGCTTGGCGTTTCTCCAGGTCGGTGAGCGACGTGCTCTCGTCCACACGGGTGATGACATCGTTGCACTCACGGATCTTTTTCCACGGGCTCTCGTTGACGCCGTAGAAGAAGAATTTGTGGATGTTCTCGTTACTCCACACGTTGGCGGGATTGGTGTATTGTCCGTAGCCGGTGAACTCCTCGGTGTTCTTCGAGAGCTCATCGGGTAAACCTATCGGCCAAAGGTCGGGGTAGAAGTTATCGGTGGTGTTGGAATAACCGGCATAGTAGGGCAACGATTTCTCGTAGATGTAGTTCAGACGCAACTTCAGTGAGTTGGCATCGCCGTAAACAAGGTCGGGACCGAACTTACCGTAAGGTTGTTTGTCGGCCAGGAACTGGTCGCTACAGCCTGCCAGTGTGGAGAGTCCCAGCGCCAGCATCAGACCCGGAGCGACTTTATGTAATTTGTTTATCTTCATAATACTTCAGTTTTAATAATTAGAATGAAACTTTCACACCCAGGGTGACTTTACGCGTTACAGGGTAGTTGCCGTAAGAACCGGCGAACGTATCCCACACACCTCCAGGGATGGCGTTGTAGAAGCTGAACGCGTTCTGGCAGGTCAGGTTGAAGCGAAGGCTGTTGATGCCCAACGGACGGATCCAAGTCTTCGGCAAAGCGTAAGAGAGGGTGATGTTACGCAGCATGATCTTGGCGGCACTCATTCTCCAGAAGGTAGAGGCCTGCTTGTTGATGCTGGAGTAACGGAGGTTAGGCATGCTACCGTTTACGTTAGCTTTGGCCAATACGTTGCCATACAGGTCCTTCACATCCTCGTAGATGAACATGTCTTGCCACAACTGGGAGATGTTCTTGGTCTCCATGTCGCTGAAGCTCTCGCCTCTCAAGCTGCTCGGAACAGTGGTGTAGGCACCCCACTCGGCCTGTGCGGTAGCGTGGAGCGAGAATTGCTTGTACTGAATCTGGAAGTTGAGGTTCAAGTTATAAGGGTTGCTGGAGCGGTGAGAGATCTCTACCACGTCATCCTCGGCACTGATGATGCCATCGGGAGCGGTGTAGTTACCACTGTCGTCCTTCTTACCACGAATATCCTCGTAAATCAGCATACCAGGATATACCTCAGACTTTGTCAAGCCCAGATAGTCGGTGATGTTGTACTTCTGGAAGTACTCCTCGATTTCCTGATAAGAACGGAACATACCGATGCAGGAGAGTCCCCATGTACCACGGTCGGAGCGTTCGCCCTTCACCTTGTCGCCGAATCCCGGGTCGATGTCGAAGGCTGCCTCCAATAGTTTGTTGTCGTCGTAGCCAGTACCGATGCCGATGGTGAAGTTCAGGTCCTTGTTGATGCGTTGTCTCCACTTAGCCTGCATTTCCACACCGTAGGAGTCCATCTTACCCCAGTTCTCAGGAGCGGCGTAGATACCTACAGTACCAGGCAGGTTGTTACCTGCAGGGGTCACGAACATCTCACGGGCGAAAGTGTAGTAGCCTTCGAGGGTGAGGGAGAGGCGGTTGTTGAGGATCGTCATGTCGATACCGAAGTTGGTCTGGTAGTTCTTATCCCAACGGAGGTTCGGGTTGGTACCCGACTTCTCGGGGAGTTTGAATGACTTACCTGATTCCTTGTTGTAGTCTGTACCGAAGATAGGAGCGCCATACTCTTTGTAGTCGTAGAGCTGACACCATCTCCAAGCGTCCACGTTGTCACGTCCCATGATACCGAAAGAGGCTCTGAACTTCAGGAAGTCGATGCCGGTCTTCTCTTTGTCGAACCAGTTCTCCTCTGACATTACCCAGCCTGCGGAGAAGCTAGGGAAGTAGCCCCAGTAGTTCTTCGGAGAAAACTTGGTAGATGCCTGTGAACGGAACAGGAACTCGAACAGATACTTGTCGGCGTAGGAGTAGTTCAAACGGCCGATGTATGCCAAACGGCCACCTTCGCTGCGCGACCAGCTTACGGTCTTCTCAGACTCGTCGGAGAGTGAGGTAGACTGTCCATCGGTGAATGTCAGAGGCGCTGTACCTTTGGCTTCCACGTTCTCAGACTCGTTCTCGGCTTTCTCGATGGAGAATGTACCGCTGATGTCGTGGTTACCGAACTTGCGGGCATAGATCAACATCAAGTTCATCTGGTAGCTGTCGTCACGCGACATGGTACGGCTAACGTAGGATTTCTGTCCGTCGTTGAGGACGCGCTTCTCCAAGTTGTCATACGAGGTGTAGGCGAAGCCTTCGAGGGTCTCGGGGTCGTAGTCCACCTCCGGGTCGTTGTCGATGAGCTGAGTGGGGTCGGTCACGTACAAGTGGTTACCCGAACCGCCACGGTTCTTCACACGATACACCGTGTTCTGCATACGGATGTTGTTCACCTTGTCGTTGTTGATGCTCTTGGAGTAGGTGAGCTTCAGGCTCAAGCCTTTCAGTATCTCACTCCAGTCGAATCGGTACTCCAACGATGCCTGCAGGCTGAGGGAGTTGCTGTTCTGCGCCTTGTTGTTGCGCGACTGGTAGAGTGACTGGTAGTTGTAGTAGTTGCTGAACGAGGGGTCGTTCTTCATACCTGAGTGGTAGATAGGATACTCGCCAATCTGGTCGGGCACGTAACGGGGGTTGAAGAGCATGTACTCATAGTCCTCGTTGCTGCCACTACCACCTGAACTTGCCATGTGCGAGATTTTCTCGGAGTAGTTACCGGAGATGTTCAACGTCGACTTCAAGTATTTGGAGATGTTCAGCGTCAAACCTGCGCGGTAGTTCCAGCGGTTGTAGTCCAGCTTACCGATGTTACCGTCCTGGGTGTAGTAAGAGACGTTACCGAAGTAGGTGGCTTTCTCGGTACCACCACTGAGGCTCACGCTGTGTTGTTGGGTCAGTGAGGAAGACCAGTACTTGTCGAGCAAGTCGTAGTTGAGGTTCTTCATAGCCTCCATTTCGTCGTACTGGATGTAGTCGAGCAGCATATCCTCTGTGCCTGACTTCTTATTGGGGGCACCCTGTGCAGCATTGTAGATGCGGGCATAGTTGTAGGTGTCCATCATGTCGGCATGTTTGATGGCGTCGATGAAACCGAAGGTTCCGTTGTAGGAGATCTTCGGGGCACCTTTCTCGCCTCGTTTCGTCTTCACGAGGATAACACCATAGGCGCAGTAGGAACCGTAGACAGCGGCGGAAGCATCCTTCAGGATGGTGATGGTCTCCACCTCGTCGATATCCAGGTTGTTGAAGTCCTCCTCGGTACTGATGAAATCATCGATTACGAAGAGCGGCGACGGGTCGGCTACACCACCCCATGCCTGACCACCGGCATCGGTACCCGTAGGCACCAACGACACGGCCTGTTTGGCCTGACGGATGGTGATGGTTGCCGTCTCACCCGGACGGCCACTGGTAGGCATGTCCACGTGTACGGAAGGTGACAGACCGACGAGGGCCTCGGAGAGGTTACTTACCGAGAGGTCCTGCAGATCCTCGGCCTTGAACACCTCTACGGATCCGGTCACGTTCTTCTGTTTACCGGAACCGTAACCCAAGGCTACCACCTCTTCCATCATGTTCACGTCCTCCTTCAGCACAATCTTCGGATTGTTGAGGTTGGACACGGTCTGTTTCACATATCCGATGAAGGATACCTGAATCTTGCCTTTCTCGGGAACTTTCAGTGTGAACTTACCGTTCATGTCGGTCATGGTACCCACACTGGCTCCCTGCACGATTACGGTTGCACCGATAACGGGTTCTCCGTTTTCATCCACAACGACGCCTGTCACCATGCGGACAGCTTGCTGAGCCTTCTGAGCGCTCACCGGGAACGCGATGCAGACCATCAGCAGCAGACATAAGCTATATATGATATGTCGTTTATTCATTATACTAAATATTAGGTATTAGACTTTAGTTTATTCTAACCATCTGGGGTCGCCTGCAGTATTCACCGTAATCTGGTACTCACCCGGGGTGAAGTTGACACCACCATTGGGTTGTGTCAGGTCGAGCGACTGTGTCACATCGCCACCGAACTTCGGATTGTACTCAGAAGCGAAAGGCGAACCGCCCGTGTCCTTCTGTGTCGGGTCTGCTGTGTCAGGATCGGTGAAGGCGTAGTAGAAGTTGAAGCTGTACTTCTTCGTGGTACCATAGGACAACCACTGACGGATGCCAGAAACATCGTAGAACACACAATGGCTGACCGTGGTGCTGGTGGAGCTGTTACGGTTGTTGTTGGCCATCTTTTTGTCCTTCGAGAAGGTCTTGCTGAAGGTGCAGTTGGTCACCGTCACCGAGCTGTTGCTATACTCACTGGTCTTGTTACCGAAGGTCTTCACCGGGTTAGCGTTCGACTGGTTGTTGTAACGGAGCCAGTAGCTACCTGCGTCAAGTATATTGAATATGGTAGAGTTCTTGATTTCAATCTCCTTAATCATACGTCCCTTCTTGAACAAGTTGATGAACGGAGAATTACCTCTGTTCTTTTGCTGAATGATGCAGTCAGAGATAGTGAAGTTCCAGTAAGCCACTTGCACGCCATTGTCGTGGATGATAGCTTTCGGCAGGTCCTTAATCCAACAGCTGGAGATGTAGATGGGGTCTTCCACCATGTAGATATCCTTGATGTCCTTTCCATTTTGGTAATATTTACCCATGTTCTGCGACTTGATGCTGTTGGGCAGATCCTTGTTGCTCATGAAGATGAGCGACTCGGCTTCAGACTCGGCACAGTCGAAGTTGAGGAACTTAAGCTTCAGACCCGAATAGGAGCAGATTGCTCCACCTTTTGTCATCTTCACGGTAGCACGGTTGAGCTTATTGCCACGGAAGGTCATCTTCTGACCGCCAAAGTCCACCTGACCACTGCAGGTGTATGTGCCGCCGGCCTCCAGGTCAATGGCCACTTCCTTCGATGTGGCAGCAGGCAACGGATTTTCCTGCAGGTACTCGTAGATGTCCGAGCCATTGGGGATGGTGGCAACGGACTGCACCAACGTGGTGAGTGAGTGAACCACAGGCTCGGGGGCGTCGGTGTTGCCCAGTTCTGAGTTACCGATGGTACGAATCTCCATCTTGTAGTTGCAGTCCTCGGCAACACTCACCTTCATGCTGGTGCCGTCCACCAGCTTCTTGTCATAGCCGTCAACTACGACAGGGTTCTCAGGGTCGTCCACGTTGTAGAACGATACCTCGTAATACTTGGCACCCAACACCAGCGGCCAGCTGACGGTCGCTGTGGTACCTGTCTTGTCAATGGAATAAGAGAAAGAATCCGGCGTCACCATCTGCGTATTTCTTACTCCAACATCAAAACCATTTGGCGAATCATAGCCAATGGCACAACTGCCTAAAAGAAATAAGCCAGAAGCCAGTAACAGACCTTGTGCTTTTCTTAGCATAATTGATTGTTTCATAAAGCTTTGTTAAAGGTTAAACATAATGTTTTTTAATTAGTCTCTATATCATTTAAGCATCCCGGTCCCCGCGAGGGGACTAGAATAGACGTTAAATCAGATTTTTCATGGTAGTGCTGGGATAGGTCTGAGGCCCTCGAAGCACCGGTTCATTCCCCGAGAGGAACTTTCGTGGGCAAAATAAGCGAATCGGTATCTAAATTTGTGTAATCCATCGTCACGGTTGTGTAATCTGCCGTCACGGCGTCCAATTTAAGGTTATTTAACCGTGACAGAAAGTGGACTTTTTATCGAAACAGCAAAAGCAAGGCTACTTTCAACCGATTTTGTATACATTTGCACTGCCTAACGCATCATAGCAAGACAATGGAAGAAAATTTCGACATACGCAATCAGCAGCTCACCAGTAAGGAGCGCGACTTTGAGAACGCCCTGCGCCCGCTCAGCTTCAAGGACTTCAGCGGACAGGAGAAGGTAGTGAGCAACCTACGGGTGTTCGTGGAAGCAGCCCGCCTGCGGGGCGAACCGCTGGACCACACCCTACTCCATGGCCCTCCCGGACTGGGAAAGACCACCCTGAGCAACATCATCGCCAACGAACTGGGCGTGGGATTCAAGATCACCTCGGGCCCTGTGCTCGACAAGCCAGGCGACCTGGCAGGCATTCTCACCTCACTGGAGCCCAATGATGTCCTTTTCATCGACGAAATCCACCGTCTGTCGCCCGTAGTGGAGGAGTATCTCTACTCCGCCATGGAGGACTATCGGATAGACATCATGATAGACAAAGGTCCGTCGGCACGCAGTATACAGATAGACCTCAACCCCTTCACGCTGGTGGGTGCCACAACCCGCAGTGGATTGCTGACAGCCCCCCTGCGAGCCCGCTTCGGCATCAACCTCCACCTGGAGTACTACGACAACGAGCTGATAGCGGACATCATCCAGCGGTCGGCACACATACTGAACGTACCCTGCGACGCTGAGGCGGCCGGCGAGATAGCCTCACGCAGCCGTGGTACGCCCCGTATAGCCAACGCCTTGCTGCGACGGGTGCGCGACTTCGCACAGGTGCGCGGCTCCGGTCGCATCGACATGAAGATTGCCGCCTTCGCACTGGAAGCGCTCAACATCGACCGCTACGGACTCGATGAGATAGACAACAAGATACTCTGCACCATCATCGACAAGTTCAAGGGCGGACCGGTGGGACTCTCCACCATCGCCACGGCACTGGGCGAGGACGCAGGCACCCTAGAGGAGGTCTACGAGCCCTTCCTCATCAAGGAGGGCTTCATCAAACGTACGCCACGCGGCCGTGAGGTGACGGAGCTGGCCTATAAGCACCTGGGCCGCACCCGCGTGACACCGATGGGCGACCTCTTCGGATAGAAAGAATGATAAACTAACAACACGTTATGGCAAACTTGAAATCATTGGCCAAGGATACGGCCATCTATGGAATCAGCAGTATTGTGGGACGGTTTCTCAACTATCTGCTGGTGCCAGTGTACGCCGCCGCTATGTCAGCGGCATCGGGCGGATATGGTGTCATCACTGAAGTATACGCATGGACAGCCCTGCTGATGGTGGTGCTCACCTACGGCATGGAGACCACCTTCTTCCGCTTTGTGAACAAAGAGAACGAGCAGCCCGAACGGGTCTACTCCACGGTGCTGACCATGGTGGGGTCCACCTCCCTCCTGTTTGCCCTGCTCTGCACACTCTTCCTGCCACAAATAGCCCAATTCACCGGCTACGCCGACCATCCGTGGTACATCGGCATGATGATGTGGGTGGTGGCCATGGACACCTTCCAAAGCATCCCCTTCGCCTACCTACGCTACAAGCAACGGGCGCTGCACTTCGCGGCACTGAAGATGCTCTTCATCGTGCTCAACATCGCCATCAACGTGGTCTACTATGTGTTTCTCGGTGGAAAGGACGTTTTCTTCGCCTTCCTGTTCAACCTCATCTGCACCTCCATCATCATGGTGCTGCTCGTGCCGCAGCTCCATTTCAGGGGGGGAATCGACCGCAGTCTGGCCCGGCGTATGCTCAGTTACTCCTATCCTATCCTTATATTAGGTATCGCGGGCATCCTCAATCAGGTGGCGGACAAGATTATCTTCCGCCACATCTATCCCGATGCCACGGAAGGACAGAAGCTGTTGGGCATCTACGGTGCCTGCAGCAAGATAGCGATGATAATGGCCATGCTGACGCAGGCGTTCCGCTACGCCTACGAGCCGTTTGTGTTCGGTAAGAGCAAGGATGCTGACAGCCGGGTGGTCTATGCCAAGGCGATGAAGTTCTTCGTCATCTTCACGCTACTGGCCTTCCTGGCGGTGATGTTCTACTTGGACGTTCTGAAGTACATCCTTGCCCCGGACTATTGGTCGGGCCTGCGGGTGGTACCGATAGTGATGATAGCGGAAATCTTCATGGGTGTCTATTTCAACCTCTCGTTTTGGTACAAGCTCATCGACCAGACGCGCTGGGGAGCCTACTTCTCGTTTGCGGGCTGTGCCGTGCTCATCGGTGTGAACGTGCTGTTTGTGCCGGTTTACGGCTACATGGCGTGCGCCTGGGCTGGCTTTGCGGGCTATGGCGTGGCCATGCTCCTCTCCTATTTCGTAGGGCAACGGAAGTATCCCATCCGCTACGATTTGGTCGGAATCGGCAAATATGTGCTGCTGGCGGCCGTGCTCTATGCCGTGGCGGAACTGATTCCGTTCAGCAGTCTGTGGCTATTGTTGCCCGTCCGCACCCTGCTATTGCTCGTGTTTGTGGCCTACATCCTCCACAAGGACCTGCCGCTGAAGCAGTTCCCCGTTGTGGGCAAATATTTCCGCTAAAGGGAGTGACACATTCTCGGCCACAAAACTCCTAAATAGGGCACCAAAATAAGCCTGAGGCA
>CAVFUK010000116.1:0-19544 GCA_963625535.1 Anaerovoracaceae bacterium | reverse complement strand
CGATGACACCGCCAAAATTCATTTTTGCCATTTTAATTAAATGTTTTAGCGACCGTACCCATCCGTCGGTCTGCCCTCTCAACGCGGAGGATAGGCAGACACGGCACACGGGCCGCGGTCATTATTGTTAATAAATTACTCAAATATCACTTTTGAACGGCAAACGGGCTCAGTCCCGTTCTTCCGTATCTCTATGTCATAAGCGTCGTCGCCCGTGGCCTCTTGGTAGAAGCTGAGGGTGTCGCCGTAGTAGCTCTCGGCAATGTAGGCAATCTCGAAGCGCTTCACCCGCTTGTGGCGGAACGTGTCCAGCGGGAAGAGGTCGAGGATGTGCTCGATGTACTTCACACTGTTGACGTGGCCGTTGATGTCGATGTCGCTGTAGCGGGTCTGCAGCTCGCGCACGGCCTGCTCGGCACGCACCTTCACACGGCCCGGACGGTCGATGGGACAGGGACGGTCGCAGATGTAGTCGTTGATCTGTCCGTTGTGAAGCGTCAGCAGGTCGGCGGGCTTGCGCGTTTCCACGTCTATCATCGCCCAGATGGAACGGGCGTAGCCCAGCACCTCACCGTCCTCGGAGATGACCTCGAAGTTGCGGTCGGTGAAGAGGCGGTAGACGTTCTCCACCCAGGTGAGTATCTGGTAGCGCTCGTACTGGCGAGGCATCCGCTTCATCTCGATGACCAAGCGGGACAAGACCCACGTGTAGTGGCTCTCGTTGAGCTCGGCGATTCCGAAGCCTCGGCTCTCGGAGTGGGCGTCGGCGCAGTTGAGCATCTCGTTGCCCAGCACGCTCAGCGTCAGATGGCCGGTGAAGTCGAGGTGAAACGACTCGGCCTCATACGTGCCGCTGCTTATCTTCTTATCATCAAAGTTCTCCATTGTCCACTCTCCTATTTGCACTCATCATGCTTCAGCTCGCGCTCGTTGAGGAACTCGCTCACACGCTCCACACAGCTCTTGGTGATGGCGATGCGGCCGGAGCGAACGAACTGCAGCAGGCAGTTCATTCCCTGCAGCTCGTTGTAGAGGGAGGTAATCTCCTCGCTCATGCCGGACTTCTCCACGATGCTGTAGACGGGGTTCACCTCCACGATGCGCGCATTGTGTTGGCGGATGACCTTCGAGGCTTGCGGGGTCTGCTGAAACTCTGCGGTAGAGAGTTTGTAGAGGGCCACCTCGTGATGGAAAATCTCATCGTCCACGAAGTAGTGGGCCTGGATGACCTCCACCTTCTTCTCTATCTGCTTCACCACGTTCTTGATGCTCTCTTCGTCGCTCCATGCGGTGATGGTGTACTTGTGCACCCCTTGGATGGACGAAGCGGACACGTTCAGACTTTCGATGTTGATCTGTCGGCGGGTGAACACAGCGGTAATCTGGTTGAGCAGACCGGCGATGTTCTCCGAGTAGACAATCAACGTATATAATGTTTTATCCATATTCGCTACAACTTAACATTCCAACAACATTTCGTTCACGGAACCTCCCGGAGGGGTCATAGGCAGCACGTTGCCCTCTTCGATGACGCCCACCTCCAACAGGTACGGGCCCGGGGTGGCGAGCATCTTGTCGATGGCGGCCTTCAGCTCGTCGCGACGGAACACACGCTCGGCGGGTATGTGGTAGGCCGAGGCTATCTGCACGTAGTCGGGGTTCATCATCGGGGTGAACGAGTAGCGGTGGTGGAAGAACATGGCTTGCCACTGGCGCACGTTGCCCAGGAAGTTGTTGTTGAGGACAATGATTTTCACCGGTGCCTCTTGTTCCATCACTGTTCCCAGCTCGTGGATGCTCATCTGCAGTCCGCCGTCGCCCATGAAGGCGCAGACGGTGCGGTCGGGAGCTCCGAAGGTGGCGCCTATGGCCGCGGGCAGTCCGAAGCCCATGGTTCCCAGTCCGCCGGAGGTGACGATGCTGCGGCTCTTGCTGTAGCGGAAGTAGCGGGCGGACATCATCTGGTTCTGACCTACGTCGGTCACCAGGATGGCCTCGTGACGAGTGGCCTCGCTCACAGCGCGCACCACCTCGCCCATGCGCAACGGTCCGGCTTTGGGGTGAATCTCCTTCTCGATGACCTCGCGGTTCTCCGTCTCCTCGTAGGCGTGGAAACTCTCGTTCCACTCCGTGTGTTTGGCGGGATTGATGAGTTCGGTGAGGCGACGGAGGGTCTCCTTGCAGTCACCCAGCACGGCCACGTCCACCTTCACGTTCTTGTTTATCTCGGAGGGGTCGATGTCCATGTGGATAATCTTCGCCTGCTTGGCGTAGGTGGCAAGGTTGCCGGTCACGCGGTCGTCGAAGCGCATTCCCACGGCGATGATGACGTCGCTCTCGTTGGTCTTCACGTTGGGACCCAGGTTGCCGTGCATTCCCAGCATTCCCTTGTTCAGCGGATGGTCCGAGGGGATGGCGGAGAGTCCCAGCAGCGTGCAACCGCAAGGCAGGTCGGCCTTCTCCACGAACTGGCGAAGCTCCTGTTGTGCACCGCCCAGCTCCACGCCCTGTCCCACCAACACGAGCGGACGCTCGGCGGCGTTTATCAAGGCTGCGGCATCGGCGAGCGACTGTGCGTCGGTGTCGGGCACCGGCACGTAGCTACGAATGAAGTCGATGTCCACGGGGCGGTAGACTATCTTCTCCACCTGCGCGTTCTTGGCGAAGTCGAGCACCACGGGCCCGGGACGTCCGCTCTTGGCGATGTAGAAAGCGCGGGCCACGGCCCAGGCCACGTCTTCGGCGCGGCGTATCTGGTAGCTCCATTTGCTGATAGGCTGCGTAATGCCCACGAGGTCGACCTCCTGGAAGGCGTCGCTACCCAGGAAAGCCGTGCCCACCTGTCCGGCAATCACCACCATCGGGGTGCTGTCAATCATGGCGTCGGCAATGCCGGTGATGGTGTTGGTGGCACCCGGTCCGCTGGTCACCAGACAGACGCCCACGTTGCCCGACACACGGGCAAAGCCTTCGGCGGCGTGTGTGGCGCCCTGTTCGTGGCGCACGAGGATGTGGTTCAGCGTCCTTGTGTGGTCGTAGAGGGCATCGAACACGGGCATGATGGAACCTCCGGGATAGCCGAAGATGGTCTTCACGCCCTGGCGTTCCAATGAACGCATCAGCGCCTCCGCACCACTTATTGTCTCTTCGTTACTCATATTTATAATGAATGTACCTTTTTTCTTTAGTCGATAATTCTCACACCGCCCTTGTCGGCCGAGCTCACCATGCTGGCGTAGGCGCGCAGGCTCTTGGGCACCTGACGGTCGCGGGTGACGGGCGCCATGGGGCGCGCTGCCAGCTCAGCGTCGGTCAGTTTCACGTTGATGGAACGGTTGGGGATGTCAATCTCGATGATGTCGCCGTCAACCAGCTTGCCCACGTTGCCGCCCGAGGCAGCCTCCGGAGAGATGTGGCCGATGCTCAAGCCGGACGTACCGCCGCTGAAGCGTCCGTCGGTGATGAGGGCGCACTCCTTGCCCAGGTGTTTCGACTTGATGTAGGAGGTGGGGTAAAGCATCTCCTGCATTCCCGGTCCGCCCTTGGGCCCTTCGTGGGTGATGACAACCACGTCGCCTGCCACCACTTTGCCGCCGAGGATGCCGTCGCAGGCAGCTTCCTGCGAGTCGAACACCTTAGCGGGTCCGGTGAACTTCCAGATGCTCTCGTCCACGCCAGCGGTCTTCACAACGCAGCCGTCCTGGGCGATGTTGCCCTTGAGCACAGCCAGTCCGCCGTCCTTCGAATAGGCGTGTTGCAGGTCACGGATGCAGCCTTCGGCACGGTCGGTGTCGAGGGTCTTGAAGTTGGTGTCCTGCGAGCCGAGCTTGATGTTGAAGTGTCCGGCCGCGGTGCTCGAGTAGATGCGTGTGGCCTCAGCGTCCACGTCTGCCTTGTCGATGTCGTACTTGTCGATGGCTTGGCCCAGTGTCAATCCGTCCACACGTTTGGCGGCGGTGTCCACCAGACCTCCCTTGGCAAGCTCGCCCATGATGTTGAGGATGCCGCCCGCGCGGTTCACGTCCTGCACGTGGTACTTCTGGGTATTGGGAGCCACCTTGCAGAGGCAAGGCACTTTGCGCGAGAGCATGTCGATGTCGTCCATGGTGAAGTTCACCTCCGCCTCGTGGGCGATGGCCAGCAGGTGGAGCACCGTGTTGGTGGAGCCTCCCATGGCGATGTCCAGGGTCATGGCGTTGAGGAAAGCCTGGCGGGTGGCGATGCTGCGGGGCAGCACGCTCTCGTCGCCATCCTCGTAGTAGCGGTAGGCGTTCTTCACGATGAGGGCTGCGGCGTCCTTGAAGAGTTGGGTGCGGTTCACGTGGGTTGCCACGATGGTTCCGTTGCCTGGCAACGCCATTCCGATGGCCTCGTTGAGGCAGTTCATGGAGTTGGCGGTGAACATGCCCGAGCAGCATCCGCAGCCGGGGCAGGCGTTCTCCTCAATCTTAGCCACGTCCTCGTCGCTGACGGATGAATCGGCTGACTTCACCATAGCGTCGATGAGGTCCAGATGCTGTCCGTTCCACTCGCCTGCCTCCATCGGTCCGCCGGAGACGAACACGGTAGGGATGTTCAGACGCATGGTGGCCATAAGCATTCCCGGGGTGATCTTGTCGCAGTTGCTGATGCAGACCATGGCGTCGGCCTTGTGGGCGTTGACCATGTACTCCACGCTGTCGGCGATGATGTCGCGTGAGGGCAGCGAGTAGAGCATTCCGTCGTGACCCATGGCGATTCCGTCGTCGATGGCGATGGTGTTGAACTCAGCGGCGAAGCAACCGAGTTTCTCAATCTCAGCCTTCACCAGCTGACCGATTTCATGCAAATGTGTGTGTCCCGGCACGAACTGGGTGAACGAGTTGACGATAGCGATGATGGGCTTTCCCATCTGCTCTCTTTTCATTCCATTGGCAACCCAAAGGGCACGGGCTCCCGCCATGCGACGACCTTGCGTACTGATGGCACTGCGTAATTGATTCTTCATAACTATATCTTCTTCAAAACTAAAAAAGCCCTTCTCACATTGCATTGAGAAAGGCTTTCAATATCTTTGTTTATTAAACATACATACACGAACCTTTCTCACGCTTTGGATAGAACGACCACGACGTGAATGACATGCAAAGCTGCTAGGTTAATGACTGTATTGTTAATCATACGATTGTTTACTGTTTTATGGCTGCAAAGGTAGAGCTTTTTTCATTACCGCCAAACTAAACGGATAGTTTTTTCACGGGAAAATGGAATATTTGAAAGAATAGTCTGAGTAAATTCGTAATTTCGTTATCATCCAAACGCCACCAAATGACCGTCACAGAGCACGCACCATCCAATCTGTCAGCGCATTACGTTCGTCACGAGGCCACTTACAATCTGTAGCCATCCACGTCAGCTTTTTCCTTTTGGTCGACCTCCTCGCAACGTAGCACCTCGCAGGCGCATTCGTTCGCCGACATTGGTCTGTCAAGTAGGCTCATCGACGGATTTCGCCTTATTTCTCAACCGACGGGCTCGGTTTGCGTCATCTTTACTGTCTTTAGATAAGATAAGCGGCACCTCAACAAAATCAATCAAGCAAGCTTGGTGCTTTTGTCTTCGATTTGCATTATCTTTGTCCCCCAATAATAACCAATACATTATATAATATATAAGAATTATGGAGAATACAGTGAACAACTACATAGCCGTGAGCTACGAACTCTACATCACCGAGGACGGACAGAAGAGCCTGGTGGAGAAAGCAACCGTGGAACGCCCGTTCCGCTTCATCTCGGGCATGGGCACTACACTCGACTATTTCGAGAACCGCCTCGTCGACAAGCGTCCGGGCGAGAAGTTCGAGTTCACCATCCCCGTGGCCGAGGCTTATGGTGAGGTGAACAACGCCTACGTGATGGACCTGCCGCGCAGCATCTTCGAGATTGACGGCAAGTTCGACTCCGACCGCATCTACGAGGGCAACGTGGTGCCGATGATCAACTCCGACGGCACCCGCATGCAAGGCACCGTGGTGGCCGTGAAGCCCGACGCCGTGGTGATGGACTTCAACCACCCGCTGGCAGGCAAGGACCTGACCTTCGCGGGCCAGGTGTTGGAGAACCGTCCCGCCAGCAACAAGGAGATTGAGCAGATGCTGAACATGCTCAGCGGCGAAGGCGGCTGCGGAGGTTGCGGCGGCAACTGCGGCGATGGTGGCTGTGGTGGTTGCGGCGAAGGTGGTGGCTGCGGCGACAAAGGCGGATGCGGAGGCTGCAACTAATCGTCCGACGTTTAAAACAAACATAGCGTAGCAACATGTTCAACAATACATTCGGAAACATCTTCCGGCTCACCACCTTCGGCGAGTCGCACGGAGCGGCCATAGGCGGTGTCGTCGACGGATTCCCCGCAGGCATCGCCATCGACACGGACTTTGTACAACAGGAGCTGGCACGGCGCAAACCGGGACAGAGCAAGCTCACCACCGACCGCAAGGAAGAGGACCAAGTGGAGTTCCTCTCAGGCATCTTCGAGGGGCAGTCCACAGGCACTCCAATCGGATTTCTGGTACGCAACACCAACCAACACTCCGGCGACTACGAGAACCTGCGCTCGCTCTATCGGCCTTCGCACGCCGACTTCACCTACCAACAGAAGTATGGCCTGCGCGACCATCGGGGCGGCGGACGCTCATCGGCACGCGAGACCATCTCGCGCTGCGTGGGAGGCGCGCTGGCAAAGCTGGCGCTCCGGCAGCTGGGCGTGGAGCTCTACGCCTACACCTCGCAGGTGGGCCCCATCAGCCTCAATCGCGACTATCGGCTCTACGACCCCGCGCTCATAGAGACCAACGCCGTGCGCTGTCCCGACCCGGAGAAGGCGGCGGCCATGGAGGAGCTCATCACCGCCGTGAAGCGTGAGGGCGACACCATCGGGGGCATCATCACCGGCGTCGTCCGCCAATGTCCTGTGGGCCTGGGGCAACCGGTCTTCGGCAAACTCCACGCGGCACTCGGCAGCGCCATGCTCAGCATCAACGCCGTCAAAGGCTTCGAGTACGGCGAGGGCTTCGAGGGCGCTACCGGACGAGGTTCGCAGCTGAACGACCTCTTCTGCATGGAGGAGGGCAGAGTCTCCACCCGCACCAACCATTCGGGAGGCATCCAGGGAGGCATCAGCAACGGACAGGACATCTACTTCCGCGTGGCCTTCAAGCCCGTCCCCACCCTGCTCACCGAGCAACCTACGGTCAGCGTCCGGGGCGAGGAGACGGTGGTGAAAGCCCGTGGTCGCCACGACCCCTGCGTGTTGCCTCGAGCCGTCCCCATCGTGGAAGCCATGGCCGCCATGGTGGTGCTCGACTATTACTTGTTGGACAAGGCGACGAGGCTCTGAACACGCTTCCCAGTAAAGGCTTCGAGCCCCGAAACCTATAAAGGCGAAGAAGTCCGGAGCCCTAAACCGATAAAGAGATTCGGAAGTTCCGACCGCCCCGAAGCCGAAAGATTTCCAAAGGTCTATCCGGTAGAGGAGCGAAGCCTCGAAGCCGGAATTGTTGGTACGAAGGAGCCGAAGATTCCTCTCGTCAAAAAGAAACAAGATTATAAACCACTTAATACCTTATTATATTATGGAAAACATCATCGACATTAAACAGTACATTCACGAGAACGAGAGCCGTTTCATGAACGAGCTCTTCAGTCTCATACGCATCCCCAGCATCAGCGCCCTGCCAGAGCACCACGCGGACATGATTGCCTGCGCCGAGCGGTGGCGGGAACTGCTCCTCGCTGCCGGAGCGGACCGCGCCGAGGTAATGCCTTCGGAGGGCAACCCGCTGGTCTACGCCGAGAAGATTGTCGACCCCAAGGCCTCAACCATCCTCATCTACGCCCACTACGACGTAATGCCCGCCGAGCCGCTGGAGCAGTGGCAGAGCGAACCCTTCGAGCCGGAGATTCGCGACGGACGCATCTACGCCCGCGGAGCCGACGACGACAAGGGGCAGGCCTTCGTGCAGGTGAAAGCCTTCGAGTACGCCGCCCGCTACGGACTGTTGCGCCACAACGTGAAGTTCATCTTCGAGGGCGAGGAGGAGATAGGGTCGCCCAGCCTCAACGCCTTCATCGGCAAGCACAAGGAGCTGCTGCGGTCGGACGTCATCCTGGTGTCGGACACCAGCATGCTGGGAGCCGAGCTGCCGTCGCTCACCACGGGACTGCGCGGACTCGCCTACTGGCAGATTGAGGTCACCGGACCCAACCGCGACCTCCACTCAGGTCACTTCGGCGGTGCCGTGGCAAACCCCATCAACACGCTCTGCAAGATGCTGGCGCAAGTGACCGACGCCGACGGACGCATCACCGTGCCCCATTTCTACGACCGTGTGGAGGCCGTGCCCTCCGCCGAGCGCGAGATGATCGCACAGATTCCCTTCGACGAGGAGGCTTACAAGCAGGCCATCGGTGTGGATGAGCTGCAGGGCGAGACGGGATACTCCACGCTGGAGCGCAACAGTTGCCGACCGGCGTTCGACGTGTGCGGCATTTGGGGCGGCTACACGGGCGAGGGTTCCAAGACCGTCATCCCTAGCAAGGCCTACGCCAAGGTCTCGTGCCGCCTGGTTCCCCATCAGCGTCACGAGGAGATCAGCGCCCTCTTCGCGGACTACATCCGCTCCATCGCCCCGCGTTCGGTGAAGGTGACCGTCACCCCGATGCACGGCGGTGAGGGCTACGTCTGCCCCATCGACCTGCCCGCCTACCGGGCTGCCGAGGCAGGCTTCACCAAGGCTTTCGGCCGTCAACCCTTGGCCGTGCGCCGTGGCGGCAGCATCCCCATCATCGCCGATTTCGAGCAGATTCTGGGCGTGAAGACCGTCCTCATGGGCTTCGGTCTGGAGAGCGACGCCATCCACTCCCCCAACGAGAACTTCCGTCTCGACATCTTCCGCCGCGGCATAGAGGCCGTAGTGGAGGTGCACCGCGCGGAGTTCTAAGGGACGAGCGATATTCTAATCGCTACTTACACAAGCCATAGTCATGCGCCATAGCCGTTCATACACAACGACATGGCGCTGTTTCTTTTTATACACCTTCCCGTCAGGCAGTCTGGGGTCAAACTTAACTTTGCATAGGAAACAGCAGAAAGGAAGAATCTGACAAACAATCATTTCAGGTTTCCAAAAAGCACATGGAACAATTCTAACAGTTGAAGTATGACGACAGTAAAAGTAAAATTCCGTGCCTCTTCCGTCCCGACGAGAGAAGGCACATTATTCTATCAAGTTATTCACGGCCGTGTGCCGCGACAAATCAACACCGGTTACAAACTCTTTTCCACGGAATGGGACAAACCGCACGCAAAGGTGCTCCTGCCACCGGACAGCGGGCAGGACAGGCACGCTTATCTGACAACGTTAAGGGAACGGATTGCGAACGACACGGCACGGCTGAAAAGCATCGTTTCCCGACTGGAACGTACAAACCGTGACTTTACCGCCGACGATGTGGTGAAGCTCTACCTTGCCCCCGCGGAAACGGAAGGCTTCGTGTCTATTGCCCGGGAGCTTATCAAGCAACTGGAGCAGATTGGCAAAAAGCGAACAGCCGAGCGGTACACGACTGTCATAAACAGTTTCGGACGTTTTGCCGGGGAAAATGACGTACTTCCGAGCGAGGTGGACTCGGACCTAATGGTGAGGTACGAGACCTTTCTGAAAGCAAGGGGAATATGCCCGAACTCGTCTTCCTATTACATGCGTGGGTTGCGGGCCATCTACAACCGGGCAGTCGAAAAGGGAGTGACCGTACAGCGCGACCCGTTCAAGCACGTCTATACAGGCATCGACAAGACCATCAAAAGGGCTGTACCCTTGAAAATCATCCGCCAGATACGGGATCTCGACCTGACGCTCACGCCGGCGACGGATTTCGCCCGGGATGTATTCATGTTCTCGTTCTACACCCGGGGAATGTCGTTCATCGACATGGCATTCTTGAAGAAAAAGGATTTGCAGAACGGCATCCTGTCGTACCGTCGTCACAAGACCAACCAAAAGCTTTTCGTCAAATGGGAAAAACCCATGCAGGAGATTATCGGCAAGTACGACACCACAGGGACGCCTTATCTGCTGCCGATTATCAGGGACACGGATGCCGACGAGAGGCGGCAATACAAGAACGCGGCCCATTTGGTCAATGATAAATTGAAGAAACTCGGCGAACAGCTGGAGCTGGGAATACCGCTGACGACCTATGTCGCCCGCCATGCGTGGGCAAGCATAGCCAAAAGCAAAAACATACCTGTCTCCACTATCAGCGAGGCTATGGGACACGACTCGGAAAGCACCACCCGCATCTATCTCGCTTCTTTAGACACTTCATTGGTGGACAATGCGAACAGTCTTATCTTAAAATCTCTGTAAAAAAGACCGTGCGCACACCTTGCCGTAAACCCGACATATTCCCTACGATGGCCGGGTTTACGGTAATTCATTGTCTCCGCACCCCATTCACGTCCATGCATTTTCCTGGTCTGACGGCGTAGCGTACCGAGATACTTCTCTTCGCAAGAGAAAGAGTGATTTTGTATCATATTATATATCAATCCTCTATTATATATAGTTGTCTTGTTTGCTCAACATTTGCGCTTATTCGACATTGTCACTTATGCATGGCTAGATGTACTATTTCTACTATATGACAGAAGTTTTCATACTTTTTACCTGTAAATTTATTTCTTATCACAAAACATGATTATTTCTTTTTATTTATGTCAGCTATTTTCATATCTTTGCGGTCGAAATACTTCTCTTGCGAAGAGAGGTACCGGAAGCAGTATACTCATTGAGTAAAATAAGCGATTCCATTCTGAAGAGAAGTAGCAGTTTGATTAAAGACAGTATCAAATAAACAATATGAGATGAAACAAAAAAGACACATCCGATCTACATGGATAGCGGCACTGCTGATTGTCGCTATGGGTGGAAAGGTCGCGGCGCAGAGTGTACACGAGGTGCGGGATTCCGTGAAGATGTACTTCCATCTGGGGAAGATTGACCTCGTGCCAGAGCTCCGCGACAACCGGAAATCACTGGCCCGCATAGCGGATAGCCTGCGCACAAACTACGCCGACTCCATTTACCGGCTACAAAAAATCCTCGTCGTGGGCGGCGCCTCGCCCGACGGCAGCATTCAACTCAACACATGGCTGTCCGAGAAACGCGCGGGCGTGTTGTTCGACTACCTCTCACGATACGGCAACCTGCCGGATTCGCTGAAGACAACCAGGTTCCTCGGGCGCGACTGGAACGGCCTGGTCCGTCTGGTACAAGACGACCCGAAAGTGCCTTACAAGAAGGAGACCCTCGCCTTGCTGCGTGAAATAGCCGACGAGGCGCAAGGCGACACCTTTCCCAAAGGCGACCCCCTGGGACGGATACAACGGTTGCGGGGAGGTGCACCGTACAGGTACATGTACAAGAATCTCTTCCCCGAGCTCCGTGCCTCACGGCTTTACCTATCGTACAAGAAGGTGCTCAATCCGATGGCGCCCATACCCATGCCCAAGCTGGAAATCCTGCTTCCGCGGGTGGATACCTTGGTGATCAGCGACAAACTCATGTCGCGCGACATGGTCTTCACCCCCGCACAGGACACCCCCTTCTACATGGACGTGCGGACGAACATGCTCTACGACGCATTGCTCGTGCCAAACGTCGGCGTGGAGTTCTATCTCGGCAGCGATTGGTCCGTTGTCGGCAACTGGATGTACGGTTGGTGGCGGAGGAACCGTAGCCACTGGTACTGGCGTGCCTACGGAGGCGACATCGCCCTGCGCAAGTGGTTCGGCAAGGCCGCCAAGGAGAAACCGCTCACCGGACACCACCTCGGCGTTTACGGCCAGCTGTTCACCTACGACTTCGAGAGTGGAGGCCGGGGCTACATGGGCGGCAAGCCCGGCGGCACGCTGTGGGACAAGATGAACTACGCCGCGGGCGTGGAATACGGCTACTCGCTCCCCATCGCCCGGAGGCTGAACATCGACTTCAGCATCGGCGTGGGCTACTGGGCCGGAACGTACTACGAATACAAACCCATGGACGACTGTTACGTGTGGCAATGCACCAAGCAGCGCCACTGGTTCGGGCCCACGAAAGTGGAGGCTTCGCTCGTGTGGCTCATCGGACGGGGCAATTACAATAAGGAGAAAGGAGACAAACGATGAACAAGAAACTGATTCGTACAGGTATGGCCATGCTGTACCTGACAATGCTAAACGTGCTATTCCCTTCGTGCGAGCATAAGGAGCTGTGCTACCACCATCCGCATACAAAGGAAGTCAGTGTGGTGTTTGACTGGCGCAACGCTCCCGAAGCCGCCCCGAAAGGCATGTGCGTGTATTTCTACCCGATGGAAGAAGGCCTCAGCGTGCAACGCTTCGACTTCAACGGGCGTGAAGGCGGAAAGATAGACATCGTGGCGGGCAGATACCAGGTGATCTGCCACAACAACGACGCCGAGGCAGTGCTCTTCCGGGGAATAGACCGCTTCGACACCTATGAGTTCTACACCCGCGAAGGCAACATCTTCGAGCCCGTGTACGGCAGCGGCACAAAGTCGTCAGCCACGGTCGACGAGCCGGTGGTGATTTGCCCGGACATGCTCTGGGGCTGTTGCTCGCGGGAGGTGGAAATAACCGACTCGGGCATCCGTTACACCTGCGTGCCGGAGCAGGACCAAGAGGAGCAGTACACGACCGACCGTAAGGCGCTGACGCTTTATCCCAGTGAACAGGTTTGCACCTACACCTACGAGATACGCAACGTGAGGAATCTGATTTACGCCAACGACATGTGCGCCTCGCTCTCGGGGATGTCCGGCTCGCTCGCCATGGCGCAGGACGCGTTGGGGAAAGAGTGTTTCACCATCCCCTTCGACGCCGCTTCGGACGGTGAGTCGCTCATAACAGGCGGGTTCTGCACGTTCGGACATCATCCCGACAACACGGAGCCCCACAAGCTACGGCTGTTCGTGTGGGGAAAAGACGACAAGATCCGCTGTTACACACAGGATGTGACCGAACAGGTGCATCAGGCCGCGGACAAGCGGCGCGTGCACATCGTCATCGACGGACTGGACCTCCCGGAGCCCATTGGCGGCACCGGATTCGACATCAACACGGATGGCTGGGAGGAAGTGAATGAAGAAATAAAGATGTAACCAACTGACAATATCAACCAATTAAAATTCTGCATATATGAAAAGGAATTTGTATTTTGTGGCTTTATCAGCCATCGCATTGGCGTCTTGCACCAATGACGAAGTGATCGAGAGCAATCCCGGCAAGGCCATCGCGTTCAGCGCGTCTGCCGGAATGACCACCCGCGTGGCCGCCACCACGGGAGAAACAATCAAGAATGATGGATTCAAAGTGTCGGCTTACACGGACGACGAGGACGGAATGGAATACATAAACAACCTTCTGGTGAATTACACGGAGGGCGGTAGCTGGGGATACGAAGGGACCATTTTCTGGCCCGCCGCCAAACTCAATTTCTACTCCGTCAGCCCGCAGGGTACGAATGTCACATTCAGCGCATCCGACACAAAGATTGTCAATTACACCATCAACGAAAAGGCGGAGGACCAGATTGACCTGCTGTATGCCGTGAACACGGGCGAAACGAGGACGGCCAAAGACGAAGCCCCGGTCAGCATCAACTTCCGCCACGCCCTTTCGCAAATTGTGTTCCGCGCCAAGAACACGAACAAGAATATGAAAGTGATGATTGACGGGGTGAAAGTGATGAACGTGAACGGGATGGGCACTTTCGCCTATCCGAAGGCAACCACTTCCGCAGGCTCAGCCGAAGACCAGACGACCATCGGCACGTGGAGCGGCCAGAAAGACCCGCTCAAGAATGGTTACGAAGCCGGCGTTGAGAGCCTGACTTTAAACGGTGTGAAGGAGGGCGACCTGACGAAAACGGACAAAAGCGGAACATTTGTCGGAGCTATGTTCATGTTGCCCCAAACGCTGACCCCTTGGGACAAGAAAGCGGCGGACTCCGAAGGTAACGTAAACGGCGCTTACTTCTTTGTCAAATGCAAGATATACAGTGAGCAAGGTGGCACATCGGCACAAATCTGGCCGAAGGATGTCAAGAACACAGACACCGAGTGGGTTGCCATCCCTGTGAACGACGGCTCTTGGGACCCTGGGAAGAAGTACACCTATACGTTCGTCTTTGGCCAAGGTGCCGGTTATGTTGACCCCAGGGACCCCGACGAAGGTGGAAACCCCGTGCTGGTTCCTGTCAGCTTCAAAGTCGCTGTCGATAATTTCACAGGAGGTTCCATCGGACAGTGACGCGGCGCTCGCCAAGGCGGTTCCCACGGATTCAAAAGTCCGGACGGGTTTCCGCGTCTTAGACGGAAAAGATTGAAAAAAACAATTTTCAGGAAAGCTGTCCACGTATCTGCCCAGCAGCTTTCCCCGTACAGGCCGGATGGGGCCGGAATGTCCCTTTCCGGCCTCTTGCGTTCCGTATGCTCAAGCCTGGGTGTGTTTTGTTGGGAACAATCATTGGAGCAGGCGTTCGGAGAGGATGCGTAGCAACTCCCGTTACCGGTTCAAGTCGACCTGTGAGCCAATAGCAATCGAACCGAGGGAGCACGGCCTCCAGGAAGCGGACTCCGTCGGGGGCGGTTTTCGTGTCGCGAGCCGTCAGCAGCACGCCGTCCACGTCCAGGTAGAGTTTTCTCATTCGTTCGGTTTGTTCGCGTCGGGGGCAGCCTGCAGCTCGGCCTGCAGTTCGGTGTAGAGGTCCACGGGGCCCAGGTGCCAGTACTTGGTGCTCTCGGTGGAGAGCTTCTTGTAGAGTGCGGAATGGTAGATGCGGTCCATGGCCTGTTGCATCGTCAGACCATAGTCGTCGTGCAAATACTCTACCATCCACATCACTTTTCCCGGGATGAGCAGATGTACGTTGGATTGGTTTACTTCAAACATATTACAATGTTATTTTAGTTATTTTAGTGGCTTCAGCAAAATGCAAAGCAGTCAGCGACCGCTCTGTATGGAACAAATATTGGTCTACCAACTTATAAGTCTTGAGCTCTCTAATCAAAGACTCCACGCTGATGGCGCCAGACTCATAGAGTCCAAACTGGAAAAATACTCTGTCGTTTGCTACAGGACCATAGACAACATCGTAGTCGTGAGTGAAGCCTCTCCGGGTTCTGTTGGCCATCACGAAATCCGCCCAATCCCGGTTTGGTTCCGGGAAAATGAGGGTTTTCAGCTCCGACAGACTGTTCTCGTCAAAATCGTAGACATTCACATAACCATACGCTCCTTTTCTCTCTAACATACGCCGTTCTACCCAGTCTCTGGACTGCCTCTCGGACGTGGTAGTATAGAAACCCGGACCATAATCGAGTTTACGGTCGGGCTCCAATATTTTTGGGCATTCCACTATTTCCAGACTTCCGTGATAGATTTTCATGTTTGTCCGTCCTTTCTAAAACCGATGAACTCGTCAATCTCGGCAATCAGCCACTCCCGACCTTGGGTATGAAGTGGCTCATAGCACCGGCTGAGGTAGTCGGTCACACCATACCGGTTAAACAGGTCGAGGACTTGCTCGCCAGTCATCCCCTTCGCCGCTGCATATTCTTCAATACAGAAGGCAACGAAGAAGGTAACACCCTTGTCTTTTATGTCCATTGCTTCGGCTATTTGTTCGTTGTTGTCGGTCCAACAATCGGCTATTAGTTTTCGCAAATGTATTTTATTTTTCCGAATGATGCAAATTTTCTCCGTCTAAAAAAAGCGGTTGACCCCGCTATTCGGCTTTCGGAACTGCCAAGGGGCTCTCGTCCAAGCGTATAATCCCTCTACGCCACAGAATTCTTCAGTGTAGAGAGCACTTTCCCGTCACTCCACCAGCGCCTTGGCCTCGGGCACGAGGTAGGGCTTGATGTCGTCGTAGGGGACGATGAAGCTCACCAGACCGTAGCAGTAGGCGGCAATCTCGTACTCCTGATAGGTGAAGACCACGCCCTTGGCGGAGAAGGCAGGCGTGTTCGCGGGCAGGGGTATGGTGTGGCCGTCCGCTTCCGACAGCAGGAGGTTGTCGAAGAGGTTGCTAGCGTTCACATCCGTCTCGCCGCACTCGTGGAAATATTCGATTACGCCCTTGCGGATGTAGGGCTGCAGCTGCTTCACCTTGGTGGTGTCCACGGTCTGTGTGAGCGCCTTGCCGGTGAGCTTCGAGATGACGTAGTCGTAGCTGACGAACGAGCCGTGGGCTCCGCCCAGATAGGTGATGGCGGCGGTGTTGTAGACAATGTACTTGTCGGCCTCGTAGGCTTTGCGCACCGCTTCATGTTGTGCGTACTCTATCTCCTCAGCCATCTCCGCCTGCTCGCGGTCGTTCTTCATCCACTCGGCGTTGCCGTTCGCGTAGAACTGCATCATGGCCTGCGCATCGCTGAGGTCGCCCTTGTACTCCACCCGCTCGGGAGTGCCGTCGTACACGCACGTGTAGGGCAGATACATGTCCGCCAGCTGCGCGTTGATGAACTGTCGCACGGTGGCGGCTATCTGGGTGTCCGCCCGGGGGAAGTCGATGGCTATGGAGGATTTCACTCCCGGATAGTTTACGCGGCACGACAGGGTGTCGTAACGGAGCGTGTCGGCCTTGGAGGCCCTGTCGATGGTGTGGATGTCGGAGGACGAGATGACGGCAGTAGAGTCGCCGGCGGTGGCGGCGTTAGATGATTTCCCGTTGCCGCAGCTGGCGGCGGCGATGGCCATGGCGACGATGGCCGTGGCGGTGAGCAGACAGTGTCTTGAGTTCATATTTCGATTTTTAGTTTTTCGTTATTTAGTTCTCCTAAGGTTCCCGGGGGGCACTAAGATTCCAGTCTCTTCTCTTGGGAGTTTCAGTTTCACAAAATTTGCGGCCTCTTCAGAGTCTCAGTGTCACTAAGATCTCAGTCTCTTCAGAGTTTCGGTTTCCCTAAGATTCCAGTCTCTTGAGAGTTTCAGTTTCCCCTAAGATTGCAATTCCCTAAGTTTCCGGTTTGCCTAAGGTCCAAATCTCCTAAAGTTCCCGGTTTGCCTAGAATCCAAACATCCTAAAGCTCCCGGCCCCCTAGGATTGTGCAAAGTTACCAATTTTCTTTGGACTCACCGTAGTTTCCCCGCACGTTTTTTCATCGGGGGCGGTGTGATTTTAGGGAAGTCTCCGCCCCCTACCCCACAATCCACTTGCTGCCGGGCAGCAGTGTGAGCAGCTTCGTCACCAGGGCGCAGCAGACGAAGCAGAGCAGGGCGCTCAGGGGGATGGCCAGGGCCACAGGCACGAGCGGGTTCGCAGGGTCGCCGTGGACGAAGTGCTGCGCTATGGGGGTGATGAAGAAGACGTGCATCAGGTACATCCCGAAGGAGAGGCGGCTCAGCTCCGTCACCAGGCGAGGCGCGCGGCGCTGGCGGATGCAGGTGAACAGGAGGAACAGACCGAAGGAGGCGAGCAGCACGTTGGGCGTGCAGAACTCCCAGGCGTACTCCAGCAACCCTAGGTGGATGGGACGGCCGGGCACTCCCATGGCCCAGTGTGACCACGCGGTGAAGGCTCCTCCCACGAGGAAGCAGACCGCCCCCACCCAAAGGCGCCGGGGCACACTCCAGCGGATGTGGAACCGTATGTAGTGGGCCATCACCAGGTAGCCCAGGTAGCCCGAGCAGTACCACAGGGCGTGGTAGTGGTTCCACCAGCATTCGCCCCACACCTCAGTCAGCGGCGTGAGTTTGTGGAGCAGGGGCAGGAAGGTGGAGAGGGCGAAGAGGGCCAGGAACGTGAGCTCGTCGCGCGCGGAGGCCTTCTCGAGCCAGGGCGACACGACGGGGATGATGAGGTAGAGCGAGATGAGGGGATACATGAACCACAGGTGGTAAGCATTAGGCGGGAAGTTGAAGGGCAGGCGCAGCAGCTGCGCGGTGGCCTCGTCCCACGACAGCCCGCCCCAGAGCGGCGGCAGTAGGCAGTAGAGCACCATGAAGACCACCATGGGCGGCAGCACGCGCAGGAACCGGCGGCGGTAGAACTGTCCCATGCTGACACCCGGCCTCATGGGCACCAGCAGGAAGGCCGAGACGATGATGAACAGGGGCACGCAAGTGCGCGAGAGCCCGCCGTTCCACAAGGGAATCCACAAGCGGCTGGCCTCGTTGGGCACGAGGGTCATGTTCTCGCCCAGGCAGGGCAATCCCGTCACATAGAAGTTCTCGGCGGCGTGCACCATCATCACCATGAGGCACGCCACCACGCGGATGTAGTCGATGAACACCAGGCGTTCGCCGCGCTGGTCTGAGGTTGTCTGTTCCATAAAGGGTTGTCTTTCGTTACGTGTTATTGTTTTGCCTTTCCCGGCAATGCCGGCGGTCGAGGGGCAAAGGTAGGGATAATCGGTGAAACACACAAGGCCTTGGAGAGAAGAAGCCACTGCCCAGCGTGAAGGGCACGATGAACAGCCAGTGGAATCAGTTTCAGTTTCAATTAAAAAATAAAAAGGTATTCACACTGGCTGCCACACCTCTCTATTCCATTATAACTTATTGATTATTAATAATATATATAATATAAGAAGAGAGAAAAGCAAGAGTCGGGTGCCTTTTGAAAATAAACTGAAAACTGAAACCGATTCCAATCCCTTAGTCAGGGCAATGTGCCATCATACTTAACTCCCTATGAAGCAACGAGATACGCTCGCTCTAAAGTTCCATTCCAGCGGCTCGAAGGGTTTCAGAGTGGGCAAAATCCTCAAAATCGCTGCTCACAGAGCCCACGAAAAGGGCGAATCGAGGGTCCGCTACGCCTGCAAAGTCCGCTTTTGTCCTCCCAAAGTGGGGCGCAAGGGTGAACTTCACCTTCAACGAACGACACGGGATTTGCGGGGAAATGCGCCGTCCGACGCACTTCTCTCTCCGCGTCGAAGGGGTTTTGTCCCGCAGATGAGGGGGTAAGCTGAAACCTACAACGGCAATTGAGGACAATAGGACCAACGTGGGCAATCATTCTACCACCTAGGCGGTCCGACCCCCCCCTCCTTGGAAATTCAACACGCTCTATTAAACGGCAGTGCTCCCTTGCTTCAGAGCTGTCACCCCTCTTGAAGGAACAGCTGATTTCCCGGCATCGGGACTTTCCAGCCAATCGCAACTCACCGAGTGCAATCCAAAGGCCCCCTCGCTTTCCCATCATCGCCTACGCCTTACCACTGCCTCCAACTATTACTCCACTGCCCACAAACACAGAAACTGTACCTGCACACGCCTATAAGGGATGGAAGCCGAGTCTAGCGAGGCACACCCTACTCACTGACCCCTCAATGCCTTGTAGAAGGAAGCGACTGCTGACGAAAACGACCAGAAAGCGTTTCAGTATTTCAGTATTTCAGCGAAAAAAACAAGGTATGGGTATTGGGGAAGTATTCCCCACTCACTCCTTATCTGTCTTGTAACTTATTGATTATTATATATTTATATATAAT
>CAVFUK010000115.1:0-4029 GCA_963625535.1 Anaerovoracaceae bacterium | reverse complement strand
CAGTTGTTCCATCGTCATTTTTCTTCAGTACGCCACAAAGTTACGTGATGTTTCCCGAACAGCCAAACATACGGCAGCACTTCTCACGCCACTGTCTGTTTTTAAATTGAAATACTGAGATACTGAAACCGCGTGGGCTCTCCGATAGATATATTACAGATTTTGCTACTTTTTTATAGGCTTAGCTGGCTTCACAGAGCTGTGAAGCTTCTTCTTCCCTAACTTCTTCGCACGCTCCCACGCAGCCTTGCGTGCCTCATATTCGGCATAATGTTTCTCCAGATAATTATCTGCCATGGCTATACCTTATTATATATAGAGTTCAACTTTCGAACGAGCGGAGCAGACGAATCTCTTCGGCCCAGAGCGTCTCATCGGGAGTCTCCAGGATGATAGGCATATCGTCGAACCGCGGGTCGCGCATCAGGCGCTGGAAGAAGGCGATGTCCATCAGTCCACGGCCGATGTTGTCGTGACGGTCCACCCGACTGGCGAGAGCCTTCTTCGAGTCGTTGAGGTGGATGGCCCGCAGATAGCCGAAGCCTACGGTCTCGTCGAACTCACGGAACACACCGTCGTAGTCGCCCACCAGGTCGTAGCCGGCGGTGAAGGTGTGGCACGTGTCGAGGCAGACACCCACACGGCTCTTGTCCTCCACGCGGTCGATGATGTGGCGCAGCTGCCAGAAGGCGAAGCCCACGTTGCTGCCCTGTCCGGCGGTGTTCTCTATGACGGCGGTCACACCCTGTGTGCGCTCCAGCGCATAGTTGATGGACTCGGCCACACGGTCGAGGCAAGCCTCCAGGGGAATCTTGTTCAGGTGGCTGCCGGGGTGGAAGTTGAGCAGGCGCAGGCCGAGCTGTTCGCAGCGTTGCATCTCGTCGAGGAAGGCGGCACGCGACTTCTGCAGCCCCTCCTCCTCGGGGTGACCCAAGTTGATGAGGTAACTGTCGTGGGGCAGGATGTGCTCTGGCGCGAAGCCCAGCTCGTCGCAGCGTTGGCGGAAGAGGCTGATGCTCTCAGCGGTGAGTGGCCGCGATACCCATTGCCGCTGGTTCTTGGTAAAGAGGGCGAAGGCGTTGGCTCCGATGGCCTGTGCGTTAAGGGGTGCGTTTTCCACACCGCCGGAAGTAGGTACGTGTGCTCCGAGATATTTCATAGGTCTACAAGTGAGTTAAAACGAATCGGCCACCAATCGCCGCGGAGGGGAGTGCCTGCCGACAGGGAGGTTGGTGACCGAGTCTGAGTTATAGTATTATTCGAGTGTCTTCAGTTCGTCGATGTTCTTCTGAATCTCCTCGTCGGTGAGGTCGTAGTTCACCAGGTTGCCCGACAGATATTGGTCGTAGGACGACATGTCTATCAGTCCGTGGCCTGAGAGGTTGAAGAGGATGACTTTCTCCTCGCCGCTCTCCTTGCACTTGAGGGCTTCGTTGATGGTGGCTGCGATGGCGTGGCACGACTCCGGAGCGGGGATGATGCCCTCGGCCTGAGCGAAGAGGCAACCGGCCTTGAAGGAGTCGAGCTGTTCGATGTCCACAGCCTCCATCAGTCCGTCCTTCAGCAGCTGCGACACGATGACGCCCGCGCCATGGTAGCGCAGACCGCCGGCGTGGATGTTGGCAGGCATGAAGTTGTGGCCCAGGGTGAACATAGGCAACAGCGGTGTGTAGCCGGCCTCGTCGCCAAAGTCGTAGTGGAACTGTCCGCGTGTCAGCTTCGGGCACGACGATGGTTCGGCAGCGATGTAGCGGGTCTTCTTGCCTTCGAGTATGGTGTGACGCATGAAGGGGAAGGCGATGCCGCCGAAGTTCGATCCGCCGCCGAAGCAGGCAATCACCATATCGGGATATTCGCCGGCCAGCGCCATCTGCTTCTCAGCCTCCAGTCCGATGACGGTCTGGTGCAGGGTCACGTGGCTCAGCACGGAGCCCAGTGTATACTTGCAGTTGGGTGTGGTCCGTGCCAGCTCGATGGCCTCGGAGATGGCCGTTCCCAACGAACCTTGGCAGTTAGGGGTCTTGGTGAGGATGTCCTTGCCAGCACGGGTGGACATGGAAGGAGAGGCGGTCACCTGTGCGCCGAAGGTCTGCATGATGCTGCGGCGGTAAGGTTTCTGCTCGTAGCTGATCTTCACCTGGTAGACGGCGGCTTCCAGTCCGAACACCTTTGCGGCGTAGGAGAGGGCGGCGCCCCATTGTCCGGCACCTGTCTCGGTGGTGACGTTGGTCACACCTTCCTTCTTGCAGTAGTAGGCCTGCGCCAGGGCGGAGTTCAGCTTGTGCGAACCCACCGGGCTCACGCTCTCGTTCTTGAAGTAGATGTGGGCCGGTGTGCCCAGTGCTTTCTCCAGTCCGTAGGCGCGCACCAGCGGTGTGGAACGGTAATATTTGTACATGTCGCGCACCTCTTCCGGTATCTCTATCCAGGCATCCGTCTGGTTCAGCTCCTGCCGGCTTAGCTCCTCGGCAAAGATAGGATAGAGGTCCTCCGGCTTCAGAGGCTGTTTGGTCGCTGGGTTCAAGGGCGGCAGGGGTTTGTTCACCATGTCCGCCTGTATGTTGTACCAGTGGGTAGGAATCTCGCTCTCAGGCAAGAAATAACGTTTAATTTTAGAACTCATAGCTGTAATATTTCATTCGTGTAACTTCAGTTTCGGTTGCAAACTTACAGATAATTGCTGGAATCGACGAATCTTATGTAAGGTTTTCACCATTTCGGACCACATTATTGTGGTGGATGCCGACAAAGTTCGTACTTTTGCCGACAAATAATCCGTTATCGAGATGAAGAATATTGTTATTGCCGCAGGCTACGCCACACGGCTGGGCGAGCTGACACGCAACTTCCCCAAGCCGCTGCTGAAGATAGGCCAGAGCACCATACTCGGTCGTATGTTGGACGACATCGACCGCATTGCCGACATCGACGAGCACATCATAGTGACGAACCACAAGTTTGCCGACATCTTTCGTCAGTGGGCCGACGAGCAGCACTACACCAAGCCGGTGACTGTAATAGACGACGGCACGAAGACCAACGACACACGCCTGGGTGCCGTGTGCGACCTGCTCTATGCCATGGACCAGCTTCACATCGACGACGACCTGTTGGTGGTGGCGGCGGACAACCTGCTCTTCTTCTCGTTCAGCGAGTTTGTGGAGTTTGCCAAGGCGAAGGGTACGTCGTGCATCATGTGTCACGAGCAGCCTAGCCTGGAGAAGCTGCAGCGCACGGGCGTGATAGTGGTGGACAGCGAGATGCGGGTGCTCAATATGGAGGAGAAGCCGCAGGTGCCGAAGAGCCATTTGGCGGTGCCGCCTTTCTACATCTACCTGCGGAAGGACCTCGACGCTGTGCGCCATTCGGTGGAGAATGGTTGTGGGAAGGATGCGCCCGGCAACCTGGCGCATTATATGGTGGAGCATACCGTGATGCATGCGTGGCGGATGACTGCCGGTCGTTTCGACATCGGCAGTCTGGATACGTATCTGGAGGCGTGCGAGCGGTTCGGGAAATAGTGTCTTCCGACCCGCTTCCTGATTGAGAATATTCTTTTAGCCTTTTAATCTCTTTGACTTTTAGACTTTTAGCCTCTCTCAGTCCTCCGGCTTTTTCGAAAATCACCCCGTCCCCTCTTTAGCTTTAAAGAGGGGTCCATTTCCAAAGTCTTCCATCTTCAATAGAGCCTTTTGACTGTTTCGTTGGGTAATACTCTTAGACTCTTTGTCTCTTAGTTTTTTTGTCTCTATTATAAAACATTCAACGCTTTTTGGTGCGCCAAAAGACTATGCTTCGTTTGGGCAAAAACAATCGATTGTTTTGGCTTATACAATCGATTGTTTTGGCCAAAACAATCGATTGTCTGAAGCCTTGCGAACGGTTGTCTTTTCTACTACGAAGAATCGGTCTTCTAACAGTCAACGTTCAACGCTTTTTGTCTTTTAGACTCTTTGTCTCTTAGTCTCCAAATAAGTCTTTTAGTCTCTTAGACTTTTAGTCTTTTAGTCTTCAAAGAGTCTCTTAGAC
>CAVFUK010000114.1:12109-47839 GCA_963625535.1 Anaerovoracaceae bacterium | reverse complement strand
TTTCGTCTTTCAACCTCCAGGGAAGTCGTCGAAGAAGCCTCTTCGCATCTCTGGCTTTCCACCTCCGGGGCGGCGTGGCCGAAGGGCTTTTCTCCACTTTCGCTCGTGGACTTTTCGTCTCCGAGGTAGTCTTTTCGGCTTTTCGACTCTTCGTCTCTTTGGCTTTTTGTCTCTTTGACTCTTAGTCTCTTTGTCTCCGAAGAAATGAAAGAGCCGCGTGCTATACCTATCTATAAACAGGCATCAGAGGTCACTTTGTTTCACAATGTAGCCGCAATACTTCTCCAGGAGGTCCTCGGCGGACAAATCTCCGCGGGCGAAACGCTCGGCATCGAGACGAAGCAGACGCTCGCGAACGGGAGTCACGCCGCTGTAGGTGGCGCAGAGGAAATGCTCGCCTTCGCGTTCCTCCACCTTCAGGTCCGCAAAGTCTGCCACGCAGACGGCATCGGTGTAGACTATGGCATAGCTGGGACGCTTGGCGCCGGGGACCTCCTCACGCAAAACGCCTTTCCGCACCAAGTCATGAATGTCGCGACCAGCTGTGTCTTTCGAGCATTTATTGAGCTCTGCCCAAGTCTTCGTCGTCAGCTTCGCCTCATAGCCGTCGAGGAAGCGGTTCAGCGTGTCGGTCTGCCGCTGGCTCATGGGGATGGAGGAGGCGCGAAGCCAGAAGAGGGATTTGTTGAGCGCTCCGCTGACAAGGCTCTCCGCCTCCTTCAGTGCCGACAGCAGTGTGTCGATGTACCAGACGAGCCATTCGGTGATGTCGCCGTCGCCACGCTGCATCCGCTCGAGGATGCGGTAGTAGTTCTTCTTGTCACGGTTTATTTCCGAGGAGATGTTGTAGAAGCGCAACCGACTCCCGTCGCCCCGCGAGAGGAACATGTCGCCCAGGATGCGCGCCAACCGGCCATTGCCATCCTCGAAGGGGTGAATGCTGACAAACCAAAGGTGAGCCACTGCCGAACGGATGACGGGCGAGACGGGTTGCTCGCTGTTGAACCAATGGAGGAATCGGTGCATCTCCACCTCTATGCGGCCGGGCGAAGGAGCCACGTAATGCACACGTTCGCGTCCGAGGTAGCCGGACACGATGTGCTCGTCATGAGTGCGATACATCCCCACTTCTATCTGACTGCCATCGCTGAACCCCGTGGGGAAGAAAGCCGCTTGCCAGGCGCAGAGCCTCTCCTTCGTCAAGGCCAGGTCGTAGTGTTCCGTAGCGTCGAGCATCACGGCCACCACTCCGTCGACGTAGTGCGACGTGGGCACACTCTTCCGCTCCTCGATGCCAAGCCGACGCGCTATGGACGACCGCACCTCGTCAGCATTGAGTCGTATGCCTTCTATCTCCGATGAATGGACCAAGTCGCTTGTCAGGTTCTCGGCCACAGCGTGGAGCTGGCTGTCGAACCCCAGGCCGCTCAGCTTGCCGTAAAGCATGCCTTGCTTGCGTGTCACTTCGTCCAGCCGGAGGGCTATTTGCGCATCGTCCCAACGGAATTCAGTCCAATCCTCATGTTCGTGTATATACATTCTTCCACCCGTTATGCGGCATTATCCGTCGAGAAACGCCGCAGATTATGCGGCAAAAATAAGCAGATTATGCCGCAACGGCAAGGAAATGGAAGAGGAAATCATCTACGAAACAAATCGTCCAGCAGCACGGTGGCGTTCATCTGGGTGGAGTATTCGTTCCGCTTGGGAGCGGAAGTGGTGACGAGCGTCAGGAAGATGCCCTGCTTGCACTTCGTCTCTTCCACGAAGGCGGCTTGGCGATTCAGCAGCTTCTCGTACTCCGACTTATCCATTACGTAAGAGGAGGCGGAGTATTTGACCTCACACAGGTTGACCATGTTGTCCGAGCGTTCGATGAGGAGGTCAATCTGTGCACCGGGCTGATGTTCACGGCTACGCCAGGAATAGTATTCGGTGTGGAGGCCGCTGATGCCCAAGGCTGACTTGATTTGCGGAATGTGGGCCATGCAGAGCCGCTCGAATGCCAAGCCCATCCATGTATTCGTCTTCGGGGTGGCCAGCTTGTGGGTCCAATATTGCTCGTCGGACGTTTTGCCCCGGCAGAAGTCATAGTAGAAGCGGGTGTAGAAGTCGGTCAGATGATAGATGCCGTCTGTAGACTTAAGGCCTCCTCTTTGGGCACGGACCGCCATGCGGCTGATGAATCCGCACTGCTGCAGGTCGTCGAGGACTTCCGTCAACCGGCCATTGGTCTTCAGTTTCTCGGTCAGTTCCTTGCGCGTCAGACCTTGATGGTTGCTGGCAAGGAGGTCTATCACCTTCAGATAAGCCTCGGGGTTCTTGAAGAGCGAGCCATAGAGACGGTTGAATTCATCCTTCATTTTCCCGTCGGCGGCAAAGAACAGGCGGTCGATGTTTTGTGGCAGACTCATGCGATTGTCCAACAGACTCAAGTAATAGGGAATGCCCCCCAAGACCATGTAACACTGGGCAATGCTGTCGCGCGTCCACTTGAAGCCGGCGCTGAGCAGATAGTCCTCCGTCTCCGCCAGGCAGAACTGCCGTAGCCAGAGCGTATGTGTCAAGCGGTTGTGCAGCCCACCCTTGCTGTCGAGCAGGTTGCGGGTCATCCACGAGGTGGCAGAGCCGCAGACAATGAGTTTGACGTTGCCTTGCCAAGCCGCCCAGTTGTTCCAGAAATAGCCTAGGGCGTGGACGAATTTTGAGCGTTGTGTGTCGAAGCAAGGCAGCTCGTCGATGAAGACGATGAGGGGTGTCTTCGCCTTCTTGCCCTTCGCCTCGAGCAAGGCACGCAGTTTGGCGAAAGCCTCTATCCAGTCCGTGAAGGCGCAATCCGTGCACCCATAATCGCGCAACGAGGCCTTGAAACTCTCCCTTTGCTCTGCCGGGTCGCCCTCCAGAATGCCCGTGGCGGCAAAGGCGAACCTATCGCCAAAGAGGTTGCGAACGAGGAAAGTCTTACCCACACGCCGTCTGCCGTAGAGTGCGATGAACTCCGATTGCTCCGAGGCGATGTACCGTTCCAAGGAATCTATCTCCTGCTGTCTGCCTATTATCTTCATACGTCTTAACCCTTAACCATTTAGGAAGCTAAATCCAACGGCTAAAGTACAGCGTTTATCCGGAACCGCCAAACGAGTTGGTGCCAAACTTGCAATATTTTGCCGAGTTTGGCACCAACTCAACTTTCCCGTACGTCCTTATGCGGTCGCCTGCGAGGTGATAAATGAGAATAGACTTGCACAAGAGGATGCTTCTGTTTTTTATGGCAAAAACTTAGGCCGTAGCATTGGCGGTCTGCGGGAAAATGCGTTAATTTACACCCCAAAGGGCGAGAAGCCTGCAAAAACTAACTTTTAGACTTATACCGTATGAAAAGAAGAACTACTGAAACATGGGGACACCGCCGAATCCCGGAGAGCGGACTACCCTATCATCCATCGTCAAACGGATGGACTAAGAAGCCTTCGGCCATCCTGCCAACTCTGCTATTGAGTGCCGCACTGCTGTCGGCCACACCGGCAAACGCTGCCATGGGCGCAACGAGCACTGCCACCCACAACGAACTGACCAACAACAGCGCCACTATGAGCGCCAGGGCCACCTATGGAGAATCGGACTTCCCTAAAGCCACTGAGGCCGCCGTGAACGGCAGAGGCTCCAATGGGACTCCATTGACGACAACGACAACCATCGCCCCCCCCAAGGCGACCGCCGCCGCCAAGCACGGAACATTCACCACCGGCAAGGGGACGTTCCTGCTCAATGGCGAGCCGTTCGTGGTGAAGGCAGCCGAGCTGCACTACCCACGCATCCCGCGCGCCTACTGGGAACACCGCATCAAGATGTGTAAGGCGCTGGGCATGAACACGGTCTGCATCTATGTGTTCTGGAACATCCACGAGCAGCAGGAGGGCCAGTTCGACTTCACAGGCAACAACGACGTGGCGGAGTTCTGCCGCGTGGCACAACGGAACGGCATGTACGTCATCGTGCGACCAGGACCTTACGTGTGCGCCGAATGGGAAATGGGCGGACTACCCTGGTGGCTACTGAAGAAGAAAGACATACGGCTGCGCGAGTCGGACCCCTACTTCCTGGAGCGGGTAGAGAAGTTCGAGCAAGAGGTGGGCAAACAGCTCGCACCGCTCACCATACAGAACGGCGGACCTATCATCATGGTGCAGGTGGAGAACGAGTATGGCTCCTACGGCACGGACAAGGCCTACGTCTCAGCCATTCGCGACATTGTGCGCCGGGCGGGGTTCGACCAAGTGGCGCTGTTCCAGTGCGACTGGGCCAGCAACTTCGAGCTGAACGGGCTGGATGACCTCACCTGGACCATGAACTTCGGCACGGGCGCCAACATCGACAACCAGTTTCGCCGGCTAGGCGAGCTGCGGCCCGACGCCCCCAAGATGTGCTCCGAGTTCTGGAGCGGATGGTTCGACAAGTGGGGAGCCCGCCACGAGACACGCCCCGCCAAGGCGATGGTCGACGGCATGGACGAGATGCTCTCCAAGGGCATCAGCTTCTCGCTCTACATGACCCACGGCGGCACCAGCTTCGGCCACTGGGCAGGCTCCAACTCACCCGGTTACCAGCCGGACGTCACCTCGTACGACTACGACGCGCCCATCAACGAATACGGACAGGCCACACCCAAGTTCTACGAGCTGCGGAAGATGATGGCCAAGTACAACGGAGGCAAGGCGCTGCCCGCAGTGCCCAAGGCACCGATGCCCATCATCAGTGTGCCGCAGTTCGGGCTGACGGAGTTCGTGCCACTGACCAACGGCACGGACCAGGCGCGGGCGCGCACAGCCTCAGCGATAAAGACCTTCGAGGACCTCGACATGGGCTGGGGCACGACGGTCTACACCACCACGCTGCCACAGATCAGTGAAGGCGCGACGCTCACCGCCAACGTGCACGACTTCGCCATCGTCTACCTGAACGGCCAGCGCATAGGCACCATCGACCGCTCGCGAGGCGAGACCACCATCGACCTGCCGCCACTCAGCGGTGCCGAGAACCGACTCACACTGGTGGTGGAAGCCATGGGACGCATCAACTTCGGACGTGCCATCAAGGACTACAAAGGCATCCTTGGCAGCGTGAAACTCTCCTACTCCACCTCCGCCGCGGACATCGAGCTGACCCCGCAGAAGTGGGACATCCTGCCCATCCCCGACGACTACGACACGGCCCTGCGAGCACTCGCGATGGGCACCGACGAGACCAAGGCCGAGGCCATTGGCACCGACGAGACCAAGGCCGGCGGCGCAGGCTACTACCGAGGCTACTTCACGCTGAAGAAGGTGGGCGACACGTTCCTCAACCTCGAGTCGTTCGGCAAAGGGCAGGCCTACGTCAACGGCCATGCCATCGGCCGATTCTGGCACGTCGGTCCGCAACAGACACTCTACGTCCCCGGCTGCTGGCTGCAGAAGGGACGCAACGAAGTCATCGTGCTGGACGTGCTCGGCCCGAAGACCGTCGGCACGGAGAACGCCGCCCAACCCACGGCCTACTGCGCCGACAAGCACGAGCTGGACAAACTGCACCTGACCAAGAGCAATAAGCACAACGAGCCGGGCAACCGCATGGACCTGAACTCCGACACGCCTGTGCTGCAGGGTGAGTTCCAGGGCGGCAACGGCTGGCAGACACTGAAGCTGGCGCAACCTGCCGAAGGGCGTTACTTCGCCCTGGAGTGCAGCAGCACGCACGGCGACGCCCAGCAGCTGGCCATCGCCGAAGTCTATCTGCTCGACGAGAACGGACAGCGCATAGACCGCAACAACTGGGTGGCCCACTATGCCGACAGCGAGAAGGGCAACTCCACGCTCGACAAGATGTTCGACCTGCAGGAGAGCACCTACTGGCAGACCGAGCGCAGCGCCGCCTTCCCCCACCTGGCCATCGTGGACATGGGCGCTTCGCATCGCATAACCGCCATCCAGTATCTGCCGCGGGCCGAGCAAGGCGCACCTGGCAGTGTGAAGGGCTTCAAGCTGTTCATCCGGAAGTAAATGGCATTCATTCGAGCTACGCAGACCCGGATGCGACAAGGTTGATGCTCGTCCATCAATGAGTATATAGGTCAATGACCGATGAGTATATAGCTCGTTGAAATTCGAGTTTATACCATATTTATCCCTCGCCGTTGCAGCTGCGAAACTCGCATAGATACCCCACGAACGAGGAAGTCGGTGTCCCCGAAAGGACCGTCTTCCTCGTTCCCTTTATCCACTAGGCGTAGCGGAAGCGATTCCTCTCACCCATTTCTAAAACTGAAGGGCCTGACCGAGCCTGTTATTGGAAGAAAATGACTACTTTTGCCCCCACAACAAGTGAAACCTAAACAACAAGGAGACTACACAAAGATGAAAAAGCATCTACAACTCGCACTGGCGGCTCTCGTCGTCGCAGGAGGCACAGTAGGCTGCAAGCAGAGCTCGGGAACGAACTCGTCGCTAAAGTTCGCCACCATAGAGAAGAACCTCACCATTCCTCTGACGGACAGCACCCCCACGCCCGCCTGCTCCATAGACGTGAACCTCGCCTACATCGACGAGGAGACGAACGTGGCCAAACTCATCAACCTGGCGATGGTGGACAACATCTTCCACTTCGGGGGACTCACACCCCAAGAAGCTGTGGACTCGTTCACCAACAACTGTGCGCGCCAGTATAAGACTGACGTCGGATACTGCTACAAAGTGGGCCAAGAGAACGGAGGCGAGGAAGCCGATTGGTACAACTACACCTCCATCCTCCACTCACAACCCGTGGACGACACTCGCGAGGGCATAGTCAGTTTCAGCGTAGAGCGCACACAACTCGTGAGCGGAGCGCACGGCCAGCACACCCTCCTGTACCTCAACTTCGACCGGAAGAGTTGCGCGCTGCTGACACTGGACAGCATCTTCGCCCCCGGCTACAAGGAACCCCTCACCGACATTCTGCTCAAGGCGCTGATGAAGGAGAAAGGTGTGACCTCGCTCGAAGCCCTCAAGAAGAAGAACTACCTGCAGTGGCACGACCTCTACCCCTCGGAGAACTTCCTGCTGGGCAAGGACGCGATAAGCTTCCTCTACAACGCCTTCGAGATTGCGCCCCTCTCCGAGGGAAAGACCACGCTGGACATCCCCTACACCGACCTGACTGAAATATTGAAACAATAAACCTCACACTATGGAACGGATTCTCAAATACTTCCCCGACCTGACCGAGCAGCAGCGCACACAGTTTGCCGCGCTCGACGCCCTCTACCGCGACTGGAACGCCAAGATAAACGTCATCTCGCGCAAGGACATCGACAACCTCTACGAGCATCACGTGCTCCACTCGCTGGGCATCGCCAAGGTGGTGCGCTTCAAGCCAGGCACACGGGTGATGGACTTCGGCACGGGAGGCGGATTCCCCGGCATCCCGCTGGCGATACTCTTCCCCGAGGTGCAGTTTCACCTGATAGACAGCATCGGGAAGAAGATAAAGGTGGCCACAGCCGTGGCCGAAGCCGTCGGGCTGCCGAACGTCACACTGCGCCAGTGCCGTGGCGAGGAGGAGAAGGGACAGTTCGACTTCGTGGTGAGCCGGGCCGTGATGCCGCTGGCCGACCTTGCGAAGATAGTCCGCAAGAACATCGCCAAGAAGCAGCAGAACGCCTACCCCAACGGACTGTTCTGTCTGAAGGGCGGCGAGCTGGAACACGAGATTCTCCCCTGCAAGGAGAGCGCCATAGTGACCAACCTGTCGGACTTCTTCGCCGAGGAATACTTCGCCACCAAGAAGGTGGTCTACGTGACGCTCTGAGGATGACATCTGAACCGGCAAGACCACCAGGGCCAGTTAAGAGTATATATTTGGGACAAACAAAACATTGACAGACGATGATGACGATAAAACGATATGAATTCAACATGCTGCCCGTGAACACCTACATCGTGTGGGACGACACCCGCGAGGCAGTGGTGATAGACGCGGGCTGTTACTACGAGCCGGAGAAGCGCGCGCTGCGCGATTACGTGACGAGCAACGGCCTGACCCTGAAGCACCTGCTCTGCACACACCTCCACTTCGACCACATCTTCGGCAACCCGTTTATGCTGAGCGAGTTCGGCCTGCGGGGCGAGGCTCACGAGGCGGACTTGCCCTGGCTGGAGCAGATGCAGCAGCGCATGAGCCGCTTCGGCATCACGAAGTGTGACCCACCCGTGGCCCTGAAGGGTTTCATCGACGAGGGCGACACCATCCGCTTCGGGTCGCACCAGTTCAGCATCTTCCACGTGCCAGGTCACTCACCTGGCTCACTGGCTTTCTATTGTGCCGAGGAGAAGGCGCTCTTCACAGGCGACGCCCTGTTCGCCGGCAGCATTGGCCGCACCGACCTCGAAGGGGGTGGCACCGAGCGACAACTCATCGAAGGCATCCGTCAGAAGCTACTCACCCTGCCGGACGACACCATCGTCTATCCCGGCCACGGCCCCTCCACCACCATCGGACGCGAGAAGCTGCAGAACATTTACCTCGTGGAGTAGAGCACGCCACGCCATGGTCCCCATCTGTTCGGACGGGAGATTATGCGGGTTAACCGGCATTAACTGGCCATTGACCAGCCATTAACTCATCCTGCTCACGACGGAATGAGGGTGTGTTCCCGTACGTCAGCATGGCCGATAAACGAGCACCGGTGGACCACCAATTAACGTACGTTCGCGGAGGCCAAAACAATCGATTGTTTTCCCTTATACAATCGATTGTATAAGCCAAAACAATTACATTGTTTTTCCCCATACAATGGTATGGTTTTTCCACACGCAATGTCCCCTATATATAATAGGTATAATGCGGGGGCAGATTCCGAACGTCAGAAAACAAAATATCTACCTGCATGGGCGGCGAACCGCTTCTGCAGATAGATACTAAAGTTTATATTCACTCCCGAGGAGACCCAGGAACGATATGCTATTTCGCCAGCCGCAACACCACTGCCGAGCGGGCAGGGATGTAGAGCCTCAGCCACTCCTTCTTGTCGCGCTTATAGAGCGGGTCGAAGTTGGTGAAGTGGCGCACCGTGTCGTCGGCCAAAGCGTTGCCGCCGAAGGCTTTCGCGTCGGTGTTGAGCACCACGTCGTAGGCGCCCTTGGGCACCAGGAATCCGTAGTCGGTGAAGGACTTCGTGGGGTTGAAGTTGAAGACGAACACCAACGAGTCGCGCCGGTAAGCCAGCACCTGGTCGCCGTCGTCGTGCCATACCTCGATGACCTCGCTGCGCTCGAACTTCTTCTGACCGCCAATGAGGTGAATCATCGCCTTGTCGAAGTCGCCCAGGTAGTGGTAGCAGAGCTCGTGGTTGTCCACCAAGTCCCATTGGCGACGGGCGTACTTGTAGCTCCATCCGTTGCCTTCGCGGGGGAAGTCGATCCACTCGGGGTGACCGAACTCGTTGCCCATGAAGTTGAGGTAGCCGCCGTTGATGGTGCTCGCCGTCAGCAGGCGTATCATCTTGTGCAGCGCGATGCCGCGTTCCACGCAGAAGTTCTCGTCGCCCTTCTTGAAGTGCCAATACATGTCCGCGTCGATGAGGCGGAAGATGATGGTCTTATCGCCCACGAGGGCTTGGTCGTGGCTCTCGGCGTAGGAGATGGTCTTCTCGTCCTTGCGTCGGTTGGTCACCTCCCAATAGAGGCTCGAGGGTTTCCAGTCCTCGTCCACCTTCTCCTTGATGGTCTTTATCCAGTAGTCGGGGATGTTCATCGCCATGCGGTAGTCGAACCCATAGCCGCCGTCGGCCACAGGGGCTGCCAAGCCGGGCATGCCGGACACTTCCTCGGCAATGGTGATGGCCCGCGGATTCACCTGGTGGATGAGCTTGTTGGCCAAGGTCAGGTAGCAGATGGCGTTGTCGTCCTCGTGACCGTTGAAGTAGTCGGCATAGTTGCAGAACGCCTCGCCCAGTCCGTGGCTGTAGTAGAGCATGGAGGTGACTCCGTCGAAGCGGAATCCGTCGAAGTGGAACTCGTCGAGCCAATACTTGCAGTTGGAGAGGAGGAAGTGGATGACCTCATTCTTGCCGTAGTCGAAGCAGAGCGAGTCCCAAGCCGGATGTTCGCGGCGGCCGCCTTCGTAGAAGTACTGGCAAGGGTCGCCGGCAAAGTTGCCCAGTCCCTCGAGCTCGTTCTTCACGGCATGGGAGTGGACGATGTCCATGATGACGGCCATGCCCATGGAGTGGGCCTCGTCGATGAGCCGCTTCAGCTCGTCCGGCGTGCCGAAGCGCGACGAGGGAGCGAAGAAGCTGGAGACGTGGTAGCCGAAGCTTCCGTAGTAAGGGTGCTCCTGGATGGCCATTATCTGGATGCAGTTATATCCGTCGGCGGCTATTCGGGGCAGTATCTTCTCGCGGAACTCGTTGTACGTGCCCACCTTTTCCTCGGGCTGCGCCATTCCGACGTGGCACTCGTAGATGAGCAACGGCTCCGTGTTTGGCTTGAAGGTTTTCTTCTTGAACGTGTAGGGTTTGTCGGGGCTCCACACCTGGGCGCTGAAGATTTTGGTCTGCTCGTCCTGCACCACGCGGTTCACCCAGGCGGGGATTCGCTCGCCGCTGCCGCCGTCCCAGTAGACGTGGAGTTTGTAGTGGTCGCCATGGTGCATCTTGTCGGCGGGGAGCTTCACCTCCCAGTTGCCCGTGCCCTTGATACGTTTGAGTTTGTAGTCGGGGCGTTCGTCCCAGTCGTTGAAGTCTCCTACCAGATAGATGTCGGTGGCGTTGGGGGCCCATTCGCGGAACACCCATCCGCCCTCTTTCGTCCGGTGCAAGCCAAAGTACAGATAACCGTCGGCAAACTCCGACAGCGTACACTTTCCGTTACGAGTCAGTTCCCGCTCCTTGTCCAGCGCATGCTGATGACGGCCGTTGATGGCCTCTTCGTAGGGTTCCAACCAAGGATCGTTCAGAATCAGTTTCAATGTAGGATCCATACTTCAGGGTGAGATTCTAGAGGGTTTATGCCAAAACTTTTACAACGATTTTCTTGATAGACTCTTCCGGTGAGATGCAGGGTGCGTGGCCGTCCTGCGGGAAGAAGATGGCGAACATGCCTGGTTTCACGGCGATGTACGACTCAGCCGCGCCCTCGAACTTGGTGATGTCTTTCTCCTCGTTGTAGTTGCCTTCGGGCAGTGCGTTAGCCGGGGTGTAACCCATCACTTCGGTAGCGGAGAGGGGAATCTGTATGTCGATGAACTTCTTGTGTGTCTCCAGCTGTGCCTGGTCTTTGGTCTTGCCTTTGGCCATCTGGAAGTTCACCACGAGGTCTGTTCCCTGCAGCACCACTTTGCCAACTTCCTGTGCGTTGAGGTCGGTAGTTGTCAAATACTCAATTGCCTTGGCAAACAAGGGGTTCATCGAAGCATATTTGCTCAGATTCTCTAATGTATCAATAATCATAGCTATAAAAATACTTTAGTTATACGTTTTGTTTATTGCTCACAAATATACAGAGTTTCTCTATAAGCCAAAGGGTTTCGGCGTAAAATTTTCCGTCAGAGAGCGAAAAGTTTGATTCAAGTCAAGCCTACGCTCACTCGCCGTGCCGAATAAGCCCGCCGGAGAGGCCCGGAAAAGGCCCCAAAGACCTGTCTGCCGAAGAGACTCAAGACAGATAGAACGAGACAGTCCCATCTCCCATCCACCGCCCTGCGTCGGTGGATGGGAGAGTCGTTTACAATGGGAAGAACCGGAGTTCGCCGAAAGAGCGTCTGTCGTCAGTCCACGGCAGGGAGTTTCTTCAGTTCCTGCAGCATGAGGGGGTGAATCTTGCCATTGGTGGCCAGCACCTGCCGGCCAGAGTAGAAGTCCGGTCCGCCGGCGAAGTCTGTCACCTGCCCACCGGCTTGCTTCAGTATGAGCGATCCGGCGGCCACATCCCATGCTCCGAGCAAGCCCTCCACGCGGGCCTCGAAACGTCCGCAGGCAATGTAGCAGAGTTCGGCGGCGCAGGCTCCTTCGAGGCGAAGTCCGCAGACGTGGCCGTAGAGGTTGTGCACCAGGGAGGTCACAAACTCGCGGTAGCGCTCGGCATCGTAGGGGAAGCCCAGCTCGATGAACGACTCGTTGAGGTTGTCGATTGCAGAGACGTGGATCTCTTCTCCATTGCGGTAGGCGGCACTGCCTTTCCAGGCCCAGAAACACTCGTCGCGACACACCTCGTAGACCACGCCGAGGAGTATCTCCTGACGGTCGCGCAAAGCGATGCTGACGCAGTAGGGTGCGTTGTTGTGGATGAAGTTGGTGGTGCCGTCCAGCGGGTCGACCACCCAGCAGTAGGGTTCGTCGTGCAGACTGCCACTCCCCTCTTCGGCAATGAATCCGGCCTCGGGAAGCAACTCGCTCAGCCGAGCCACGATGCGGCGTTCCGACTCTTTGTCCACGTACGACACGTAGTCGTGCGACTTCTTCTCCTGCACCTGTTCGCGGTGGAACATGGTCCGTTCCTCCCTCAGGAAGGCTCCTATGGTCACCGCCAGTTGTCGCACTTCGGCGGTGAGGCTTTCCAAATCTATCATGCTTGTTTCCATTATATATTTATAGGCCCGGCAGACCATCCGGTCCGGCAGGCCGTTTATTGTTCGTGCAGTTATGAGCGACGGCGTAAGTTCCACAGCCGTCTTGCGAGGGATTCATTGTTCCTCCAGTTGCTAGCGACGGCGTCAGCTCTGTAAGCCACGCAAATGGACGGGCTTCATTGTTCCTTCAGTTGCTAGTAACAACGTCAGCTCTGTAAGCCACGCAAATGAACGGGCTTCATTGTTCCTTCAGTTGCTAGTAACAGCGTCAGTTCTGTAAGCCTTCGCAAGTGGAGTGGTTTATTTCGCCGAGTTGTCGAACTTGCCATAGCGGAAGGTTCCGCGGCGCACCACTTGGCCGTTGGCGTCGGTCTCCACGAAGGGACCGTGCTTCATGTCCTGCTTGAAGAAGCCCTCGTAGCGCAGGCCGTCCTTCTCCACCATCACGCCCTTGCCGTCCTTCTTGCCTTTAGAGAACGAACCTTTGTAGTGCGAACCGTCAGCGTGGGTCAGTGTGCCCTCACCGTCGGGTTGGTTGTTCTTCCAGTCACCCTCGTACACATCGCCGTTGGTCCAGGTGTATTTGCCTTTGCCTTGGCGCTGGCTGTTCACCCAGTTGCCTTCGTACACCGAGCCGTTGGCCCACTTGAAGACTCCCGCGCCATCCTGCTCGCCGTCCTTGAAGTGTCCGGTGTAGACGTCGCCGTTCTTGTGGCGGTAGACTCCCTCGCCGGTGCGTTCGCCCATGTTGTAGTCACCCTCGTACACGTCGCCGGTGTGGAACGTGTAAGTGCCCTTGCCGTGCTGCATGTCCTGTTCCCACGAGCCGACGTACTCGTCGCCGTTGGAGTAGTGGAACGTGCCTTGGCCCTGTCGCATATCGTTCTTCCACAATCCGGTGTAGCTGGTGCCGTCGTTCCAGTCTAACGTGCCTTGGCCGTTCTTCTTGTCCTTCGCCCACTCGCCGTCGTACTTGGCGCCGTTCTTCCAGGTGTAGGTTCCGTGTCCCTCGCGTTGGTCGCGCACCCAGTCGCCCACATAGACGTCGCCGTTGTAGTAGTACATCGTGCCCTTACCGTGTTGGTAGTCGGCGTACCACAGACCTTCGTAGCGGTTGTTGTTGCTGAAGTAGTAGGTACCTGTGCCGTGTTGTTGGTCCTGGTACCAGTCGCCGTCGTACTTCTCGCCGTCGGGGAAGACGAAGACGCCGTGTCCTTGGCGTTTGCCCTTGACGTACTCGCCTTCGTAGACGTTGCCGTTGAGGAAGACGGTGCGTCCCTTGCCGTTCGGTTTTTTGCCCTTCAACTCGCCCGTGTAGATGCTACCATCCTTAAATGTGTAGTTACCTATGTTTATTTGCGCCATCGCCTGGGCGGAGAAGAAGAGGGAGAGGACGAAGCAGCCTCGTATCAGTATATGTTTCATAATCATCTAATTCAATTTAATAAGAGAGAGAGGGAATATCCGACCCTTGGGCCGAGACGTTTCCACAGAAATTCCTTCCCGACGGAGAGCGTCCGCAAACGTCCTCCGCCAGAAAGGTTCACAAAGGTAGAACATTATTCCGATTCCACCGCAAATGGCCAAAGATTTCTCTTGTTTTTTATGTGTTTTTACCGATTGCAGCTCCTGCCACAGCCTCGGTCACCCGTTCGTCGAGCAGGTAGCGACAGGCCAGTTCACGCAGTTCGGGTGCCGTCACCTCACTGATTGCGCGTGCGGTGTCAGCCATGAAACTGTACGGCAGCTCCGACGTAGCCAGGAAGATGTAGGCGTCCGCCAGTGAGAGCGGTCCCTCGTGCGCACGGTTCAGCTCACCCATCATGTAGTTCTTCACCATCGCCAACTCCTCCTCTGGCACGGTCTCGCGCCGCATGCGGTCCATCTCGGCATAGACTTCGCGGATGAGGGGCTCCACATATTCGTTGGCGGCCTGTGTGCTGGCGAAGAGCAGGCTACAACCGGGAAAACTCTGTAAGCCGGCACCAATGCCGTAGGTGTAGCCCTTGTCCTCGCGGATGTTCTTCATCAGCCGGCTACCGAAGTATCCGCCAAACAGGGTGACGAGCACACGCAGTTTATGGAAGTCGGGATGCAAAGCATCGATGGAGATGAATCCCATGTAGACGGCGCTCTGCACTGCCTGGTCGCACGTCACCGTGACGCGCTTTTCCTGCGAGGAGACGGGCTTGTGGGTGTAGCTCGGGCGCACGAAGGAGGTGTCGCCCCAAGGCGCGCTGCCAAAGGCCTCCTCCACCAGACGGATAGCCTCCGCTGTCACCTTACCGGAGAGGTAGATGGTGCAGTTGCCCGAGTGATAGAATTGGTGGTGAAACTCCGCCAGCGACTCTCTCGTCAGTCGACCATAGTCCTCCAACACAGCGTAGCGGGCAGATGGGAAGTCGGTGCCGAACAGCGACTGGCGGAAGGCCTTGCGACATTTCACGTCCACCCGTTGGTTGCTCACCTTGAACTGTTGCCGTTCGCGCTCCACGGCCACGGACAGTTCCTTCTCGGGGTAGAGAGGTTCCATCACCACAGAGCGCAGCAGTTCCACCAGTTGCGGGAAGTAGCGGCTAAGCGAGTAGAGCGTCACATAGGAGTGTTTGATGGTGGTGGAGGACTCCAGCCATCCGCCGTAGTAGTCCAGTCGCTCGGCCACCTTCTCGGAGCTGAACTGCCGGGTGCCCTGGCGCAACATGTTGTTGGCGAAGGTCGCCTGCAGCGCTTGCGACTGGTACCACAGTCCACCCCCGTTTATCAGCAGGTCGAGCCGGAGCATCTCCTCGTCGGTGGTGTTGAGGACATTCAACGTGATCCCGTTGGGCATCACGTGTTTCTCGGGCAAGGGAATGTCCACTTTGCCCACGGTATGCAACGGTGGTTGTTGTGATCTATTCAGCATGGTCTTTGAGGAACTGTTCCGCCTTGGCAAGGTCCTCGGGGGTGTCGATGCCGATTGTTTCGATGTCGGTGACGCCAACCTTGATGACGTATCCGTTCTGCAGCCAGCGCAGTTGTTCGAGCGACTCGGCCAGCTCCAGCGACGACTGCGTCAGGGAAGTCACCTCGCGCAGTGTGTCCGCCCGATAGGCGTAGAGTCCGATGTGCTTGTAGTAGGTGTGGTGTTTGAGCCATTCCTCGGGCTCCACGTTGCGCAGGTAAGGAATCACCGAGCGGCTGAAGTAGAGGGCCCGGTTATCTTTGTCCATCACCACTTTAGGAGAGTTGGGGTTGAACAAGGCCTCTTTGCCGTCCGTCTCGCGGAAGGGTTTTGCCAAGGTGGCTATCTGTGTGGCTTCGTCGTCGAAGCAGTGTTTGAGTTCCTCTATCTGCGAGGGTTGGATGAAGGGTTCGTCGCCCTGTATGTTCACCACCACGTCGAATCCGCTGCCCACCTTGCAATAGGCTTCGTAGCAACGGTCTGTTCCGCTGCGGTGGTTCACGGAGGTCATCACCACCTTGCCGCCGAACTCCTCCACGGCCTCTTTTATCAGTTCATTGTCCGTAGCGACGTACACGTCGTCCAGCGACTTCTTCACTTGTTCGTACACCCTCTGTATCACGCGCTTTCCGCCCAGGATTGCCAACGGCTTTGCCGGGAATCGGGTAGAAGCGTATCTGGCAGGAATAATTCCGATAAACTTCATACTAATCTCAGGTTTTTCAATCTTGGGGACAAAGATAATGCAAAAATAGTGCAAGCGAGAGCAGAGCGCCAAATTTATTTGAGAGTTCTGTCGAGTGTAGCCTATTTTATCAAAATTGGATACAAAAGCACCAAGCTTAGGGCAATAATCTATTGAACGGCAAGGTTTGATACACTCCCCGTCACCTATGATTCAGTGACAGGGCAGAGTTCTCATTAGGTGCATTACCTAAGCATCGAGAGGGCGTAGAGAGGGATGATGCGCACGTGTCGCACGGAACCGTTGTCCTCCTTGTCCGTGTGGTCGAACTCGCCAAAGTTCTCGAGCGAGCAACGGTAGGCCTCGGTTAGATGTTAGACGCAGAATATCGAAATCCGACAAATAATTGTCCCATGGATATTCAAATCCGAGTAATAAGTCCGGACAAGAGTTCATTTAAGACATCCTATATATAATATATAAGGAGTGCGAATGAAAGACAATATCCAATAATAAGTTGGTTTCTAATGGCAACAATGCACCGCGGAGCAACCCAATTGAGGGAAGATTACAGAAAAGTTACAATTATTTTGTCCCAAGTGTTGCGTAGTTCGAAAATATGCTCTACCTTTGCACCGCAAAACCCGAAAGAGGTTATGGTGCCATAGCTCAGTTGGTAGAGCAAAGGACTGAAAATCCTTGTGTCACTGGTTCGATTCCCGTTGGCACCACCGGTAGAAAAGAGTTGCAATGTTTGCAACTCTTTTTTTGTATCCACCTAGTAAAGCCCTCGCGGCGCGTAGAAGCATAACCCCACTCCACTTGTCATATTCCAGAGGACACTGCCGAACCACTTGACAGTTCAGACTTTCCCTCAACACACAACGAAACCCCGCCCAGAAACTTCCTAGCGAAAGTTTCCGAGACGGGGACTCTCATATGGAAAAACTTACGTTACTGTATTCCTTCTATCGTGAGGATGTTGCCTTCGGCATCGTACTCCAGCTCGGTGACCTTCAGACTGCGGAGCCAAGTCCTGCCGCCAGAGGGCACACAGTCGTGGTGAAACAGATACCACTTGCCATGGTACTCCACGACGGCGGCGTGGGTGGTCCAACCCACCACGGGAGTCAGAATGACGCCACGATAGGTGAACGGTCCATAAGGGTTGTCGCCGGTGGCATAACAGAGGTTGTGCGTATCACCGGTAGAATAGACGAAGTAGTACTTGCCCTCACGCTTATAGGTCCACGAAGCCTCGAAGAAACGGCGGCTGTTGTCGGCAGCGGTGAGAGGTTTGCCGGTCTCATCCACCACCACTACGGGCTGAGGTTCCTCGGCGAACTCCATCATGTCGTCGGTCAGGCGCACCACACGGGCGGGGATTGCCGGCTGGTCGTCAGCGGGGAAGGTAGCGTTCTCCAGCGCCTTGTTGTTGTGGTAGCGCTGCAACTGTCCGCCCCACAGGCCGCCGAAATACATGTAGTACTTGCCGTCGCCGTCGTTAAGCACAGCGGGGTCGATGCTATAGCTGCCCTTGATGGGGTCGGATTGCGGGATGAACGGTCCCTCGGGCTTGTCGCTCACGGCCACACCGATGCGGAAGATGTCGTTCTTGTCCTTCAAGGGGAAGTACATATAGTACTTGCCGTCCTTCTCGGCCACGTCGCAGTCCCACAACTGACGTCCTGCCCAGGGGATGTCCTCGGTGCGCAACACCACACCATGGTCCACAATCTCGCCGTGCATCGGGTCGGTGGTGGAATATACGTGATAGTCCTTCATATTGAAGTGGTCGCCGTTGTCGTTCTCGGGCACACCGCTCTCCCAATCGTGGCTGGGATAGATGTAGAGCCTATCGTTGAACACGTGCACCGCCGGGTCGGCCATGTAATCGCCCGGCACCAGGTATCTCATTTCTTTCTTCATATTATATATTATATAGGTATAAACTCAATTTCTTGCTCTCGCCTCAATCTCCTTGTTGATGCGGTCCACCGTGGCGTCGTCCAACTCATACTTGGAGATGATGAACATGGCCAGCAACAGGAGCAGGGCCGGGATGACGGCCACCAGCCACAGAATGCCTTGTTCGGTGAAGGCGGATTGGCTCACGGCATTGTCCTTCTCGAAACCTACATAGGCCAGCACCAGTCCCGGCACCACGCCGCCCAGCGCCATGCCGGCCTTATAGAAGATGCCTGTCAGCGCGTTGACGATGCCCGAGATGCGTTTGCCGGTCTTGTACTCGCCGTAGGAGATTACCTCGGGCACCAGTGCCCACATGTAACCGGTGGCTACGATGACGCCCGTGGACTTGATGAACTGAGCCACATAGACCAGCCAGATCTGTGTCTTCAGCGCAGGCACCATGGAGATGACGTAGAGCAGGGCCATACCGACGATGGCTACCGACAAGAAGACGTTGAACATAGCCCGCTTGCCAATCTTGCGCTTTATCCAAGGCACCATCGGCATGAAGATGAAGGCGGGGATGGAGCCCAGCGCCATGAAGTTGGCCATCTGGTCGCTGGTGCCGTGCACATTATAAATCATGTAGTAGGAGCCTGCCGAGTTGCCCACGGCCATCATGGCAAACGCCGTGATAAAGAAGAAGGCAAGGATGCGCAACGGACGATTGCGGCGGAACTCGGTCCAGAGGTCGGACACGCGCACGTTCTCGGTCTCCTTGGCATCCATCACCACCCGCTCCTTGCACTGGGTGAAGCAGAAGATGAGCAACGCCAGTCCCGCTACGCCATAGACAGCCATGGTGATGAACCATGCGTTGGCGCTCTCCGGGGTATTCGTCAACCCGTCGGGCGAGAGCCAAGCCACTATCTTAGGAATACCGTAGGCCACAGCCAGTCCGCCAGTGTTTGCCAGGAACATGCGCACGCTGGTAAGCGTGGTCACCTCGTCGGTGTCGCGGGTGAGGGAAGCGTTCAAAGCTCCGTAGGGTACATTGATAAGGGTATAGAACATGGATAGTCCCACATAGGTGATGTAGGCGTAGGCCAGGTTGCCCGAGAATCCGTTCCAGAAACAGAGGATGGCAAAGCCTGTGAGCGGGATGCCCGCCAACACCAGGTAGGCGCGGTACTTGCCGAGTCGAGGGTTGTGCTTGTCGACGAAGGTGCCGACCAGCGGGTCCCACACCACGTCCACTATGCGTACAATCAGAAACATCACCGCTGCCGTCTCCGGTTTCAGCCCATACACATTGGTGTAGAACAGCAGCAAATACATGCAAACGGTTTGGTAAATCAGGTTTTGCGCCAAGTCGCCAGAGCCGAAACCTATCCGTTGCAACCACGAGAGTTTGTAGAATCCATCCGTATTACTTTTTTCCATCAGCTTTAGATTTAATAGTTATTCTGTAGATGTAATGGCTCCCGGAGTATGGACCGGAGCGGGGATTACGAGACTCGCCCCGACGCTCCTCGCGGGAACCAGAGCAAAAGTAGACCATTTGCCACAGAGCGTGAAATCCAAATGTTACATTTACCGTTCTACTTGTTACACCGATGGACAAAGTGCATGATTAAGGGACGGAATGGGACTATAGTAGATAGTTGTGGGCCGTTTCGAATCCTCGAGACAGCCCACAACACTCCTTCCGGATAGCCGGAATCAATACTCGGCGTCGGTGATGCGTTTCACCAAACTATTGATGTAGACTTCGATGTTGTCGTACCCAGTGCTGAGGTTCTTGCCGTTGGCATCGTTCACGTTGGGGTCCAGGCCGTGGGACTTCTCCCAGTCGTCGGGCATTCCGTCGCCGTCGGTGTCCTTCGGGGCGGAGGTGGACTTCAGCGTGGGCCAAGCGCTCCATGTGGAGGAGGCGGAGGCGGGCTTCAGGTCTTCCTGGCTGTCGATGATTCCCTGCTTCGGATATTTCGCGCTCTTCCAGTGGATGATGCCATTGTCGCAGTTGTCGCACACGCCGTCGGGGCAAGCCTCATCGCCCACTCCATTGTGCACGCTCTTGCCGATGTACTGTGCCGTGCCGGATTGGGTCTCCGCCACGATGCGGGTGTCTATCTCGTCCCTCGAGAGGGAGCAACCGGCATAGTTGAGCACACGCTCGTAGGCATCCTGGGCGGTGTGGGTAGTGACGTCGGTCACATAGACAGGGCTGCTCAGCTTCAGCTTCGACACGTCCTGACCGGTGTTGTTGACGATACCCGCCCAGTTGTCCTTGTTCACCTCGGCCGCCACGGCTGCGGTGAGGTTGTTGCCGGCCTCGAACACATTGCCCGTGACGTAGTACTGTCCCGCCTTATTCGTCGTCGAGTTGATGTCGATGGCCATCACGCGGTTAGCTACCTTCGCGTCGGTGGCAGGTCCTGGCTTATAGTAGTTGTTGACGATGTTGACGCCCATACCCTCGCCACCATAGCATCCGTTGCCACTCCAGTTGTAGATGACGTTGTTGCGCATGTCGGTGCGCTCGGTGCCCTGATACATGGTGCCCGCACCGAACCGCGGAGTGCGGCTGTCGTGGTGGGCCATCAGGTTGTGGTGGAACGTGGCGTTCACGCCTCCCCAGATGCCACCGTAGCCGTGCGGACCTTTGCTGTGACCCGACAGGCGCAGACTCTCGGAGATGATGCACCACTGCATGGTGAAGTCCTTGTTGTCGTAGAACGAGGCGCACTCGTCGGTGGACCAGCTGATGGAGCAGTGGTCTATGATGACGTTCGTCTGCTTGCGTCCGCCCATGGCGTCGGCCCCATCGGCATTACCGCCTAGGATGGCCGCGTCGCCCATGCGGAAGCGCAGGTAGCGAATGATGACGTTGTTGGCCCCTACTGACAGAGGATAGTGCGCCACGCACACGCCGTCGCCCGGAGCAGTCTGTCCGGCAATGGTGATGTCGTTGTTGCGAATGTTCAGTTGAGATTTCAGATAGATGGTTCCCGAGACGTTGAAGACCACGATGCGCGCTCCCTTCTGCTCCACCGCATAGCGCAGTGTGCCTGGTGTTTTCGTATCCTCCAGCGAAGTGACCACATACACCGTGCCGCCTCGGCCTCCGGTAGCGTTCATGCCTCCACCTTCGGCACCGGGGAAAGCTATTGCATCTTCCTCCACAGGGTAGTTCGTAGTTTCCTGTTCTTCCTGTCCGTCCTTCTCGTCGGCCGCGTCGTCCGAGCCTGAGCAAGCGGAGAAGGCGACTTGTGTTGCGCCTGCCAGCAGCAGACACACAAAGTAGTTGATTGGTTTCATGATATTAATAATGTATTCAAATAAATAATCTCTTTCAGTATCAATAATCGGCGGCAGGGCCAGCGGGGGACATACCGCGCCACCAGAAGTGGTCAACGGGGAGTTCGTTCCTACGGTCCTCAAGCCTCCAAGCCGTCGAAGAGCGAGTCAGCGGAACGGGCCAGTGGGAATACGCTTCTCCACTGACCCGCTCATTCACTGAATATCGTGGGACAAGGCGTCTGTCCGCGCTTATCCGTTTACAGCATGCGGTAGATTTCCGCACCTGCCATCAGGAACGCACCCAAGCCGAAGTCCTCGAAGTCGGGCACACGGTCGTAGGTGACAGGCTGAGCCTCCTTGGGTTCTTTGCCGGTTCCCTGCACGTAGCCCAGGAATCCGTCGGTATGCAAGCAGTCGCTCACCAAGGCGTTCCATGCTTTATATATAATAGGTGCGAACTCTTTCTTGCTGAGCAGTCCGTGGTTGACACCGTAGGCCATACCATAGATGAACATCGACGTTCCCGACACTTCCTTGCCTCCGTAATGGTTGGGGTCGTGCAGACTGACGTTCCACAGACCGTCCTTACGCTGCAGCGGCACCAGGGCGTTGCACATGTCCGTCAGCATCTGTGCATACTCCGCACGATGAGGTTCGTCAGCCGGCAACAGGTCCAGCATGCGGGCCATTGCCACCACAATCCATCCGTTGCCACGAGCCCAGTAGCAGTCCTCGCCATTCGGCTCCTTGTAGGGAGGGTCGAAGTCAGCGTCGCGCCACCACAAGCGGTCCTCGGGGTTGTAGAGTCCGTTTGCGCCATGCTTCAGTTTGGTGAAGCTATACATCTCGTAGGCACGCTCATAGTAGGCCTTGTTGCCAGTGATGTTGCCCAGTTGCGCAAAGATAGGCATACCCATCTGCACAGCGTCTATCCAGTGCCAGTCGTCGATCTTGTCGGTAGCCATCATAGCGTCGATGGCACTCTTTATGGCGTGGATATACTTCTCCGGTTTGGCAGGGTCTTGCTCATAGAGGAAGATGTAAGCCTGTCCGGCACAGAGGTTGTCGGCGTTGCGCACCGGTCCACGGTCAGCGCCCCGCAGCTGCCAGTTGTGCTTGTTGGCCCAGTCCAGCGCATAGTCTATGTAACGCTGTTGCGGGTCCACTTTCCACAACTCGAACAAGCCCTCATAGTAGTATGCCCGCGTCCAGAGGTTGGACTCGTACGATTTATGTCGTGAAGGATAGGGAATGGACTTACCTGGGTCGCTGTTCTTGGTCATGAAGTAGTCGTTGGCCAAGCGCATCGCATCCAGCACCTGTTTCTTTTTCGGTTTCCCTGCGAAAGCGTCGGCGGTACCTAGGAGACAAGCGCCCGCCAAGAGCAGAATCGATAGTCTTTTTATTTTCATAATCATGATACTTGTTTAAGTTTATTTGAATACGCTACAAAGGTAGGCACCCTCCGCAAGACCGCAAAATGAAATGTATGGCAATTTTGATTGTTTTATAGTCATTTTGACACTTGGACAAACGGAGCCACCCCTTTGCATATCCCCGACCATCGAAGAGTGGATCGGCGGGGACAAGTCTTTCCGCAATCCAAGCCATCGCAGAGCGGGTCGTAGGTCGTCTGGGAACCATCCCATACCAAGAGCGTACTCGGGATTCAGAAAAAGAGCATCCGACAATCACCGCCATCGGACGCTCCTTTTCATACTTCCATCTCTCCCGAGAGAGAAGAATATCTATTGTTTAACCTTAAAAGTCAATGATTCACCGGCCTGTGTGGGGCAGTCGTAGAGGTAACTGTTCCTCAGCGTCACGCCCTTGAGGGGAGCCTTCTCACTGATCATCGGCCGCGCTATCTTTTGCTGCACGAACAGCGGATTGGGGTTCTCCTCGTCATCCTTCACCTCCTTCAGCTGAGCCTGGTCGCATGCCAACCGATCGTAGCTGCGCAAGCGCAGGTTGCCACCGATGGTGGAGCGGATGGTCACTTCGGTCAAGTGACCGTTCTCCCACTTCATCCGGTCGATGACGAATCCGCCACGGGCACGCAGGCCCTCGATGGTTCCCTCTTTCCACTCACCGGGCAACGAGGGCAGCAGGTGTACCGCACCATCGTGGCTCTGCACCAGCATCTCGGCGATGCCGGCCGTGCAACCGAAGTTGCCGTCAATCTGGAAAGGCGGATGGGCATCGAACAAGTTGGGATATGTGCCGCCGCCCTGGCCGCTCTGCACTTCGGGGCTGACGTAGGTCAACTGATTCTTTATGAGTTTATAGGCATGGTCGCCGTCGAGCATGCGCGACCAGAAGCAGACCTTCCAGCCCATGGACCAACCCGTGGAGGGGTCGCCACGCTGGATGAGGGTATTGCGGGCAGCCTCGAAAAGCACCGGCGAGCGGTAAGGTGAGATCTGATAGCCTGGGTAGAGCCCCCACAGGTGTGAGATGTGACGATGATGGTCGGTGGGGTTGTCCCAGTCCTCGAACCACTCCTGCAGTTGGCCGTACTGGCCCACCTGCATGGGCGGCAACTGACGGCGCAGGTTCTTCAGTGTGTCGCAGAACTGCTCGTCCAGTCCCAACGTCTTGGCAGCCTCCACGGTATTGGAGAAGAGGTCGAACACCAACTGGTTGTCCATCGTGATACCGGCGAACAGGTTGGCTCTCTTCTTGAGGAAGCGGGGCGAGTTCTCAGGCGAGTTGGACGGAGTCACCACCATGTAGCCCGTGTTGGGGTCGCGCACCAGGAAGTCCACGAAGAACTGCGAGGCGCTCTTCAGTATAGGATAGGCATCCTTCAGGAATGTCTTGTCGCCCGAGAAGAGGTAGCGGTCCCACACATGCTGGCAGAACCATGCGCCACATACCGGCCACACTCCGCAGTAGGCGCGGTCCACTGCACCGGTCATGCGCCACAGGTCGGTGTTGTGGTGGAGCACCCAGCCACGACAGCCGTACATCTCGCGGGCAGCCTCGGCACCGTTCTCGCTCAGCTCACGAATCATCTTCATCAACGGTTCGTGCAGCTCGGCCAGGTTAGTGACCTCTGCAGGCCAGTAATTCATCTCGGTATTGATGTTGGTCGTATAGTTGCAGCACCAAGCGGGTTTCGTCTTCTTGTTCCACTTACCCTGCAGGTTGGCGGGCTGGCAGCCCGGCTGCGAGCTGGAGATGAGCAGATAGCGTCCGTACTGGAAGTAGAGCGCCACCAAGTGGGGATCGAAGGTGGTGTTGAACTCGCGGAGGCGTTGGTCCATCGGCTTCTTCACTTGGTCGGTCTCGCCAAGGTCGAGCTTCACACGGTTGTACTGTTGCTCGTAGGCGGCGATGTGTGCGGCCTTTGCCTTCTTGTAGTCCTTCGAGGCGTTCTTCAGATAGGCGGCCGTGCGCTGGTAGGGGTCTGCCGACACGTCCTTATAGTTCACGAAGTTGGTGGCCATGGCGATGTAGAGGGTCACCTCCGTCGCCCCGTTCACCTGCAGCAGTGTGTCGTTCGGTGCCGTCACCTTACCGCCGCGGTTCTTCACCTGCAAGTCGGCGCAGTAGTGCACCTTGCCGGGGAAATACTTGCTGCCATCGGTCATGCCCTCCAGGCGAAGCACCTTCTTGGCGGAGACGCTGCGCTTGGGGTCGGCCATCGGTGTGTCGAAGAAGAGGTCGCAGTTGATGGCCTTCGGCTTCGACGCCTTTATGTTTACGATGATAAGTTGGTCGGTCAGCGAGGCGAAAGTCTCCTGTTCGTAGGTGACGTCGCCCACCGTGTAGCGGGTGGTAGCCACGGCCTTGTCGATGTCCAGCTCGCGGTAGTAGTCGGTCACCTTGCGCTCACCGTCGTAGCGTATGTGCAGGCTTCCCACAGTCTGGTAAGGGAACTCCCAGCCCACCTGCGAAAGTATCTTGGTATCGGCCATCGCTTGTGCCTCGTCGCTGCGGCCTTCGAAGATGAGTCGGCGCATCTCCGGCAAGTAGGTCTTCGTCTCCTTATTATAATTCTGGTAAGGCGATCCGGCCGACACGGTCTCTTCGTTCAGTTGCAGTGTCTCGTGCTCGGGGTTGCCGAACACCATCGCGGCGATGCGTCCGTTACCCACTGGCAGTGCCTCTTCCCAGTAAGCGGCGGGAGTGTTGTACCATATTTTATAAGGTGTGCGTCCCGTCCCGTTGAGAGCGAAGCAGGCACCCAATAGTGATACAGTAAATAGTTTCTTCAATGTAATCATGGTATTCAGTTTTTTGATTCGTGGCAAAAGTAAGGCATCTTACCTAGGCAGAGGTGTATAAATTATCCAAATGATTGTACTAATTAGTCGACGGGCAATTATTACAGCAAATTGACTAGCGTTGTGGTGGACCTAGGGGAACTGTCCACCGCAACGACTATGTTGCATTCCTGCAACATATTGTAACATCCTTATTTCGATGTTTCGACGATTCCTTTTAGCTTTGCGGCAGAAACTATTGACAACTATACCTATGATGAAGAAATTACTCCTGACGCTGCTCGTCGGCGTCGCAACCCTTAGCGCTGGGGCACAGACCTCGCGCGACCTCGGCAACGGTACCTTCCAGAATCCTGTCATCTGGGCCGACGTGCCCGACGTGTGTGTCATCCGTGTGGACGACACCTTTTATATGGTGAGCACCACCATGCACATGTCGCCGGGATGTACCATCATGAAATCGAAAGACCTGGTCAACTGGTCGGTGGCCGGCTACGCCCACGACCAACTGGAGGAGACCGATGCCTTCGCCCTGAAGAACGGACAGAACGACTATGCCAAAGGTTCGTGGGCAGCCAACATCCGCTACGACAAGTACGAGCGCATGTTCTACCTCATCGTCACCTGCAACACCACGCAGAAGTCCTACATCTTCACCACACGCGACATAGAGCACGGCCCCTGGCACCGCAACGAGGTGAGCATGTGCTACGACCCGGGCTTCCTGTTCGAGGACACCGGCACGGAGTGTAAGAAGTATGTGGTGCACCCCAACGCCAGCCTCAACGAGCACCAGGCCTACCTGTGCGAGATTATCTCCGACGGCCAGGGCAACGTGAAGCTGGGCGAGCGCAAGAAATTCCTCGACTATACCCAGGCCGACAACCCATCACTGGGCCTGCGTGCCGAGGGTTACCACGGCTACAAGATTGGCGACTACTACTATATATTTATGATACAAGGCGGCCACGGCGAAGCTTGGCGTCAGCAGATTTGTTGGCGCAGCAAGGCGCTCATGGGTGAGCAGTGGGAATGCCGTAAGGTGTTCACCGGCCACATGAAGAACGCCGACGGCACCTTCTTCCAGCGCAACAACGGTGTGGCACAGGGCAACATCGTGGACACGCCCGACGGCAAGTGGTACGCCATGCTGTTCCAGGACCAAGGGTCGGTGGGCCGCATGCCCGTGCTCATCGCTATGGAGTGGGACAAGGACGGATGGCCCGTCATCGGTAAGAACGGGGGCACTGTGGCCGACGTCGTCATGGAGATGCCGGTGAAGGGACAAACCGTAGGCGCGAAGCCTTCCATCGTTGTGAGCGACGAGTTCGTCAACGGCAAGGAGGCTGACCGCTACCTCATCTCCGACAAGTATGCAGGCACGCTGGGCCGTGGCGGCGAGTACGACCTCACCACCTCTATATTAAAGAAGGAGTGGCAGTGGAACCACAACCCCGACAACCGCTACTGGTCGCTCACCGACCGCAAGGGTTGGCTTCGTCTGAAGGGCGGCAACATGGCGCACAACATACGCGACGCACGCAACACCCTCACCCAGCGCACCTTCGGCCCCGAGTGCACGGCGGAGGCACTGCTCGACGTGCGTGGCATGAAGGACGGCGACTGTGCCGGCCTCACCCTCTTCCAGAACCAGTACGGTTACGTGGGTGTGGAGGTGATTGACGGACAGAAGTACATCGTCATGCGGCGTGCCGCCCAGAAGGGTGACGCTGCTGGCATCATCGTCGAGAAACAGCCCCTCAAGGGTAACAAGGTATACCTCCGTGCCCACGGTGACTTCACCGACCGTCGCGACCTGGGTGACTTTGCCTACAGCCTCGACGGCAAACGTTGGCAGCTCATCGGCGACACCCTCCACATGCAGTACGACTGGCCCGACTTCTGCGGACAACGGTTCGGCCTTTTCTACTTCCCCACCCGCACGTTGGGAGGCTATGCTGACTTCGACTTCTTCCATGTGAGGTAATCTCGGGAAGGAACGTCTACCAAACAACGAAGCATTGTCCGGGCCAAAACAATCTAATTGTTTTGGCTTATACAATCGATTGTTTTGGCCAATACAATCTAATTGTTTTTGCCAAGACAATCGGTTGTCTTGGACTTCGCGAACGATTGCTTTCGCTAACAGATGGGAGTAGTCATCCGACATAAGACATTCAACGCTTTTAATTTTTTTAGGCTCTTAGTCTTTAAGAAGTCTTTTAGCCTCTTTGCCTTTTAGTCTTAAATATAATAGTATGAAAAAGATTATTCTCATTGCATTCGTTCTGTCTGCCCTCTGCGCCTCAGCACAGGACATTCCGTTGGTTTACAATGTGGAGAACACAGCCGCAGGCAACGCCGACCCGGTCTTCCCCACCATCGGACAACTACCCTACTGCGAGCAGCTGACCGACCCGTTCCTCTCGTCCGACGGCAAGAGCCGGGCGCTGGACTTCAAGGACTGGGCGAAGCGCCGTGGTGAGATAGCCAGCGAGATACAGCACTACGAAATCGGCGAGAAGCCTGCCGTCTCTATAGACCAAATCGTGGCTACACTCGTGGACAGCGTGCTCACCGTCAAGACCATCGTACGGGGCGACACGCTCACACAGACCGCCGTCATCCACTACCCGACCGGTGGCTCGGCCCCCTATCCGCTCATGATTGGCGCGGACCACATCAGTCTGCCCCGTCACCTGTTGACGGAGCGCCACATCGCCACCATGACCTTCTCTGCCCGCCAAATCAACGGCTATTCACAGTTTGGCGACAGCAAGGCACGCGACTTCGAGCGCCTCTATCCCCACCTCTCCAGCAACGGAGCCTACAGTGAGTGGGCATGGGGCTTCAGCCGCCTCATCGACGGCCTGCAGAAGTTGGGCACCGAGGTCACCCGGATAGACATGAGCCACATCGGCGTCACCGGTTGCTCGTACGCAGGCAAGATGGCTCTGTTCTGTGGAGCCTTCGACGAGCGTGTAGCCCTCACCATCACCCAGGAACCAGGCGGTGGCGGTGCCGCCGCTTGGCGAGTAACCCGTGTGCACAATGCCCGTTGCGCCAAGGACGACACTTGGGAAGGCATTGACAACACCGACTACCATTGGTTCATGCAGCGTCTGAAGTCAACCTTCGGAGGCGACAGCGTCTACTATCTGCCCTACGACCATCATGAGTTAGTGGCGATGTGTTGTCCGCGAGCCGTCTTGATGCTCGGCAACCCCGACTTCCGTTGGCTAGCCGATGTCTCCGGCTACGTCTCCATGCACGCCGCCCGCAAGGTGTGGCAGCAGTATGGCATCGCCGACCGTTGCGGTTACTCCATCGTGGGTGGCCACGGCCATTGCTCACTGCCCGAGTCGCAGTACGAGGAGGTCTGCGCGTTCCTCGACAAGTTCCTGCTAGGCAAGACCGACGTGGACACCCACTACACCAAGGCACCCGATTTCACCGACACCACCAAGACTTGGGCAACTCCCGAAGTAGAGCCAGCCCAGTGGAGCCAGTGGTAGGGAACGATTCACCGGCCCAACGCAACCCGGGGCCTCTCCCATAATAGACCTAGCCTAACGGGGTCGTCGGTAGGGAACAATCCACTGGCACCCCCCCCAAGTTGGAGCCACACCCGTGGTAGGCCCAGCCCAGTGGAGCCAGTGGTAAGAGAACAGAATTGATGTGAATGTAACAATTTCCCTTTTGGTTGATACAATCGTGTGGTTGGTTGAATAGATTTGTAGCACAAAGTATCAGCAATTATCTTTGCGTCGTTCATTTTTAATAACGACTGATATGAAACGCTTACTTATTTATTTGATGACGGTGGGGATGTTCGCGGCATGCTCTACCGACAATGGATGGACGGACGACGACTGGAACACTCCCGGATATAACGGAGGGACAGACGCCAGCAACAGCGGGACTGCCTACGACAGTTCCATCAGCGAACTGACATCGTTCGACATCGCTATTGACGAGACGGCACTCACCGAGACGGAGACCATCCCCACAGAGGAAGATGCCGACAACTACGAGGACTACATCGAGAACAACACCTTCTCCAGCGAAGTGAGCATCGCCTTCGACGGCACATCGGCCACGGTCAGTGGCGAAGTGAAGGGAGTGACGGTGACCACAACCGGTGCCGACGTGGTGGTGACATCCACGGCCAAGAAGGTGAAGTACATCGTGAGCGGTACCACCACCAACGGATTCCTGAAGATCTATAGCGACAACAAGTTCGCTCTGCAGCTCAACGGGGTGGACATCACCAACCCGGACGGCGCACCGCTGAACATCCAGAGCAAGAAGCGCGGCTTCATCATCCTGACGGACGGGACGGTCAACAAACTGACTGACGGAACGGCATACAACGACGCTACGGAGAACGAGGACATGAAAGCCGCCCTCTTCAGCGAAGGCAAGCTGCTCTTCTCCGGCAAAGGTACACTGCAGGTGAACGCCAACTGCAAGGCGGGCATCCGCAGCGACGACTATGTGTTCTTCCGTCCGGGCAACAACATCTACGTGAAAGCGACGGCCGGCAACGGCATCAAGGCCAACGATGCCATCTACATCAAAGGCGGTGTCATCAACGTGGAGGCATCCGCCACGGCTGCCAAGGCGCTCAGTTGCGACGGCCTCGTGCAAATTGACGGTGGACGGACAACAGCCATCACCACGGGTGGCGGCGAACTGGACGAGGACGGCACGGACGTGACAGCCTGCGCCGGCATCAAGGCAGACAGCATCATCGTTGTCAACGGCGGAACGGTGCTGTGTAAGAGCACGGGAGCCGGAGGCAAGGGCATCAGCACCGACCAGACACTGACCGTCAACGGCGGCACCATCAAGGTGATAACCACCGGCAAACAATATGTGCTCAACAAACTGGACACCTCGCCCAAGGGCATCAAGAGCGACGGCAACATGTACATCAAGGGTGGCGACATCTGGGTAAGATGCTCCGGTGGAGAAGGTTCCGAAGGCATTGAGAGCAAGGGCACAATGGAAATCTCCGGAGGAAACATCGAGGCCTACTGCTACGACGATGCCATCAACTCGGCACAGGCTCTGACCATCAGCGGCGGAAACGTCTTCGCCGTGGGTACCAACAATGACGGCATCGACTCCAACTCCACCATCACCATCAGCGGTGGTGTGGTGATAGCCTGCGGAACGACAACGCCCGAGGCGGGTATCGACTGCGACGAACACACCTTCGCCATCACCGGCGGCACCGTGATAGGCATAGGAGGCACCACCTCCACACCGACCTCCAGCGCCTGCTCGCAACCCGTAGCCATCGTTGGTGGCAACGGCATCGCTAGCGGACAGTTCATCACCGCGGCGGACGCTAGCGGCAACAACCTGCTGGCATTCAAGGTGCCGATGAGCTACTCGCAACAAGGATGCACCCTGCTGCTCTCCTCGCCCAAGATGACGAAGGGCAATGCCTACACCATCAGCGCAGGCGCTACGGTGACCAACGGCACAGACTTCTGTGGATACGTCACCGGCGCCACCGTTAGCGGAGGCACCACACTGGCCACGATGACCCTCTCGCAGATAGTGAACAGCTACAACTTCAGCGGCGGACAAGGTGGCGGTCAGCCCGGTGGTGGTGGTCAAGGCGGAGGAAGAGGTTTCGGATGGTAAATAATCGACCCCGAACGACTATACCTATTATAATAATATGTATATTTGGCGGTCCTTGTTACAAGGGGACGCGCAGTGACAGATGAAAATTACAGGACAGAAGAAGACAGAAAACATACTGTATGCGGCGCTGTGGGCAATATTGTTCGCAGCGCCCATCCTTTCGATGTATGTGAGCTCGGTGACCAGCCACACGGAGACGTACAACTGGCAAGAGGTGTGGAACGCGTGGCGCATGCTGGGAGTGTTCGCCGTCGCCTTCTACCTCCACAACTTCCTGTTGGCACCGCTGCTGGTGTACAAAGGCCGCAAGGTAATCTACGCCATCCTCACACTGTTGCTACTGGCAGGCTTTTGGTTCTACCAGGAGGGCAGCTTACCACACCCCAAGCCACCCATGGCGATAGAAGGGATGGAACCTCCGCACCCCGAAGAGATAGAACGCTTTGAGCGAGGACCACGGGGACAGCGAGGACCGCAGCAACAGGAACCCGAGCCTCAACAGCAGCGAAAGTCGCAGCAGCAGGAACCGCCACAGCCGCGAGGACCTCAACCGCAAGAGGCTCAACAACAGCGAGGACCGCAGCCACAGACCGAAGGGTTGCAACGCACGATGCAGCAACAAGGGAAGCGTGCCGAGCGAGCGAACCGTGGAAATCGGTCGAACGAATGGAAACGGATGAAGCGGGAAGAGCGGAAGAAGCAGCGAAGCGAATGGATGCAACAACACATGCCGCCATTCGCTTTCGGACAGCGCGACTCCGTGTCCATCACCATCATGCTGCTGTTGCTCGGTCTGAACGTCGGAGCGAAGTATTTCTTCAAATCGACCGACGACCGCAAACGGATGAAGGCGCTGGAGCGTGAGAACCTGACACACCAACTGGAGTATCTGAAGTATCAGATCAACCCGCACTTCTTCATGAACACGCTCAACAACATACACGCCCTGGTGGACATCGACCCCGAGCAGGCCAAGCACACCATAGAGGTGCTGTCGCGACTGATGCGCTACATGCTCTACGAGGCCAACAAGCCGCTGGCGCCCCTGCAGAAGGAGCTGGAGTTCATAGCCAACTACGTGGGACTGATGCGCATCCGCTATGCCGAGCACGTGCGCATCACGGTATCGGTGCCTACCATCGTGCCGGACGTGCAAATACCTCCCCTGCTGCTCATCATCTTCGTGGAGAACGCCTTCAAGCATGGCATCAGCTACGAGCAGGAGTCGTTTGTGGAGGTGAGCGTGACGACGGACGACGACGGGTATGTGGATTTCCGTTGCCGCAATAGCCGCAAGTCCTCGAAGGAGGAGATACACGGCGGAGTGGGACTGGGCAACGTGAAGGAACGACTGCAGCTGATCTACGGCAACGACTATCAGCTGACCATCCAGCCCACGGAGAATGAATTCGAGGTGCAGTTGCGCCTCCCCAATAAAGACCTTAAAACACTGTTCGGATGATGATAAAATGTATAGCGATAGACGATGAGCCGTTGGCACTGAAGCAGCTGACGGCCTACTTACAGAAGGTGCCGTTCTTCGAGGTGGCCGGTTCGTGCATCAGCGCCATGGAGGCCATGCGACTGATGGAGACGGTGAAGCCCGACGTGATCTTCATCGACATCAACATGCCCGACCTCAGCGGGCTGGACTATGTGCGGTCGCTCAGCCATCCGCCCATGGTGGTCTTCACCACTGCCTACTCGGAGTATGCGCTCGACGGATACAAGGTGAACGCCATCGATTACCTGCTGAAGCCTTTCGGACTGAGCGACGTGATGACGGCCGCCAACAAGGTGAAGCGACAGTATGACCTGATGCACGCCGACAACGTGTCGCCCATGGACGACGACAACGCGCTGTTCGTGAAGACGGAGTACAAGGTGGTGCGCATCGAAGTGCCCGACATCATCTACATAGAGGGAATGAGCGAGTACCTGCGCATCCACCTCGCCTCGGACACCAAGCCCCTGACCGTGCTGCTGAGCATGAAGAAGATGGAGGAGCGGCTCGAAGGCCACGGATTCATGCGACTGCACAAATCGTACATCGTCAACCTGGGCTGCATACGGGAGATCAGCAAGAGCCGCGTCATCCTGTCCGACGGCAAGGACGTGCCCATAGGCGAGAGCTTCCGCGAGAAGCTGAACGAGTTCGTGGCGGGCAAGTTCATCCGTTGACGCAGCCACGTAGTTTACAGACGATTATCGGCCGACAGAGCGGAGGCATGGATGCAGGCAATAAATATTTTCTGAAAAAAGTTGGCAAAATGTTTGCACAGTATGAAAAGGCTGTATACTTTTGTCGCGCAATTCGAAACAAAACAAGAAACAAGCAAGATGAACATTATGGTTAATACATATTGGTGGTGGCGCCGCTTACAACTCCAAAAGTCGTAAGGGTCTGCTCCTATGTATATAACTAATCCATAAATCACAGAGAATATAACAAAGGGCTGTCGTACTTACGACAGCCCTTTTTGTTTTTATCCACCTAATCCAGAACAAACAATTAAAACGAATAAAGCTATGACAAAGAAAACTTATCTAGTAGACGATGAAGGTTATTACGGAGAGTTCGGCGGAGCGTTCATCCCCGAGGTACTCTACCAATGCGTGCAGAATCTGAAGGACAATTACCTGAAGGTGCTCGAGAGCAAGGAGTTCAAGCAGGAGTATCACCAGCTGCTGCGCGACTATGTGGGTCGACCCTCCCCACTCTACCTGGCCAAGCGACTCTCTGAGCGCTACGGGTGCAAGATTTACTTGAAGCGGGAGGACCTGAACCACACCGGCGCACACAAGATCAACAACACCATCGGACAAATCCTGCTGGCCAAGCGACTGGGCAAGACACGCATCATCGCCGAGACGGGCGCCGGACAACATGGCGTGGCCACCGCAACAGTCTGTGCACTGATGAACATGGAGTGCGTGGTCTACATGGGCAAGACCGACACCGAACGCCAACGGGTGAACGTTGAGAAGATGAAGATGCTGGGCGCCACGGTGCACCCCGTCACCTCGGGCAACATGACCCTGAAGGACGCCACCAACGAGGCCATCCGCGACTGGTGTTGTCATCCGTCCGATACCTATTATATAATAGGGTCCACCGTAGGCCCGCATCCCTACCCCGACATGGTGGCCCGTCTGCAGAGCGTCATCAGCGAGGAGATAAAGGGGCAACTGATGGAGAAAGAGGAACGCGACTACCCCGATTACCTGATGGCTTGCGTGGGCGGCGGCAGCAACGCGGCAGGCACCATCTACCACTACGTGGACGACGAGCGGGTGAAGATAGTGTTGGCCGAGGCCGGCGGACTGGGCATCGACAACCCACGGATGTCAGCCGCCACCATCCAACTGGGACGACCGGGGGTGCTCCACGGAGCCTACTCACTGGTGATGCAGACCGAGGACGGACAGATACTGGAGCCCTACTCCATCTCCGCCGGACTGGACTACCCGGGCATCGGACCTATGCACGCCAACCTGGCCAAGACACACCGGGCCACCGTGATGGCCATCAACGACGACGAGGCGCTGAACGCAGCCTACCGTCTGACCCGGCTAGAGGGCATCATTCCCGCCCTGGAGTCGGCCCACGCCCTGGGAGCGCTGGAGCATATGACCTTCAAGCCCACGGACGTAGTGGTGCTCACCGTGTCGGGCCGAGGCGACAAGGACATAGAGACTTACCTGCGGGAGAAAGACCGCATCAAACTGGACTAAACGAAAACAAATCATTCACACGCTAAATAGACAATGACAATGAAAAAGTTCACTTACCATACCGTATACAAAACCATTCTAGGCGACCTCCATACGCCGGTGAGCACCTACCTGAAGGTGCGCGACATCTTCCCCCAGAGCGCCCTGATGGAGAGTTCGGACTACCACGGAAGCGAGAACAACCGTTCCTTCATCGGCCTACAACCGATGGCCAGCGTAGCCATAGACCACGGGAACGCCGTGTTCCACTTCCCCGACGGGAGCAAGGAACAACGCGCCATCACGGACGACTACCGAGTAGACCAAGCCATCAACGATTTCCTGGGTTGCTTCGAGGTGACAGGCGAGTACAACAACTACTGCGGACTCTACGGCTACACCTCGTTCAATGCCGTGCGCTACTTCGAGCACATCCCCGTGAAGGACAGCACCGAGTCGAAGAACGACGCACCGGACATGCTATACATATTATATAAGTACCTCATCGTGTTCAACGACTTCAAGAACGAGATGATGATGCTGGAGATGGTCAACGGCGACGAGACGGACCACCTGGATGTCATCCAGAAGAAGATTCACAACCGCAACTTCTCTACCTTCGAGTTCCATGCCGTAGGGCCAACCACCAGTCCGCTCACCGACGAGGAGCACAAGGCCAACATCCGCAAGGGCATCGC
>CAVFUK010000114.1:0-11798 GCA_963625535.1 Anaerovoracaceae bacterium | reverse complement strand
TGGTGGACCTGGCACGCAACGACCTGAGCCGCAACTGCCACGATGTGAAGGTGGAGTTCTACAAAGAGACGCAGTTCTATAGCCACGTCATCCACCTAGTGAGCCGTGTGAGCGGAACCCTCAACGACGGGGCAAACCCCATCAAGACCTTCATCGACACCTTCCCCGCAGGCACCCTCTCGGGAGCGCCCAAGGTGAGGGCCATGCAACTCATCAGCGAGTACGAGCCTCACAACCGCGGCGCCTACGGTGGCTGCATCGGGTTCATCGGACTCAACGGCAACCTCAACCAGGCCATCACCATCCGCACGTTTGTCAGCCGCAACAACGAGCTGTGGTTCCAGGCTGGCGGCGGTATCGTGGCCAAAAGCAACGAGGAGAATGAGTTGCAGGAAGTAAACAACAAACTGGGCGCGCTGAAAAAGGCCATCATCATGGCCGAGCGGATGTAAAAGGACTCTCTAAAACTATAGGATCATGAAAACTATCATCATCGATAACTACGATTCGTTCACCTATAACCTCTACCACCTGCTCAACGAATCGGGCACAGAAACAGAAGTGGTACGCAACGACAAGTTCCATCTCGAGGAGCTGGAGAAGTATGACAACATCGTGTTGTCGCCCGGTCCGGGCATCCCTTCGGAAGCGGGATTGCTGCTGAAAGTCATCGAGACCTATGCTGGCAAGAAGCCTATCCTGGGCATCTGCCTGGGACACCAAGCCATCGGCGAGTGCTTCGGCGCACGGCTCCACAACCTGCCCAACGTGTTCCACGGTGTGCAGACTCCCGTGCGACTGCTGGGCAACAGCTATCTGTTCGAGGGGCTGGGAACAGAAATCCCCGTAGGACGCTACCACTCGTGGGTGGTCGACCCGCAGGGCCTGCCCTCCTGCCTGGAGGTGACAGCCGTCAGCGAGGAAGGACAAATCATGGCACTGAAGCACAAGGAGTACGACATACAGGGCATACAGTTCCACCCCGAGTCGGTGCTCACGCCGGACGGCGGACAGATTGTCCGCAACTGGCTGAAGCACCAAGGCGAGCGTCGCTAACAGACGCACGAGCCCGATAGAGAAGAAGAAACATAAACACGTCAATACTCATAAAAAGAAATACAACAATGAAAACTATACTAAACAGACTCTTCGACAACGAGGAGTTAACACAGACCGAGACCAAAGAGATACTGCTGAACATCACCCGCGAGAAATATCCCGAGGCACAGATTGCCGCCCTGCTGACCGTGTTCCGCATGAGAGAGGTAACGGTGGACGAGCTGATAGGATTCCGCGAGGCACTGATGACCACCCGCGTGCCGGTGGACCTGGACGCTTACCGCCCCATAGACATCGTGGGAACGGGCGGCGACGGCAAGAACACCTTCAACATCTCCACCTGCGCCTGCTTTGTGGTGGCCGGCGCGGGCTACAATGTGGCGAAGCACGGCAACTACGGAGCCACCTCGGTGAGCGGCGCCAGCAACGTGATGGAGCAACACGGGGTGAAGTTCACCGCCGACCAGGAGAAGCTGACGCGCTCAATGGAAGAGACGCACATGGTGTATATGCACGCGCCGCTCTTCAACCCGGCGATGAAGTATGTGGCCGGTGTGCGCAAGGCACTGCAGGTGCGCACCATCTTCAACCTGCTTGGCCCGCTGGTGAACCCCTGCAAGCCTGCCTACCAACTGTTGGGCGTGGCCGACCTCAACCAGTTGCGCCTCTACACGAACGTATTCCAGAAGTTGGGCATTGGCTTTGCCGTGGTGACAAGCCTCGACGGGTACGACGAGATCTCGCTCACCAGCGACTTCAAGGTGACCACCGCCAGCTACGAGCATGTGTTCCGTCCGGAGGAGCTGGGCATCACCGCCATCCGCCAGGAGGAACTGTTCGGCGGCGACACCAAGGAGGAGGCGGCCCGCATCTTCGACAATGTGCTCAACAACGTGGCCACCGAGGCCCAGAAGACCTGCGTGCTGACCAACGCCGCCTTCGCCATACAGGCCATAGAGCCCGACAAGGACATCGAGGAGTGCATGGCCATCGCCCGCGAGTCGCTCGAGAGCGGTAAGGCCCTGCGCACCCTGAAGAAATTCATCGAACTGAACAGCTAAAGCGAACTGACAGAATGGATATACTAGACGAAATAGTCGCCTACAAGCGACAGGAGATAGAGACACAGAAGAAGATGTTCCCGCTGGACTTGCTACAGAACCTCTGCGACGACGAGGAACGCCAGACCCTCAGCATGAGCAAGAGTCTCCGAGAGTCATCCACCGGCATCATTGCCGAGTTCAAACGGAAGTCGCCCTCGAAGGGATGGATAAAGGAAGATGGTGACCCCAACGTGATTCCACTGAAGTACGCACAGAACGGGGCATCGGCCCTCTCTATCCTCACCGACGAGCACTTCTTCGGCGGTAGTCTGGGCTACATCCGGCAGGTACGCGACAAGGTGGAACAACCCATCCTGCGCAAAGACTTCATCATCGACCCCTACCAAGTGTACCAGGCACGCACCATCGGGGCGGATGCCATCCTGCTGATAGCAGCCTGCCTCACGAAGGAACAGTACCGTGAGCTGAGCCATTTGGCACACGAGCTTTCGCTGGAGGTGCTGCTGGAGATTCACGCCGAGAGTGAGCTAGACTATGTGGACGACGAGGTGGACATGGTGGGAGTGAACAACCGAAACCTCGGTACCTTCCACACCGATGTGCAGAACTCGTTCCATCTGGCGGAGATGTTACCCCAGGGTAAGGTGCTAGTGTCGGAGAGCGGCATCTCAAGCCCCGACACCATCAAGCAGTTGCGAGCCTGCGGTTTCCAAGGGTTCCTCATAGGCGAATCGTTCATGAAGACGTCCAACCCAGGAGCGGCCCTCCACTCCTTCATCCATGCCCTGCGATGATAGTGAAGGTATGCGGTATGCGCGAGCCGGACAACATCCGCGCGCTGGAGCAGCTGGACGTGGATTGGATGGGCTTCATCTTCTTCCCCCGCTCGCCCCGCTTTGTGGCGACATTGCCCCACTACATGCCCCAGACGACGAAACGGATTGGTGTGTTTGTGGACAACACGACAGCTGATGTGGTGAAGAAAGTGAAGGAGTACGGCCTGCACGGAGTACAGTTGCACGGTAACATGAGCGCCGACTACTGCCGACATTTAAAGCAGGAGCTGGGGACACTGGACCGGGAAGTCCTCCTCATCAAGGTGTTCTCCATAGCCACAGTAGCCGACCTGGCGCAGACGAAGAGCTACGACAAGCTATGCGACTACTATCTGTTCGACACCCGTTGCCCGGAGCTGGGCGGCTCAGGACGGTCGTTCCCCTGGGAGATTCTCCGCGATTATCAAGGAGAGACACCCTTCCTGCTGAGCGGTGGCATCTCGGCGGACCATATGGACCAGCTCTCGCGCTTCAGCCACCCTCGGTGGGCAGGCATCGACCTAAACAGCCGGTTCGAGGTACGGCCGGGATACAAAGACGTAGCCTCAATAGACAAATTCTTACATAACTTATTTAATACGATACAAAGATGAACAGAATCAATCAATTATTCAGTACGAAGGAGAAAGAGATACTCTCCATTTATTTCTGCGCCGGATACCCGACATTGGACGGCACAGTGGGTGTGATAGAAGCCCTGGAACGCCACGGGGTGGACATGATAGAGATAGGCATCCCCTTCAGCGACCCGATGGCGGACGGACCGGTGATACAGGAGGCCAGCACACGTGCCTTGCGCAACGGCATGACCCTGCGCACACTGTTTGGCCAGTTGAGAGAGGTCCGCCAGTCGGTGCACATTCCCCTCATCTTGATGGGCTACCTCAACCCCATCATGCAGTATGGATTCGAGGCCTTCTGCCAGTCGTGCCAGCAGTGTGGCGTGGACGGTATGATCATCCCCGACCTGCCTTTCAAGGAGTATATGCAGAGCTACAAACCCGTGGCGGACAAGTACGGTCTGCGCATCATCATGCTCATCACACCCGAAACGAGCGACGAGCGCATCCGCTTCATCGACCAACACACCGACGGATTCATCTACATGGTCTCCTCCGCATCCATCACCGGCGCACAGAAGGACTTCAACGTACAGAAGCAAGCCTACTTCGAGCGCATCGAACGGATGGGCCTCAGCAACCCGCGCATGGTAGGCTTCGGCATCTCCAATGAGCAGACCTACCGGGCCGCTTGCGCCCACGCTTCGGGAGCCATCATCGGCAGTCGGTTCGTCTCCTTGTTAAACGAAAAGGGCGGCGATGCCGACAAAGCAATTGGTCGGTTATTGTCGGACATTGGAAGGTAAACGGACCATGTATATCTAGCAAAATGATATTTTTTCCCAGATTGTATCAGATTATTCAAGAGTTATCTCTATCTTTGTGGCGTATTCATGATTAAAGAGATGATTTTATGCTACTGAAAAAATATCCTTCCGTTCTGCTTATCTATACCGGAGGAACCATCGGTATGATTCAAAACTCCGAGACTGGAGCGTTGGAGACCTTCAACTTCGACCACCTACAAAACCACGTGCCCGAGCTGAAGCGCTTCAACTATCACATCAGTACGTATCAGTTCAACCCACCGATTGACTCCTCCGATATGGAGCCGAACCTTTGGGCGAAGATAGTGAAAATCATCCACTACAACTACGAGCGCTACGACGGCTTCGTCATCCTGCACGGCACGGACACGATGGCCTACACGGCCTCGGCCCTCAGCTTCATGCTGGAGAACCTGACGAAGCCCGTCATCCTCACCGGTAGCCAGTTGCCCATCGGCATGCTGCGGACCGACGGCAAGGAGAATCTGATTACGGCGATAGAGATAGCGGCAGCCAAGCATTCGGACGGCACACCTATCGTGCCCGAGGTCTGCATCTTCTTCAACAATGTGTTGATGCGCGGCAACCGAACGACGAAGATCAACGTGGAGCACTTCAACGCCTTCAAGTCCTACAACTATCCGGTGCTGGCCAATGCCGGCATCCACATCAACTACATCGAGGACTTCATCCGGAAGGTGGATTACTCCATCCCCTTGAAGCCGCACTTCCTCTTCGACACGAATGTGGTCATCCTCACGCTGTTCCCCGGCATACAGGAGAACATCGTGTCGCAGATACTCAGTGTGCCGGGACTGAAGGCGGTGGTGCTGAAGACCTTCGGGTCGGGCAACGCACCCCAGAAGGATTGGTTGGTACGTCTACTGAAGGATGCCACCGACCGGGGCATCGTGATTGTGAACATCAGTCAGTGTCTGGCAGGAACGGTGGAGATGGCGCGCTACGAGACGGGCATCCACCTGTTGGATGCCGGCGTGGTGAGCGGACACGACAGTACCGTGGAGGCCGCGCTGACGAAGTTGATGTTCCTCTTCGGCCACGGCATGAGCCCCCAGGAGGTGCGCTACCGGATGAACAATCCTATCTGTGGGGAGATCAGCATCTGACGGCTTAGGGTACCCGAAAAATGACCATAGGGTCTCGGTCCGTTGAGCATAGGGTCTCGAGCACTTGAGCATAGGGTCATTTTTCATAGTCCTCAGACACACCAAGGGTCAGCACAAAGTCTGCGGTCGTAAGGTAGCGGATGCGGAAGCGCTTCTGCTCTTCTGTCCGTGTTTCTGTGAGGGTGAAAACGCCCTCGCCAGCAAGTTCGAATGGGGTGATGCGAAGGTGTTGCTTGAAATCAACCTCTTCACAGTCCAGCAGTTTGAAGGCGGTCTCCTTGGCGCTCCAGTGTAGCAGAGCCATGTAGACCGCGGAGTCGCCAAGGCTCTCGTCCTCGCGCACGAAGCGGTCCTTCAGCCGCAACGCCCTCGTGCCGTAGCGTTCGATGTCGATGCCCACATCATGTTGGCTATGCAGAGCCACTGCCACATAGTCCGCCGTATGTGAGATGCTGATGTGGTAGGCTCCGCTCACGAGGTAGGGTTTTCCCGATGGCAAATAGGCGACTGGCTCTTCGCGCTGCAACAGTTGGTGGAGCAACACACGGGCTCCCACCCGCTCCTTGCGCCGATGCTCACTGGCGAAGTGAGCACACTCGGCCAAGAGCCTGTCACCGTAAAGCACCAAGGCAGCAAGCTGGTCGAGCGACTCGTCCATCCGCCATATCGCCCATTGCAGGGCATCCTCTTTCACCTGTTTGTAGAGAGGCATAGTCTCAGGTTATTCTTCTTCGACAGGTTTGACTGACGGATTGAGGGAGACCTTGATCTTCACGATGCGCCGCTCGTCCAGCTCCATCACTTCGAAGGTGTAGATGCCAGAGGTGATGACTTCGTGCAGTTGCGGGAACTCACCCTTTATCTCCAGCAGGAGTCCGGCTAGGGTATCGGCCTCGCCTGCCACTTGCTCGAACTCCTCGCCGTCGCTCTTCATCACCTTGTAGAAGTCGGTCAACAGCGTCTTACCCTCGAACAGGTAGGTATGGTCGTCGAGCTTGGTATAGGGGTGTTCCTCCTCGTCGTACTCGTCGTTGATCTCGCCCACGATTTCCTCGATGATATCCTCCATGGTGACCAATCCCGAGGTGCCTCCGAACTCGTCCACCACAATGGCGATGTGCACCTTATTGGCCTGAAAGTCACGCAGCAGGTCGTCAATCATCTTTGTCTCGGGCACAAAGTACGGCGGACGGATGAGCGACTGCCAACGGAAGTTGTTGCCCTTGCTCAAGTGGGGCAACAAGTCCTTCACGTAGAGCACACCCTTGATGTTGTCGCGCGAGCCGGAGTAGACGGGGATACGCGAGTAAGCGTTCTCCACCACACAGTTGAGCACCTCTTTGTAGGAGGCTTTCACGTCCAAGTCCACCATGTCAGTACGGGGGGTCATTACCTCCTTGGCCGTCTCGTCGCCAAACCGGATGATGCCTTTCAGCATGCTGCGCTCCTCGGTCAGGTCGTTCTTGTCCGTCAGCTCGAGGGCCTGCGACAGGTCGTCCACGGAGATGTTGTAGTTCTCCTTGGTCACCATCTTGTTGACGAGCACCTTCGAGTGGAGCAACATGGAGGAGACGGGGCGGAAAACCTTCCGAAGGAACATGAGCCCCGGTGCGGCGAAGCGGCTGAACTTCAGGGTATGCTGAGCCGAATAGATTTTTGGCATAATCTCGCCGAAGAGCAGCAACAGGAAGGTCAGGATTACCGTGATGACGATAAACTCGAGCACCTTGGACGAACCGAAATCGATGACGCATGCAAAGAAGTAGTTGCAGAGCATGATGATGGTCACGTTCACAAAGTTGTTGGTTATCAAGATGGTGGCCAACAACCGCTCGGAGTCGTCGAGCAACTCCAATATCTTTTTGTCCGAAGGATGGCTTTCCTGGGCTATCTCGTTCTTGTCGGTCGGCGTCAATGAGAAGAACGCGATTTCCGAAGCCGACACAAATCCGGAAACCATCAATAGTAGAGCAGCCAAGATAATGGCCACAAGTGCCCCGACGGAAGGGGGCGTCACCGTTACACCGTCAAATAAGCCACTTAACTGGCATAAGAAATAATCAGTATCCAAACTACTGTAATTTAGTTAAACAATCGGGGGCACACAACCCACCACCGGAGGCACCCTTCCGCGTTCCGTCGCCGACGGATTGCCTGGAGCATGATGCCTCGCGGTTGGTCAAATCGTATGTGTTATCTCTCTTAGAAAGGAAGTTCATTCTTGGGCTCACCACCTGCCACCGGCTGAGCTTGAGAGCCAACTGATGTAGATTGCTGAGCGCTTTGTGTCGGCTGAGCGCTCTGTACTGGTTGAGCGGCAGCGCCTGCGGCACGGGGAGTCAACATCTCCATCTCGTCGGCTACGATTTCTACCGTATAGCGACGCACGCCATTCTGGTCGTCATAGGTGCGGGGACGAATTTTGCCTTCGATGTAGAGTTTGTCACCTTTGTGCACATACTTCTCCGCCGTGGTTGCCAGACCTCTCCACAAGACAATGTTGTGCCAATCGGTCCGTTCGGGCACTTGAGTTCCATTGGGCAACGTATATCCACGCTCGGTAGTAGCCAAAGTGAAGGTGGCCACGGTCACTCCGGTGTCAAGGTGTCTTACTTCGGGATCTCTTCCCACATTACCTATCAATATTACTTTATTTACTGACATGTTTTTATTCATTAAATGTTTAACGGCTCAAAGATAAGAGTATTAAACATAGGAAGCAAACATTCCGTGCAATAAATGCAAAAAGATTAAAGAATTGCGCCTAATCGCCTAGGAATCCACGAGCCCTTTCTCCATTAGGAACTGATGAACCAGGCGCGGAACGGCATACTGCTCCAACTCATCCAAAGGGATGCGCAGGCAACTGGTAAGTACGTCAGCCGTATCCGGCACCTCGACCTCGTAGAAGTTGGTGAGCAGCACTTGATGAGAGAGCACATGCTTCACGCCACGCCTCACACAGCGCAAGGTCGGCGGCACGGCACCGTCGCCCCACAGGTGACGCAGAGAATCGGAGGCGCGGAAGTCGGCCTCGTCCATGTCCCGGTCGCACTCCACCAGTGGCAGCTGATAGAGTCCCTGCCAAATGTCGTTGGCATCCATGCGCTTTATAATATAGGTATAGGCGGAGGAATGAACGAAGAGGTAGTTGAAATAGCGCCAACGAACCTTGGTTTTGTGTTGCTTCACGGGAAGTTCGGCCACCCATCCCCTGGCACGTGCCATGCAGCTCTCCGCCAGCGGGCAATCCATACAGTCGGGCGACGATGGCACACACTGCAGCGCACCAAAGTCCATGATGGCCTGGTTGTAGAGAGCCGGGCGGTTGACATCGAGCAGTTCCTGCGCCAGTTGTGCGAAGAGTTTCTTCCCATCGGTGGAGTCCACTGGCACATCGATACCCTGCCACCGGGCCAACACCCGGTAGACGTTGCCATCCACCACGGCATAGGGCTGACCGTAGGCAAACGAGCAGATGGCGGCGGCGGTGTAGTCGCCCACCCCCTTCAGCGCCCTTACCTCTTTATATATACTAGGGAAGTGACCCATGGCGTGAATAGCCTTGGCCGCCTCGTGCAAGTTGCGCGCCCGCGAATAGTAGCCAAGCCCCTGCCACAGTTTCAGCACCTCGTCCTCGTCGGCCAGCGCCAGGTGGTCCACCGTAGGGAAACGCTCCATGAAGCGCAGAAAATAGTCGTACCCCTGCGCCACACGGGTCTGTTGCAGGATGATTTCCGACACCCAGATGCGGTAAGGATCCCGGGTGTCGCGCCAAGGCAGATTACGCTTGTTGCGTAGGTACCATGCGATAAGTGTCTCACTAAAAGCACTGTTCATCGGTCTTAATTTGGGAGCAAATGTACACAAATAATAGCTCACGGCTTCTTTTTTTCAAAAATGTTCCTAATATATTTCCACGTGTTCCGGAAAAGCTATATATTTGCAGACCAAAATTTTAAAGAATATACTAAAACAAATAATTACTATCAAACAATGACTAAAGCTGATGTTATCAACGAAATTTCCAAAAGAACCGGTGTAGACAAAGCAACTGCGATGGCTACCGTTGAGGCCTTCATGGGCATCATAAAAGATTCTTTGGCAAATGAAGAAAACGTTTATCTGCGCGGATTCGGTAGTTTCATCGTGAAGAAGAGAGCACAGAAGACGGCTCGAAACATATCAAAAAACACTTCAATCGTTATTCCAGAACACAAGATTCCTGCATTCAAGCCTGCTAAGACTTTCAATATCCAGGATAAGTAAACAATAACATATAGTATTAACTTAATAAAGATTTTAGCTATGCCAAGCGGAAAGAAAAAGAAAAGACACAAAATGTCTACTCACAAAAGAAAGAAAAGACTAAGAAAGAATAGACACAAAAGCAAATAGTCTTTTATAGTCTGTTTTTTGACTGAGATAGAGAACAAACTTGTAAAGCACGCCTTTGCGGGTTTGTTCTTTGTTTAAAGAGGCTAACATTTAATCGTAGAGAATGACAAGCGAATTAGTAGTTGACGTACAACCCAAAGACATTTCCATCGCGTTGCTTGAGGACAAGAACCTGGTGGAATTCCAAAAAGAGGGCCGCAGCGCCTCCTTTGTGGTGGGTAATCTGTATTTGGCCAAGGTGAAGAAACTGATGCCGGGACTGAATGCATGCTTTGTGGATGTAGGATTCGAACGTGATGCTTTCCTTCACTATCTTGATTTAGGACCTCAATTCAGCTCTTACCAAAAGTATCTGAAACAAGTCATCAGCGACCGCAAGAAACTTTTCCCCATCACAAAAGCCACCGCCCTGCCCGACATCAACAAGAACGGAAGCATTTCCGAAGTGATGCAAGTGGGACAAGAGGTGTTGGTGCAAATCGTCAAGGAACCTATATCGACCAAGGGACCACGATTGACCAGCGAGCTCTCCTTCGCAGGACGCTACCTGGTGCTCATCCCCTTCAACGACAAGGTTTCTGTATCTCAAAAAATTAAATCGAGCGAAGAGCGCGCCCGACTGAAGCAATTGCTACAAAGCATCCTTCCGAAGAACTTTGGAGTGATAGTGCGCACAGTAGCCGAAGGGAAAAGAGTTGCCGAGCTGAATGCCGAACTGAAAGTTTTGCTCAAACATTGGGAGGACTGCATACAGAAGGTGCAGAAAGCCACGAAGTTGCCCGCGCTGACCTACGAAGAGACCAGCCGCACGGTGGCCTTGCTGCGCGACCTGTTCAGCCCATCGTTCGAAAGTATCCACGTCAACGACGAAGCGGTGTTTAATGAGGTTAAGGACTACGTGAGCCTCATCGCCCCGGAACGGACAGACATCGTGAAGCTCTACACGGGCAAACTTCCTATCTTCGACAATTTTTCCGTTACCAAACAGATAAAGCAATCGTTCGGTAAAACCATCTCCTACAAGAACGGAGCCTACCTGATCATTGAACACACCGAAGCCCTACATGTGGTGGACGTGAACAGCGGCAACCGTTCGAAGACAAACAACAACCAAGAGGCCACGGCATTGGACGTGAACCTCGGCGCCGCCGATGAACTGGCGCGCCAACTGCGGTTGCGGGATATGGGTGGCATCATCGTGGTGGACTTTATCGACATGACCTTGGCGGAGAACCGTCAGAAGCTCTACGAGCGCATGTGTCACAACATGCAGAAGGACAGAGCCAAGCACAACATCCTCCCCTTGAGCAAGTTCGGACTGATGCAGATCACACGTCAGCGCGTGCGTCCCTCCATTGATGTGCACACCGAGGAGACCTGCCCCACCTGTTTTGGTAAAGGAACCATCAAGCCATCTATCCTCTTTACAGATACCTTGGAGAGTAAGATTGACTACTTAGTCAATAAGTTGGGAATCAAAAAGTTCACCCTTCACATCCATCCGTATGTCGCCGCCTACGTCAATAAAGGGATAATCTCCCTAAAACGACAATGGCAGATGAAGTACGGATTCGGTATTAAGATTCTTCCAAGTCAAAAGCTCGCCTTCCTGCAATATGAGTTCCACGACTCAAAGGGAGAGGAGATAGACATGAAAGAAGAGATTGAGATTAAATAACAAAAGAGGCCGCAAGCAGTTGCGGCCCCTTTTGTTATTTATAGGAGTGAGACTCAGTTCACATGATGAGCGAAACTCAGTACATCTATCGAGTGATGCGGTCCATCTGTTCAGTGGAACTCAGTCCATCTGTCGAGTGAAACTTAGTCCACGTGGAAGACCTCTTCCATCGCAGCCCACCACTCCCCTTCGGCACGAGTGGGCAAAGGTTGCTGGCAAGGTTCGCAGAAGGTCCACCAACGCTGAGTC
>CAVFUK010000113.1:9983-20991 GCA_963625535.1 Anaerovoracaceae bacterium | reverse complement strand
CCTCGATGCAGGTGCGGCCCACGTTGTTGAAGGGGTCTTGCTCGGTGAGCGACCATCCGGACGTCTGGCTGTGTGTGCGCAGGGCCAGCGACTTGGGGTTCTTCGGGTTGAACTGTTTCACAATCTTGGCCCACAGCATGCGGGCGGCGCGCATCTTGGCAATCTCCATGAAGTGGTTCATGCCGATGGCCCAGAAGAACGAGAGGCGCGGTGCGAAGGCGTCGATGTCGATGCCGGCGGCCACTCCGGCGCGCAGGTACTCCAGTCCGTCGGCCAGCGTGTAGGCCAGCTCGATGTCTGCCGTGGCTCCGGCTTCCTGCATGTGGTAGCCCGAGATGGAGATGGAGTTGAACTTAGGCATCTTCTGCGAGGTGTACTCGAAGATGTCGGAGATGATCTTCATGGAGAATGCGGGCGGATAGATATAGGTGTTGCGCACCATAAACTCCTTCAGGATGTCGTTCTGTATGGTTCCGGCCATCTCCTCAAGCTTGGCTCCCTGCTCCAGTCCGGCGTTGATGTAGAAGGCCAGGATGGGCAGCACGGCTCCGTTCATGGTCATGGAGACGGACATCTTGTTCAAGGGAATGCCGTCGAAGAGCACCTTCATGTTCTCCAGCGAGCAGATGGACACGCCGGCCTTGCCCACGTCGCCAACGACGCGTTCGTGGTCGGGGTCGTAGCCGCGGTGTGTCGGCAGGTCGAAGGCCACTGACAGACCTTTCTGACCAGAGGCGAGGTTGCGGCGGTAGAATGCGTTGGACTCCTCGGCGGTGGAGAATCCGGCGTACTGACGGATGGTCCAGGGGCGGAAGGTGTACATCATGGAGTACGGTCCGCGCAGGTAGGGCGGGATGCCTGCCACGAAGTCGAGGTGTTCCATGCCCTCGAGGTCCTCTTTCGTGTACACCGGCTTCACTTCGATGTGTTCCGGTGTCTTCCAGTTGGGTGTAATGCCGTTGGCTTTCTGCCATTCCATACCGTTGGTGGCAGGGATGCCGGCATAGATATCGATGTGTTTAAAATCTTTTCTCATAGTGTGTGTCAATTCTCTTACTTGATTCCTAACTTGGCGTTGTATTGTCTCAGTGTGTCGAGCACGTTCACGCGGACGTGGATGAAGTTCTCGATGCCGGCTGCCTGCAGCTCTTCCATGCAAGCGGGTGCTCCGGCCACGATGAACATGGCGCGTCCGGCGAGGGCCTTGAAGGCGGGCACGGCGTACTCGGCGTACTCCTCGTCGCTCGAGCAGATGACCACGATGTCGGCTCCGGCCTTGACGGCGGCGTCCACACCCTCTTCCACGGTCTTGAATCCGAGGTTGTCAATCACCTGGTAGCCTGCGCAGGCCAGGAAGTTGCACGAGAACTGTGCGCGAGCCTGACGCATGGCCAGGTTGCCGATGGTGAGCATGAAGGCTTTCGGCCGTTTGCCGGACGCCTCGGTCTGCAGGCGCAGTGCCTCGAACTCGCTTGCCTCGCGGTCGAAGTTGAGCGTGGCGATGGGTTTCTCGCAAGCCTCGCCCTCGGCGTGTCCGCCGCAGCAGCAGGGCTTGTCGGCGGGACGTTTCTCGCCTGCCAGCTCGTTGAAGTTAGGATATTGGTTGGTTCCCAGCAGTATCTCTTTGCGTTTGGACACGGCGGCGTGGCGTGCCTTGCCGCTCTCGTTGATGTCCGCCTGCACGCGGCCTGCCTTCACGGCCTCCAGGAATCCGCCTTCCTCCTCTGTCTTGAGGAAGATGCTCCAAGCCTGCGCGGCGATGGATGCGGTGAGGTTCTCTATATAATAGGAACCGGCTGCGGGATCCACCACTTGGTTGAAGTGTGCCTCTTCCTTCAGCAGCAGCTGTTGGTTGCGGGCGATGCGCTCGGCGAAGTCGTCCGGAGTCTCGTAGGCCTTGTCGAACGGGGTGACGGTGATGGAGTGCACACCTGCCAGGGCGGCGCTCATGGTCTCGGTCTGCGTGCGCAGCAGGTTCACGTGGGCGTCGAACAGGGTGAGGTTGAACGATGAGGTCTCAGCGTGGGCTATCATCTTGCAGGCCTCGTCGCTGGCGGGAGCGTACTCCTTCACGATGTTGGCCCACAGCATGCGTGCGGCGCGGAACTTGGCGATCTCCATGAAGTAGTTGGAACTGATGCCGAAGTTGAACTTGATGCGGCTGGCGGCCTCGTCGGCGGAGATGCCGGCTTCGGTCAGCTGGTTCATGTACTCGTTACCCCAAGCCAAGGCGTAGCCCAGCTCCTGGGAGATGTACGAACCGGCGTTGTTGAGCGAGAGGGCGGTGACGGCGATGCAGCGGTACTGCGGCAGGTCGCGCACGGCCTCCACCAGTTCCTTGGCGGTGGCGGCGAAGTCGCTCAGGTCCTTGCCGCGGCTCATCATCTTCTCCATGGGGTCGTACTGGATGGAGCCCACCAGCTTGCCGAGGTCGTAGCCTTTGCGGCGGAAATAGTCCACCAGGATGTGTGCCAGCTCCACGCTGTGGCGCGGGCAGGTGCTGAAGTTCAGCTCCACGCACTCGGGCAGGATGCCCTCCAGCAGCGTCTCCACGAAGGGTGTGCTCACGTCCTTGCCCTTGATGGCGAAGCCGAGCGAGTCGACGCCCTTGTTGAGGATGTCCAGGGCTTTGGCGTTGGCCTCCTTGGCGTCGGCCACGGCGATGTCCTGGCGGATGAACCACGTGTTGTCATTCTTCTTGATGCCTCTCACGTAGGGGTAGGTTCCCGGCAGTGAGTCGGTTGTTTTCAGTCCTTCCAGGTCCTCTTGACGGTAGAAAGGCTTCACTTTGAATCCCTCGTTGGTCTTCCAGACGAGTTTCTTTTCATAGTCGGCTCCTTTCAGGTCCACCGTGATTTTGTCCATCCATTCCTGGGTGGTCACGTGTCCGAAGTCTGAAAAGAGTTTTTCTTTACTATCTGCCATAGTTTATTGTACAATTAGATTAATAAAAGTCTTTTGCTATGCGAAGAGGCAGACTCACGACCACCCGCCGCAGTGCGCCCCGTGGTAGGGCCGACGACGGTGCCGGGAGAGCCGTTTGCCCGCGTGCTCTTCATATGTATGTTGTGGCAAAGTTAGTAATTACTTGAGAATCGCAACCCGTTTCTACATTTTTTTTGTTCTCGCCTCAGAATTTACCACACGGAGGGTGCTTTCAATCTGACACCGGATGACCGCCGTTTGGGTTTCGCGGGGACGGTGGACCGACGGAAACCGATGGCCGGAGGCGCGCTGCCCGAGATTGTGGTGTCAAATTGAAAGTGGAGGACGCATTCCGCCAGGCGTAGGGACGATAAAAATCCAGTGTGGAGGCTTAATTTTTTATGAAAAATATCTTTTATAATTATGGTGGCGTGTGAGTGAAATTCAGTAACTTTGCGCCCGATTTTAAAAAAGTGTAAAGATAAAAGATTGTTTCTATGGATTGGCTGCAAAATCTGCTATTCAACCCGGACTCCATCGCCCACATTGTGCTGCTCTACTCCTTCGTGATAGCTGTAGGTGTGTTGCTTGGTAAAATCAAGTTTGGCGGTGTGTCGTTGGGTGTTACGTTTGTTCTGTTCGCCGGCATCCTCGCCGGTCACTTCGGATTCACGGGCAACGTGCCCATCATGAATTTCATCCAGGACTTTGGCCTGATACTCTTCGTCTTCTGCATCGGACTGCAGGTGGGACCGTCGTTTTTCTCGTCCTTCAAGCAGGGCGGAATCACGATGAACCTGATTGCCGTGGGCATCATCCTGCTCAACATCGCCGTGGCGTTGGCCCTCTACTACATCCTGGGCGGACGCGTAGAGCTGCCTATGATGGTCGGCATCCTCTACGGTGCCGTCACCAACACCCCGGGCCTTGGTGCCGCCAACGAGGCGCTGACGCAGATCCACTACCATGGCCCAGAGATCGCCATGGGTTACGCCTGCGCCTATCCCCTCGGTGTCATCGGCATCATCGGCTCCATCATCGCCGTGCGCTACATCTGCCGTGTGAACTTGAAGAAGGAAGAGGACGACCTGCAGAAACTGGAGGAAGCCAATCCGCACCTGAAACCATACATGATGCACCTGGAGCTCCACAACTCCGCCCTCGAGGGTAAGACCCTGGGGCAGGTGAGCGGCTTCCTGGGACGCGACTTCGTATGCTCCCGCCTGCTCCACGAGGGGCACGTGAGCATCCCTAAGAGCGACTCGGTGTTCCACGTAGGCGACCAACTCTTCGTGGTCTGCGCCGAGGACGACGCCGAGGCCATCATCGCCTTCATCGGACCCAAGATTGAGGTCGACTGGGAGAAGCAGGACACGCCCCTCGTGTCGCGCCGCATCCTCGTCACACAGCCCGACATCAACGGCAAGACCCTCGGTCAGATGCACTTCAGCAGCATGTACGGCGTGAACGTGACGCGTGTGAACCGCTCCGGTATGGACCTCTTCGCCAGTCGCAACCTTACCCTGCAGATAGGCGACCGCGTGATGGTGGTAGGTCCGCAGGACGCCGTGGACCGCTTGGCGGCCAAGATGGGTAACTCGCTGAAACGACTCGACCATCCGAACATCGTCACCATCTTCGTGGGAATCTTCATCGGAATATTCTTCGGCAGCCTGCCCATCATGATACCGGGAATGCCGACACCTATAAAACTCGGCCTCGCCGGCGGTCCGCTCATCGTGGCCATCCTCATCGGCCGCTTCGGCTACAAGGTGAAGCTGGTGACCTACACCACCATGAGCGCCAACCTGATGCTGCGTGAGATAGGCCTTGTGCTGTTCCTCGCCAGCGTGGGCATCAAGGCGGGCGGCAACTTCGTGCAAACCGTGGTTGAGGGCGACGGCCTGCTCTACGTGGGCTGCGGTTTCCTTATCACCGTCATCCCGCTGCTCATCATGGGTGTGATTGCCCGTCTGCGCTACAAGCTCAACTACTTCACGCTGATGGGACTTATCGCCGGTAGCAACACCGACCCACCCGCATTGGCTTACTCCAACCAGACCTCGGGCAACGACGCGCCTGCCGTGGGTTACTCCACGGTCTATCCGCTCTCGATGTTCCTCCGTATCCTTGCCGGGCAGGCCATCATCCTGATACTCGCCTCGTAAAGGGTAGGTCTTCACCTCTTGAAGATAAAGGATAGGCGGCCTTCGTCCTTCTGCCAACCCGGCGAACGAAAGTCTGAGGGTTTTGGAGGGGTGCTGGGGAAGATAGATGAGTCCTTCCTCGACTTCTCTCCTTCCTTTTAGGAATAGGGGAGGGCCCCGCTGGACTGTCGGAAAGTCGGCGTCGGAGTTCCACGAGGGGCGACTGACAAACCGTCCGGCGGGTGTGACAGACCTCGTTTGGTACACTTTTTGTAATGGAAGGGGTTAAAAATGAAGTTGCGGCCTTTTAACAAATATTGTTGAGATGTGCAACTTTTAATAGAAAAATAAATTGTACTTTTGCAAACTATTTTGAATCAATAGATAATGAGACAGCTTAAGATAAACAAGAGTATAACCAACCGTGAAACCGCTTCACTGGAGGCTTACCTCCGCGAGATAGGCCGTGAGGAGCTGATTTCAGTTGATGAGGAGGTGGACCTTGCGCAGCGAATCCGCAAGGGCGACACCGTGGCGCTTGACAAGTTGGTGCGCGCGAACCTTCGTTTCGTGGTGTCCGTTGCCAAGCAGTACCAGAATCAGGGTTTGAGCCTGGCCGACCTTATCGATGAAGGAAACATCGGTTTGGTGAAAGCGGCTCAGAAGTTCGACGAGACCCGTGGTTTCAAGTTCATCAGCTACGCTGTGTGGTGGATTCGTCAGTCCATCCTGCAAGCCTTGGCGGAGCAGTCGCGCATCGTGCGTCTGCCGCTGAACCAGGTGGGCTCCATCAACCGTATCAACAAGGCGTTGGCCAAGTTTGAGCAGGAGAATGAGCGTCGTGCTTCTGCCGGCGAGATTGCCGACGAGCTGGGCTTGGAGGAAGAGAAGATTTCCGACGCCCTGCGTGTCTCCGGTCGTCACGTGTCAGTGGACGCGTCGTTCGTTGAGGGCGAGGACAACTGCTTGCTCGATGTGCTTGTGAACGACGATTCCCCTATGGCGGACCACACGTTGGTGAGCGAGTCCCTCTCCGAGGAGATAGACCGTACGCTCAGCACGCTCACTCCGCGCGAGAAAGAGATTATCCAGACCTTCTTCGGCATAGACCACCGCGAGATGAGCCTGGAGGAGATTGGTGACAAGTTCGGCCTCACGCGCGAACGTGTCCGTCAGATTAAGGAGAAGGCTATACGTAAACTCCGTAGCAGTCCTCAAAGCAAATTATTGAAGTCATACTTAGGCTAAAGATACCGTGGCTTAAATGCCACCGGGATGGTAAATTTTGGGGTTGGAGATGTCGGATTGTAAAGTCCGGCATCTCCGTTTTGTTTATGGAAGTCTTGTTCATCGGCTCCCGACTTTATTATCTGCTTCCGGCTTTATTATCGGTTTCCGGCTTTATTGTCGGCTTCGGGTTTTGTCATCTGCTTCCGGCTTTATTATCGATTTCCGGCTTTATTGTCTGCTTCGGGTTTTGTCATCTGCTTTCGGCTTTATTATCGGTTTCCGGCTTTATCATCTGCTTCCGAGCCTTATTATTGTCTTCCAAACATCCCCCGGATGAGGGGAGGGGTGCTGCTTCAGCCCTCCTCCTCTTCCTTGAGCTGAAGCAGGATGGTGTCGCACATCAGGGGGAGCTCCTCGTCGCTGACGCCGTTGTCGTTCAGCTCCGCGGCGAATGTCTGTATGAGGTCGAAGATTGGTGCCGTTCCGTTGTCGTTGTAGTTCTCCTCATCGTCCTTGTCTAAGTATGCGCATAGTTTGCAGGCTTTGATGAAGAGCGATACGGCTTTCTCGTATTTCCTTCGCGCCCAAGCCACAAACCCTGCTCTGGTGAAGTCGATGTAGGTCAATATATCCTCATAGTGCTCAAAGAGCCGATTGTAGTACATCTCCGCTTTCTCCGGTTGTTTGCACTCGAAGTTGATCCATGCGGCGCAGCTGAGCGCGTACATGTTGTTCTCGTCGAGGTAAAGTGTCTTGTAGTGCACCTCCAGCGACTTCTGCAACTGTCCGCTGTTTTCGTAGCATTCGGCTATTTCCCCGAGGTAGGTGATGTTGTCGGGGTACTTTTGCAGCAGCTGGTTGTAATACTCAATAGCCTTCGGATAGTCGGGCTTGTTCAAGTAGCAGTACGCCAGGTTGCGAATGATGAGGTCGTTGCCGGTGGAGTCCAGAAGCTCTGCCTTGCTGAAATACTCGGCCGCCTCGTCGTATGCCTCCAACTGTTCGAAGCAAGTTCCCAACTTCTCGAGGCACTCTATATCCGTGGCGTTGTGCTTCAAAGCATTGTCGTAGAATAACAGGGCTTCCTCGATATGCTCCTTCTTGAGAAGATAATCGCCCACTTCCATCATAGGTATCCAGTCGCTGATGAGCTCATCCATTGTGAAGGCGCTGTAACTGCCGTAGTAGGGCAAGAATGGGTCGGCGAACTCGTCGCGCTTGGGGAAGAGCTTGAAGAAGCGGTAGTAATCAAGCACGCTGCGGCGTAGGGCGAAGTGGCGTGCATCGGGGTCGTCTTCCACGGACGGACCTTTGAAGGCGTCGTTTTGTTGCACAATCGCTTGTCTGAAGTCTTCGGGCATGGTGGCTATGACCGCGATGAACGAGTACTTGTCCGAGTCGCAATACGTGGGGTTCTGCCCGATGGCTTTCGCGAAGGACATCAGGCCATTCTTGTCCCCTTTGACGGCGCTTGCCACCATCGAGTGCGAAGGGTCGTAGGGGAGAAACCAGTTGCTCATCTCGCGGAAGAAGTCGTACTTCTTCAGGTGCGAGAAGTTGCAGAAGTTCACGTCCACGCCCTCGCTCGCCATTTTCCCAAAGCTGCGCATGACTTCGCGCTGGTCTGTCGCGTCGTCGCTCGGTGCCTGCTTCTTGTTGCCGCCTGCCATGAGTAAGTCTTCGAAGTTTACGCCTCCCGTGCTGTTGAACATGTCACACATGTTGTTGAATAAGTTCGGGTAGACTTTCTTTTCCAACATGTCCTTTATATTGTCTATCTCCAGTGTGCGCATCAGTTCCTGGAACACGTCGCCCACTTCGTCGTTGAAGAGGTAATCGTCCTTGAGCTGCTTGAGCTGGCTTTGCAGCTCGGGCGCCAGTTGCACCTCCCGTTTGCTGTGGAAGTAGACCATGACGAAGCCCAGCAGAGCGCGTTGGCTCACCAAGGGGTCGTCGTTGTTGTAGTAAACGTCCATCAAGAAACGGAACTTCTGTGCGTCGAAGGTCTTCAGCAGGCCCAGCGTGACGGCGCTCACCAGCATGGCAATGTCGCTCGTCGGGACTAAGGTGGACTGCATCAGCGAGCGTGCCTCCGCCAGGTCGTTGGGTTGCCACAGGTCCGACGTCCACACGTCGGTGAACATCTCTTGCACCGTCCGCTCGTGGTCCGCCCGCAGTTTGTCGCGCTCGGTGTCGGTCTGCAGGGCGTTGGCGCTCGTCAGCTCCGCTAGGGCGAGGTTCTCGATGTACGCCTCCAGCGCGCGCTGATAGTCGCCCAGACTTCTCGCTTTGCGTTGGCGTGCGCATTGCCAATAGTACTGCTGCCAGTGGTTGCGCGAGTCGGCTGCGCGCAGCAGCTTGGCGCTCAACTTGGCGGCTTTGTCTATCAGCTCGTTGAATATCTTTGTCCGTTGTGGGTCGTCCACACCTTGTCCGTAGTAGCTGAGCATGTACTTGTAGGTGGTGTGTATTTCGTCCAGGTCGGCCTGCGCGTTGGGGTCGTCGGCTTCGTCCGCCAGCTCGACCATCTTTTCCAGGGCAGTCAGCAACTCATTTCTGTCGAGACAACCGATGATGTCTTCGTATCTCTTTTGCAATTCGTCGTTCATAGTATTTTCTTTAGTTTGTTTATTTATTTGGTTTTTTATTAGCATTTTCCCGTTCCCGCTTCCCCGATGGAGGTTTCTCGCTTCAGAAGAACAGCTTTCTATCTTCGTTCCTCGAGCGGAGGTTTTCCTTCGGTTGGGGGGATTTGTCTTCGAACAGAGGTCTCCTTCGGTCTGGTTTTCCCTTCGATAGGGTTTTCCTTCGTTCGGGGCTTATCTTCGAATACAGGGTCTTAGTTCTCGAGTTCGATGTCCGCCGTGCGGAAGTTGCCTTGTTTGCGGGGCAGCAGTTCTTTACTGTTGACCCACTCTTGCGTGTCTGCCTTCATCTGGGGCGTGATGGAGGTCATGTGGGCGAAGGGGGCTCGCTTCCTGTTGAGGCTGTCGGCGGGGAGTCCCATGCGGGTGGAGGCGGTGCGCAGCCATTGGCTCGCGGGCTGTTGGTTCATGTAGTCCACCGCCCGGTTGTAGCCTATGATGAGTCGCCGGATTTCGTCCTCACGCTGCAGCAGGGTGGAGTCGGAGAATGCCAACACGTCGTGCTCGGTGCCGTAGACGGCTGACACCGCCAACAGGATGCACGAGTCCGCCCGTGCGTAGGTGGCTTGCGGGTCGGGCAGCACGGCGGCGTCCAGCTGTCCGTTCAGCAGCATCTGCAGTCGCGTCCGCGCGTCGCCTATGTTTATCAGGTTCACGTCCTCGGCGGTCATTTGTCCGCGTTCCAACACGTGGTCCACGAACTGGTGGTCGCTGCTGTAGAGGTGCAGGCCGACGGTTTTCCCATAGAGGTATTTCAGACTGACGAAGTTGGAGTCGTAGGGTACCATCAGGTAGGCGTTGTTCACGGTTGCCGCGGCGGGCACTATGTCCACGCTGTCTTGCTGCAGGCGACAGCTCTCGGCCAGCGACAGCAGCAGGCCGTCCGTGCCGTGATGGATGAAGGTGGTGTCGCGCTCCACGGGGCCGCTCATGGGCACGAAGCGTACGTCCAGCTCCAGTGAGTCGTACACGCCCATCTGCTCGGCCACCATGTAGGGCAGCGCGTCCGCCGAGGGCAGATAGCCTATCTTCAATGCGTTGTCGGGCACAGTGTCGGACTCTTTGTCTGTGGTCCGGCAAGCCACTGTCAGCGTCAGGCCGACGATGGCCATGATTATAAACGGTAAGCGTCTCATGCTGATTCTTTCAGATGTGTGTGTTGTTGTTGATGAGCGATGATTTTTCAAAGTTGATTCTGTTTATTGTTGTTGATAATAATGTAAACCCTCCGTCGGCAGGGAAACAGTCCCGCTGGGGCGGAAGGGTGTGTTGAAAAAAGAGACTGCCAGAACCCGAACAGTAGAGGCAGTCTCTCAAACTATTTAATTTAAAATTTTATCCCTTGATAGCTGCGATGCCCGGCAACACTTTTCCTTCGATAGCCTCGAGCAGAGCGCCACCGCCTGTTGACACGTATGACACGCCGCTTGCCAAGCCGAACTTGTTGACGCAAGCTACTGAGTCGCCGCCGCCCACGAGTGAGAACGCACCCTCTTTGGTGGCTTTCACGATGGCCTCACCTACGGCACGAGAGCCGGATGTGAAGTTGTCGAACTCGAACACACCTGTAGGTCCGTTCCACAGGATGGTCTTCGAACCTTCGATCACTTTGGCGAAAGCCTTCTCAGAGTCGGGACCGATGTCCAGGCCTTCCCATCCGTCGGGAATGTTCTTCGAGGGAACAATCTGTGTGTTGGCGTCGTTTGAGAAAGCGTCGGCAGCCTTTGTATCGGTAGCGAGCACCAGGTTCACGCCTTTCTCTTTAGCCTTCTTGATGATGTCGAGCGCCAGGTCGAGTTTGTCGTCCTCGCAGATGGAGTTGCCGACTTTGCCGCCCAGGGCTTTCATGAATGTATAGGTCATTCCGCCTGCCAGGATGAGGTTGTCCACCTTGGTGAGCAGGTTCTCGATGATCTCTATTTTTGTGGAAACCTTGGAACCTCCCATGATGGCTGTGAACGGACGTTTGATGTCGTTCATCACTTTGTCGACAGCTTTCACCTCTTTCTCCATGAGGTAACCGAACATCTTGTGGTCGGCGTCGAAGTAGTTGGCGATGAG
>CAVFUK010000113.1:0-9634 GCA_963625535.1 Anaerovoracaceae bacterium | reverse complement strand
CGACCCATGTGCGAAGCGATGATGAGGCTACCGCCGTCGGCCAAGATTTTCTTCAGAGTGGGCAGTGCGGCGCGGATGCGAGTGTCATCGGTGATGTTGAAGTTCTCGTCCACGGGCACATTGAAATCAACACGTACAAATGCCTTTTTACCGGCAAAATTGAAGTTGTCAATTGTTTGCATAATTGTTATGTTTTAATGTTTAAAAAATACCTATCGTTTTTCTATGCGCAAAGTTAGGAAAATATTTGTATTACCTTGCAAGTGGAATGTGTTTATAAATGGTGTTTTATGGAAAATTCTCGTCATTTCGTTGCCGCGCTTGCCACGCCCATCGTCTTTTTGTAATGTTTGCATAGCATTTGCAAGCCGCAGTCGGCGCAGTGGGGCGCGCGGGCGGTGCAGGTGTAGCGTCCGTGCAGCAGCAACCAGTGGTGGGCCAGGGCGACATGTTCGTGGGGAATGTGGCGTGTGAGTTCCTTCTCCACACTCAGCGGGGTGGTGCAGCGGTCTGACACGAGGCCCAGGCGGTGGCTCACGCGAAACACGTGTGTGTCCACGGGCATGGCCGCTTTGTGGAAGATGACTGCCTGTATGACGTTCGCCGTCTTCCGCCCCACGCCGGGCAGACGTGTCAGTTGGTCGAGGTCGGCGGGCACCTCGCCGCCAAACTCGCTGACGAGCATCCGCGCCATCCCCACCAGGTGCTTTGCCTTGTTGTTGGGGTAGCTCACGCTGCTGATGTAGTCGTGAATCACCTCCGGCTGTGCCGCCGCCATGGCTTCCGGGGAGGGATAGTCGTGGAACAGGCGTGGTGTCACCATGTTCACCCGCTTGTCGGTGCATTGGGCGGAAAGGATGACCGCCACCAGCAGCTCGTAGGGGTTGCTATAGGTGAGCTCCGGCTCCGCCACGGGCATTGCCGTGCGGAAGTGTTCCACCACCCGGTCGTAAAGTTCTTGTTTCTTCATCGTCTCAAGATTTTTTAGGTCGCGTCGTACTTCGCATCGCATCATGCTTTACAAGATACTTAATATCGCGCTCCATATAATAATGTTCTCAAGCGCCGACAATATTATGTCGTCGGCAATAATGAGGCTTCTGCTCATCACCTACATCCTCTGGTTTTCGAGCTCTATATACTCCTCTTTCCGAGAGCATAGGGCCATTTTTCCCGCACCTTAGGGGCACCCGATTGTGCCTACGAAACAGGGGAACTCGCGGAGCTTGAATGATGTGCCTCACTTCCTATCTGGCTTCCGGGACCGTTCGTTCTCCTTCTTCCCGAAAAAGAAGATTCCGGATACTCGGGCCTCTTTTCTATCAGCTTCCGAATATCCGGAATGGTATTTCATTCGGATGTTCCTTACTATGAGTATAGGTGAGTGCTCCGCTTAGTTGGCGGCCTCAAACTCTTTCAGGAAGCGGGTGTCGTTCTCCGAGAAGAGGCGCAGGTCCTTCACCTGGTACTTCAGGTTGGTGATGCGCTCGATGCCCATTCCCAGGGCGTAGCCGCTATAGACCTTGCTGTCGATGCCGCTGGCTTCGAGCACGTTGGGGTCCACCATGCCGCAGCCCAGAATCTCCACCCAACCGGTGCCTTTGCAGAAGGGGCATCCTTTGCCGCCACAGATGTTGCAGCTGATGTCCATCTCGGCGGACGGCTCTGTGAAGGGGAAGTACGACGGACGCAGGCGGATCTTCGTGTCGTTGCCGAACATCTCCTTGGCGAAGAGCAGCAGCACCTGCTTCAGGTCGGTGAAGGAGACACCCTTGTCGATGTAGAGTCCCTCCACCTGATGGAAGAAGCAGTGCGCGCGGTAGCTGATGGCCTCGTTGCGGTACACGCGTCCCGGGCAGATGATGCGGATGGGCGGTTGCGTGTTCTCCATCACACGTACCTGCACGCTACTGGTGTGGGTGCGCAGGATGACGTTCTTCGTCACGTCCTCGTCGTTGGACTCAATGAAGAAGGTGTCCTGCATGTCGCGTGCCGGATGGTCGGCGGCGAAGTTCAGCTTGGTGAAGACGTGCAGGTCGTCCTCCACCTCGGGACCTTCGGCGATGCTGAATCCCAGGCGGGCGAATATGTCGATGATCTCATTCTTCACGATGGAGAGCGGGTGGCGTGTGCCCAGCTTCACGGGGTAGGCCGTGCGGGTGAGGTCGAGCCCCTCGTTCTGATTGTCCTTGCTCTCGAAAGCCTCTTTCAGCTCGGCTATCTTGTCCTGGACTCTCGTTTTCAGCACGTTCAGCTTCTGACCGATTTCCTTCTTGCTCTCGGCCGGCACGCTGCGAAATTCTGTCATCAGTTCGCTGATGGCTCCCTTCTTGCTCAGGTACTTGATGCGGAGCGCTTCCAGTTCCTCTGCGTTATTGGCAGTGAGTGTGTCCACCTCTGCCAGCAGCTGTTGAATTTTCTCAATCATATTTATTATATTGATATTTATTGTTTTACGTTGTTCACTCGCCCTCTTCCGACGGTCTGCGGCGGTGGCCCTCGCGGGCCTTCCCGGCGTTGCCTGTGCCGCATGTGCGGAATAAAGCGGAGCAAAGGTAGTTATTTAAACTGAATAATGTATCTCATTTCAAATAAAAGAGGTATTTTTGCGCCAATTTTGAGAGTTATGAGAACTTTATTCATGTTCGTCCTTATGGGACTGTGTTGCTGTGCCTGCCGTTCGGGCAGGGACAAGGCGCCGTCCGGCATCACCTCCGACGTGGACTCCACCCTACTCATGGAGGCCGATTCCTTGGCCGTGGCCGACTCCCTTGCCGAGGTTGCAGCCATTCCCCAGAACGCCGATGAGTTGTTCGACGATTTCATCTACAACTACGCCGGCAACGAGCGCTTGCAGAAGAGGCGCACCGTCTTCCCACTGCCTTGCCTCATCGACGGCAAGCTGCAGTTCATCGAGAAGAAAGATTGGGAGCACGACTCCCTCTTCACCAACGAGGCTTACTATACCTTATTCTATCAGCGCGAGGAGGATATGGACCTCGAGAAGGACATCTCCCTCGACTCCGTCTCCGTGGAGTGGATCTATCTGGCGGACAACGAGATCCGCAAGTATAACTTCTTCCGCGAGCAAGGCTTGTGGAAGCTCACCGACATCGTGCAGGAGTCTACCCAGGAGAAACCCTACGCCGACTTCCTGCGGTTCTTCTACCAGTTTGCCAACGACTCGGTGTTCCAGAGCGACCACGTCGCCACGTCGCTGAAGTTCGTCTCGCCCGACCCCGACGACGAGTTCGAGGTGCTGGAGAGCATCATTGACCGCGACCAGTGGTTCGCCTTCCGCCCTTTGTTGCCCACCACCCGCATGACCAACATCGACTATGGACAAAGCTACCGCGCCGACGCGCGCCGTGCCATTATTGACCTGCGCGGCATAGGCAACGGATTCAACAATACACTCTATTTTAATAAGGTAGGCGACAGCTGGCGTCTGGTGCAGTTCGACGACCTGAGCAACTGAACCTGCTTTTCCTAGGAGGAACACCGTCATGATAAGCAGACAGACTAACTTCTCGTTGTTGGGCCACAACACGTTCGGCATGGACGTCGTGGCCCGTGAGTGGATAGAGTATGAGTCGGTGGACGAGCTCCGGCAGGTGCTTGCCACGCTCGCCCTGGACGCTCCGGTGCTCCACATCGGCGCCGGCAGCAATCTGCTCTTCCTCTCCCGTTTCGACGGCACCGTGCTCCACTCCCGCATCGTCGACGAGGCCGTGGTGCGCGAGGACGATGCCCACGTGTGGCTCCGTGTGGGGTCCGGCGTGGTGTGGGACGACTTTGTGGCCCGCTGCGTGGCCCACGGATGGGGTGGGGCGGAGAACCTCTCGCTCATCCCCGGCGAGGTGGGTGCCAGCGCTGTGCAGAACATCGGCGCCTACGGTGTGGAGGTGAAAGACCTCATCGACCGTGTGGAGGTGGTGGACCGCCAAGGTCTTGCCCATACGTTCTCCGCCGGGGAGTGTGGCTACGGCTATCGGCAGAGCCATTTCAAGGGCGCCTGGCGTGGACTGTACATCGTCACCCACGTCACCTATCGGCTCGATAAGCGCCCTCGGCTGCGGCTCGACTATGGCAACCTGCGTTCCGCTCTACCCGCCGACGAGAGTCAGGTCACTGTCGACATGGTGCGCCAGGCCGTCATTCGTGTACGTCGGGCGAAGCTTCCCGACCCCAGCGAGCTGGGCAGCGCCGGCAGCTTCTTCATGAACCCCGTGGTGGAGCGCTCCGTCTACGAGCGGCTGAAGGTGCGATTCCCCGACCTCCCTCACTACGAGGTGGACCCCACGCACGTGAAGATTCCCGCCGGGTGGATGATAGACCGCTGCGGTTGGAAGGGCAAGTCCATGGGTCGTGCCGGTGTGCACGCCGCGCAAGCCTTGGTGCTGGTGAACCTTGGAGGAGCCACAGGCCGCGAGGTGATGCAGCTGGCGGAAGCCGTGGTGCGCAGCGTCCGCGACACGTTCGGCATAGAGATTCGCCCCGAAGTCAACGTGATAGGGGAGTGATGGGAAGTCAATGACAATATAGAAAGATAACAGATGAAAATACATGTTTTGGGAAGTGGAACCTCCACGGGGGTTCCTGAGATAGGGTGCCGTTGCGCCGTCTGCACGTCGGTCGACAGCCGCGACCATCGGCTGCGTTGCTCGTCGCTGTTCGACACCGGCACCGAGCGCATCCTAGTCGACTGCGGCCCCGACTTCCGCCAGCAGATTATGCCCCTGGAGTTCGCCCGCATCGACGGCGTGCTCATCACCCACGAGCACTACGACCACGTGGGCGGCATCGACGACCTGCGCCCCTTCAGCCGTTTCGGCGACGTGCCCCTCTACGCCGAGGCCCACACCGCCGACCGCCTGCGCATACAGATGCCCTACTGCTTTGCCGCCGAGCGCTATCCCGGCGCGCCCAAGGTCACCCTCACCGACATCCGTCCCCACGAGACCTTCCACATAGGTCGCACTGCCGTCACCCCCTTGCGTGTGATGCACGGTCCCATGCCCATCCTGGGCTTCCGCATAGGCGACGTGGGCTACATCACCGACATGAAGACCATGCCCGACGAGGAGCTTCCTTACCTGCAGCATCTCGATTGCCTCTTCGTCAACGCCCTTCGCTTCAAGGAACATTGGACTCACATGTCGCTCTCTGAGGCTCTCCAGTTCGCCGCCCGTGTCGGCGCCAAGGAGACTTACTTCATCCACATGAGTCACCACATCGGCCTCCACGCCGAGGCGGAGCTCCAGCTGCCGCCCCACGTCCACTTCGCCTACGACGGTCTGCTGGTGGAGGTTTGATGGCTCTTGCGCTCCGTCGTTGTCCCGGACGTTCCATCGTGTCCGACGGTGGGTCGTAGGGGGGCGAGGCTTCCGTCCCGCTACCCTCCGTCCTATAGGCGAGATTGTCTTCTGAGGATAATCTGGGCGGAAATTCCATTAAATTTCCCTTTCCGAACGAAAACGAACCTTAATAAAAGTGGGGTCGCGAGGACGGAAACTTTAAAAGGTGTTATATAACATGCTTTTTTGTTTGGATAATTTGCAGTGTTGCCGAAGATGCGTACCTTTGCAACGTGTTTTTCATAGTATTAGATTTAAGGTTAACAAAAGGTTGGGTCAAGGCGTTGACCCTTTTTTTATGTCCATACGTCAGGTGTCGCTTTTCGTTTCCCGGAACTTCTTCTGTCCTTCTTGCCCGTTCCTCCCTTGTCCCCGATGACCTCCTTCCTTGATGCGGTAAAATACGATACTAAGTTTTGGGCAAAACAATCTAATTGTTTTGGCTTATACAATCGGTTGTTTTGGCTTATACAATCGGTTGTTTTGGCTCATACAATCGGTTGTTTTGGCTCATACAATCGATTGTGTGAAACCATGCGAACGATAGTCTCTGAACGTGCGTCTCACAGATATCCCCAAAAAATAATCAAGAGGAACCTCCCCACCTTTCCGCGGGGAAGTCCCTCTTGCCTTTTGAATCCTTTTGACCGTAATGGATAACGAGAGAAATTTACTTCTTCTCCTCCGAGCCGATGAGTTTCCAGATGAGCGCGGCCACGGCGGCACCGATGAAGGGGCCTACGATGAAAATCCACAACTGGGCCAAAGCCTCGCCACCGGCGAACACGGCGGGAGCAAAGGAACGAGCAGGGTTGACCGATGTTCCCGTGAGAGGGATGCACACGATGTGAACCAACACCAGGGAGAGGCCGATGGCCAAGCCGGCGAAGTTGCCAGCTCCCTTCTTGCTGTCCGTGGTGCCCAACACCACCAACACGAACACGGCGGTGAAGATAATCTCTGCCAACAGACCACCCATCTCACTCACGCCAGCCTGACAGGCGTTGGCACCTGTGGTGGTGGCAAAGTCGCCACTGGCAGCGATGTAGCCTGCCGAAGCAGCGTCCACGTTAGACACCACAAGGTAGATGAGAGCCGAACCGATGAAGGCTCCTATCAACTGGAAAATCATGTACATGCTGGCATCCTTACCACTGATTCTGCCCGACAGGAGGCAACCCAAGGTGATGGCCGGGTTGATGTGGCAACCGGAGATGCCACCTATCGTGTAGGCCATAGCCACCACTGCCAGACCGAAGGCGAAAGCCACCGTCAGCACCTGGGGCATCGTTCCACAACCGCCGTTGAACACGGCACTGCCACATCCCATCAATACCAGTACCATCGTACCGAACATTTCTGCTAAATACTTTTTCATGCTATCTATGTTTTAGAGTTAAACGTCGCTCGTCTCATGCCGGCGGGGACGTTCGTCCACCTACGTCCGGCTCTTATTCACCCACAAAGCAACGGATAAATTCTGAGAATACAAAAAGAAAACGCGACTATTTGACCAACTGACTCCTTTCACCGCCCGCTTCGCCATCTTGTCCGCTGAAACCCGCGGAAGGATGGAAACCCTCTGGGGAAGATGTTTTTCGAAGAGGAAGAAAACCTTCGATAGAGGTGTAAGGAAGATGTCTCTCGAAGAGGGAGGAAAACCCTTTGGAGGAGGGTGGAAGGAATATGATACTCGGAGGAGTGAAAGAAAATGGTTTTCGGAGGAGGGGCAGCATTCTCTCGCCAGAGCCGACACCCTATAACGAATCGGCCCAAACGGGAGGCGGAGGCTTCTGTCGAAAGCCTTGCCGACTCCACGTTTGAGCCGAAAGCCCCTTTTTATTACATTCATCATAGTTCCCGTAATCGCGACCGTGATTGGGTGGGTGGGCGAAAATGAGCCTAGGCTCAATGGTCCGAGACCCTAGGGTCTCCTGCCGACGGGCCAAAACCACTCGTTCCAGCGGTTGCCATCACTTGCGGAACCTGAATAATTATTACAGCTATAAATATCTCTTTATCGCCCAGGACGACTGTCCTCATAAGGGGGTAGGTCCTAGGAACAGAGGTGTTGCAAGGAACCCTTTTCTGAAGCCCCCTTGCAGGAACATCACTGAGGTTACTTCCCTGCAGTCGTGGCAAGGAACTGTTTTCTGCTGCTCCCTTGCAGGAACAATCACTGGAGTCGATTCCCTGCAGCCGTTGCAAGGAACCCTTTTCTGCAGCCCCTTGCAACGGGCGGGCGGTCTCTACCTGTCTTTTACTCTGTCGCGGGAGCCAACTCGATGGTGAAGTGACGCATGATGGGCAGCTCTTTCGTGATCTTGTAGCCGTGGGTTATCTGCTCACGACGGTCGAACACGTTCTTCAGAGCGGCGGCGATCACGTCCATGTGGTCGTTCGTGTAGGTGCGGCGCGGGATGGCCAAGCGCAGCAGCTCCAGGGTCGGGTAGCGGTTCTCGCGGGTCACGGGGTCGCGGTCGGCAAGGATGGCGCCTATCTCCACACCACGGATGCCTGCCTCCAGGTAGAGCTCGATGCCCAAGGTCTGTGCCTGGAACTCCTCCTTCGGCACGTGGGTGAGCACCTTCTTGGCGTCCACAAAGATGGCGTGTCCGCCGGCAGGGCGTTGGTAGGGAATGCCGTACTCGTCGAGCTTCGAGGCCAGATAAGCCACCTGCTTGATGCGGGTCTCCAGGTATTCGAACTCCGTGCCTTCGTCCAAACCTTGCGCCAGGGCGCTCATGTCGCGGCCCGACATTCCGCCGTAGGTGACGAAGCCCTCGTTCATCACGCAGAACATCTGGCACTTGCGCCACAGCTCCTCGTCCTTGAAGCCGATGAATCCGCCCATGTTGACGATGGCGTCCTTCTTGCTGGACATGGTGGCGATGTCGGCGTAGGAGAACATCTCACGCACAATCTCCTTGATGCTCTTGTCGGCGTAGCCCGGCTCGCGGGTCTTGATGAAGTAGGCGTTCTCGGCGAAGCGGGCGGAGTCAATCTGCAGACGCACGCCGTACTTCTTGCACAGAGCGCTGATGCCGCGGATGTTCTCCATCGACACGGGCTGTCCGCCGGCGGTGTTGTTGGTGATGGTGAGCACCACCATGGGAATCCGCTCGGCGGGATATTGCTTCATCACGTCCTCCAGCTTCTGCAGGTCCATGTTTCCCTTGAAGGGCAGCTCCAGTTGGGTGTCGCCCGCCTCGGCTATGGTGCAGTCCACGGCCACGGCCTTGCGGAACTCGATGTGTCCCTTCGTGGTGTCGAAGTGTGAGTTGCCCGGCACGATGTCGCCCGCCTTCAGCAGCGATGAGTAGAGCACGTTCTCCGCCGCGCGGCCTTGGTGTGTGGGCAGGAAATAGTCGAAGCCCATCACCTCTTTGATGGCCCGCTTCATCTCGTAGTAGGAGCGTGCGCCGGCGTAGCTCTCGTCGCCGGTCATCATGGCGGCCCACTGGCGGTCGCTCATGGCGCCTGTGCCCGAGTCGGTCAGCAGGTCGATGAACACTTGGTCGCTGCGCAGGTTGAAGAGGTTGTAGTGTGCCTCGCGTATCCATGCCTCGCGCTCTTGGCGTGTACTCTTGTGGATGTTCTCCACCATCTTGATTTTGTAAGATTCAGCAAATGGTAATTCCATGTTAGATAGTTTTATAAGGTTTAGTGATAAAAGGAAATTCACTCGGTTGACAATCCGTTCGGTGCAACGATTCACTCCGCCACACGGATGCTTGCGTAGGCGGGCGGAAGACAGTTGTCACCGTGAAGTGGATTCGTCGAAAAATAGATGTGTAGGGGAGCGGTGGGCCGTTTGCCCGGACGGGCGGCCTCACCTCACCTGTGGGTTAGGAAAGGAATTCGTCGCGCTTCTTGATGTTCACGAAGCGTGAAGCGATTGCGAATATGTGACTTTCATTTGTCATAGTGCCACAAAGAAAGCGATTATTGGGTTATCCTCCAAATAAATTCGCCGAAAAGTTTGCGTGCGGGGGTGAATTTGCTGACACGAGGGGGAGATTCGTTTCCACACGAACCCTGTCTTGTCGATGTGCAGTTGGTAATAGGTCCGCTCTCTCGACTGTTTCACTCCGCGACTTTCCAATCTTCGATAGTTCCTGTCTCCGACGAGAAGCTGCAGCCTATCTTATATAGTGTACGTTTGTCGGTGGCGTAAGGCTTGGCGTAGCCTCGGTCCTCTATCTGGCGCAGGGCCTCGTCGGCGGTGCCGTTGAGCTTGAACTCGAAGATGTAGACGAACTTGTCCGTCTCCACGA
>CAVFUK010000112.1:0-13900 GCA_963625535.1 Anaerovoracaceae bacterium | reverse complement strand
GCTCTCTCTGGTCATGTACATCATCCTGATTGTCTACATGATAAAAGCCAGCATGAAGTTGGACAAATAATTACGGACCTATAAATACTAAGAGATATCATGAAATTGAGAAACTTATTACTAAGTGCGCTGATGGTGGCGGGACTCGCCGCACAGGCACAGAAACCTATTGAGATAAAAGTGTGGCCCAACGGCGCGCCCAACAATAACGGCATCACCGAGGGCGAGCGTCTGAAGAGTCCCGACCGGCCGACCAATGTGACGGACCCCATACTCTACGTGTTCCCTGCCGACAAGCCCAACGGCATGGCGGTCATCGCCTGCCCGGGCGGAGGCTATGTGCACCTCTCCATGCAAAACGAGGGATTCAGCATGGCTGATTGGTTCAATGCGCAGGGCATCACCTACATTGTGCTGAAGTACCGCATGCCGAACGGACACAAGGAGGTACCCTTGAGCGACGCACAGGAAGCCATCCGCATTGTGAAGGCCAGCGCCTCGGAGTGGAATGTGGACGTTAATAAAATAGGTATCATGGGAGCTTCCGCCGGCGGTCACCTAGCCTCGACGGCAGCCACACACTTTACCGCGGAGACACGCCCGGCCTTCCAGATTCTGCTCTATCCGGTCATCTGCTACGACCCGGCCATCAGCCACAAGGGTTCGTTCCTCAACCTACTGGGCGAGAACCCATCGGAAGAGGACATCAAGTTCTACTCCAACGACCAGCAGGTAACGGCCGACACGCCGCCCGCATTCATCGTGCTGGCGAGTGACGACACCTCCGTGCCTCCCGCAAACAGTCTGCGCTACTACGAGGCGCTGATCAAGAACAATGTGCAGGCAACGATGCACATCTACCCCAGTGGCAGACACGGATTCGGCTACAAGGAGACATTCCTCTACAAACGACAATGGACTGAAGAATTGGAGAAATGGTTAAGAGAACTCTACAGATAACTCATCACATCGTAAGCCGCGCACTCTGTTGTGCGGCTTACTTGCTCTTCCTCACCGCCTGCCACAGCGGCACGTCCCTACCGGATGGTGCCCTCAACCCCGGTGTGGAGAAGAGCCTGGCGGACTGGCGCAAGGCAAACCTAAGCAATCTGCACTACCACCTCAGTTTCCACATCCCCGAGAGTCAACACGAGGTGGTGACGGGATCGGTCACCATCGAAGTGACGGAGAAGGAGCGTCAACCCATCGTTGTCGACTTCAAGGGAGAGCGCCAACAGCTCTTCTCGCTCTGCGTGAATGGCGTGAGCATGAAGGAGAACGAAATCGACTATAAGGACGAGCACCTCTACATCCCCGAGAGCTATACCCGTGAGGGTGTCAACGAGGTGACCATCGGATTCATTGCCGGCGACCAGTCGCTCAACCGCAACAGCGATTACCTCTACACCCTGCTGGTGCCCGACCGCGCACGCACGCTGTTCCCCTGCTTCGACCAACCCAACCTGAAAGCGGAGTACACGCTACGGTTGGATGTGCCCGAGGAGTGGGTAGCCGTCTCCAACACCACCGTCCACAGCCAGACCACGACCAAGGAGGGACGGAAGGAGATTGTCTTCATGCCCACCGAACCGCTGAGCACCTACCTCTTCTCGTTTGTCGTCGGCAGGTTCCAGCAAGAGACCCGCACCCTAGACGGCCGCACCATCTCGGCCTACTACCGGGAGACTGACCCGGTGAAGCTGAAGCAGATGGACACCATCTTCAACCAAGTGTTCACATCGCTCAGCTGGCTCGAGGAGTATACCGACATCCCCTACCCGTTCGCCAAGTACGACTTCATCATCCTACCGGGCTTCCAGTACGGAGGCATGGAGCACACGGGAGCCACGCTCTACAACGACCGACGCATGTTCCTCAACGAGCATGCCACGCCCGACGAGGAACTCAACCGCGCTAGCCTCATCGCCCACGAGACCGCCCACATGTGGTTTGGCGACCTGGTGACGATGGCGTGGTTCGACGACGTGTGGACCAAAGAGGTGTTCGCCAACTACTTTGCCGCCCTCATCACCGAGCCGATGTTCCCCGACGTGAACCACCGGCTCAACACTCTGCGCACCTTCTACAAGGCGGCGCTCAGCGAGGACCGCACGCAAGGATCCACCGCCATCCAACAGCCGCTGGACAATCTGAAGGATGCCGGCCTCATCTACGGACAGATCATCTACAACAAAGCCCCGGTGGTGATGCTGAAGATGGCGGACATACTCGGACCGGAAGCTTTCCGCACAGGCATCCGCCTCTACCTGCAGAAGTTCGCCTACGACAACGCCACATGGGACGACCTGGTGGATATCCTCGACAGTCAGACCCTCTTCGACCTCAAGACCTTCAGCCAGGTGTGGGTCAAGGAGAAAGGCATGCCCACCATCCACTTCACCCCCACCGACACCGGCTTCACGGTCCGCCAGGACGACCCGTTCGGACGGGGACTGATATGGCCGCAGGAGTTCTCCGTCATCACACTACACGGTCAACAGACCGACACCGTGAAGGTGAACCTGCTGGAGAAGGAACAAAGCTATACCTTATTATATATGCCCGACGTCATCATCCCCAACACCGACGGACGGGGCTACGGATACTTTGTGCCCGACGAGGCCAGCCTCAACTATCTGCTGGGACATTGGCACCAACAGTGTGACGACCTCACCCGCCAGTCGGTGCTCATGACGCTCTACGAGAACTATCTCCACCACCGCTTCAACGACGCGAAGCCATTGGCTGACTCCTTCCTGCAAGGCATTGCCGAGGAACGCAATCCGCTGATTGTCGCCTCGCTCATAAGCTACCTGGGCGGTATCTGCGCCGATGCACAGGCCCCCTATCGGGAGTCGCTCGAGCGGCAGCTCTACCAACTGTCGCAGACACTGCCCGATCCCTCCGCCCGCCTGCAGGTGCAACGCCGGCTCCGTTCAATCATGACCACTCCGTCGATTATCGATACCTATTACCGCACATGGCAACGGGCTGACAATGACTACTGGGGTGAGAACGACTACACCAACACCGCCTACGAGTTGGCACTCCGCCTGCCCGACAAGGAGAAAGAGATACTCGCTACACAGCGTAGCCGCATCGAGAACCCCGACCGACTGCAACAGTTCGACTTCATCAGCCGTGCCTGCACGGCCGACACCCTGCAGCTCGACTCCCTCTTCGAGAATCTGAAGCAGGTAGAGAACCGGCGCATAGAGCCCTATGCCGAGAGTCTGCTCTACTATCTGAACCACCCCTTGCGCGACCGCTACGCCACCAAGTACATACGTGCCGGACTGGAGCTGATGCCCGAGGTGCAACGCACGGGCGACATCTTCTTCCCCTCTAACTGGGCCTACGCCCTGCTGGGCGGACACGCTTGCGAAGAGGCGAACACTGAGGTGGGAAAGTTCTTGAATGAGCATCCGAACTTCCCCACGCTGCTGAAAAACAAGGTGCTGCAGGAGGCCTTCCCGCTGCAATGGGCCCACGAGGAGAGGAAATAATGAGAAAAACAGACGCAAACATTTGGTATACTGATGAGAATGATGTACTTTTGCAGCCGCTAATACGGGTTATTAGCATTATTCAAATCATAAACAAATATAACATTAAAGAAAATGGCAACAAGAATCAGATTGCAAAGACACGGACGTAAAAGTTACGCCTTCTATTCAATCGTTATTGCAGACGTAAGAGCACCACGTGATGGTAGATTTACTGAGAAAATCGGTACTTATAACCCTAATACCGACCCTGCCACAGTAGATTTGAATTTCGAGCGCGCATTGTATTGGGTAAAATGCGGTGCACAACCTACCGACACTGTTCGTAACATCCTCTCAAGAGAAGGTGTCTACATGATGAAACACCTGTTGGGCGGCGTAGCCAAAGGCGCATTCAGCGAAGATCAGGCTAAGGCTAAGTTCGACGCATGGAAGGCCGACAAGCAGAATGGCTTGGCAGCTCTGAAGGCTAAGAACGAGGAGAAGAAGAAAGCCGACGAGAAAGCGCGTCTGGAAGCTGAGAAGAAAGTGAACGAAGAAATCGCCAAGAAAGTAGCTGAAAAGAAAGCCGCTGAAGCTGCCGCTAAGGCAGAGGCAGAGGCTGCTGCCAAAGCAGAAGCTGAAGCAGCTGCCGCCGCTACAGAAGCTGCCGCTCCTGCTGCAGAAGAGGCTGCTCCCGCTGAAGCATAAGTTTCAAGTTTCTTTTCAAACAAATGACCTACAAGGAGGGTGTGTCCGGAAGACATGCCCTCCTTTGTTTTACCGCCAACAGACCGACGACGAACCACTAGCACACCCTAAGAACTTAGGTCATCGACGGCGCACCAACCTCCCATGACAGCTGAAGTCAGCAGGGGTTTCATAGGTTTCCATAAAATTTATCTTGAACTAGGCTTGTATTCCCCAGAACATTCGTATATTTGCTGCATAAATATTCAAACCGAACTATGGAGAATCAGAATCAATCAAAGCCAAGAGGCTATCAATCAGCCAAGAAGCTATCGTGGTGGCTCTCGTGGACGTCCATCCTACTGGGCAGTACCATCCTAGCGGCAGGCTTCGTGTTTTTTATCAATCCCTACAATATTGTGCCCGGTGGTGTCTATGGCGCCAGCATCGTGCTCCACAACCTGTTTCCCTCCATTCAAGTGGGTACGTTCGGCTACATGTTCGACATCCCGCTGTTGATACTCTCCATGGTGTTGCTCGGCGCCAAGTTGGGCGTGCGCACCATTGTGGTGTCCATGATCACCCCGCTGATTATGAACGTGATGTCCAAACTGGTCTACCCCACACAGGAGGCGCTCGAGCGACTCGACCCTACCCAGCTGCTGGGTGGCTGCATGGACATGAGCGAACACCTGATGCTCACCTGCATCATCGGTGCCACGCTGATAGGCATCGGCAGTGGCATCGTGGTGCGCAACCAAGCCACCTCAGGCGGTAGCGACGTGATAGGCATGATGCTGCAGAAGTATTGCCACATCAAGTTCTCCAACGCCATCCTGATGGTGGATGCCACAGTAGTCTGCTTCGGACTCGTTGTCATCGGCTTCGGTGTGGGCAGCGAGGCCGAGGTGGACAACAAGTCGTGGTTGCTCTCGTTCTACTCGCTCATCTCCATCTTCGTCATCTCCCGCGTCATCGCCTACGTGGTGAACGGCAACAAGGACGACAAACTGTTATTCGTCATCAGCGACAAGAAGATGGAGGAGTTGCGCTCCTTCATTCTGAAGGACCTGGACCGCACCGCCACCTGCATCAAGAGCACCGGCCTCTACACGGGAGCCGAGAAGGAGATGCTCTTCCTGGTTGTCAGCCACAAGGAAGTCCCCAGCGTGAAGCTGAAGATTCGCGAGGTGGACCCCGACGCTTTCGTGGTGGTGACCGATGCCTACGACACCTTTGGTGATGGATGGAAACCGCTGCCTACAGCTGGCGAAATAGAGCCGGAATAGTTTTTGTTTTCCATTCGTCTCTTTTACTTATCTTTTCGTACTTCACGCAAAAGAAAGGTATCATTTTGGTTACGCAAAGAGGCTGCAATTCATCATTATGCAACGAGACTATCTAGATAACATCATTTGCGGCGATAAATTATTGTCAAAATGTTAGGTTCGTATCAAAAAGATTACCTATATTTGAGGCGCAATTGAACGCAAACCTGAATTCTGACGATGAAGTACATTTCGCTACCCGATGAAGCCACCCGCCGCCTCACCTTCTATCTGGCGACGGAGGAGTTTGTGGCCCGGCACATCACTGAGCCGGAGTGTTTCTTCATGTGGCAAGTGAACCCCACCGTCATCTTCGGGCGCAACCAACTGATTGAGAACGAGGTCAACCTCGACTATTGCCGACAGCACGGCATAGAGACCTACCGACGCAAGAGCGGCGGCGGGTGTGTGTATGCCGACCGCAGCAACATCATGTTCTCCTACATTACCAACGACATCAACGTGCGGTTCACCTTCGACAAATATCTGCGCATGGTGGCCTTCGTGCTGCGCAAGCTAGGTGTGGAGGCGGAAGCCACCGGGCGCAACGACATCCTGGTACACGGGAAGAAAGTCTCCGGCAACGCCTTCTACCATCTGCCGGGGCGCAGCATCGTGCACGGCACTATGCTCTTCGACACGGACATGGAGCAACTGGTGCGTGCCATCACCCCGAGCAACGAGAAGCTGGTGAGCAAGGGCGTGGCCTCCGTGCGACAGCATGTGACCAACCTGTCGGAGTACCTCACCATCTCCATCGACGATTACAAGGACTTCGTACGCCGACAGATGTGCGACGGCGAGATTCGCCTCACGTCCGACGACCTCGGTCAGATAGAGGAGATCGAGAAGGAATACCTGACGGAGAAGTTCATCTACGGCAACAATCCGCACTATACCATTATTAAAAAGGGACGTACGGCATCGGCAGGTGAGCTGGAGCTGCGCATCGAACTGAAGAACGGCATCATCAAGGACCTCAACCTCGTGGGCGACTACTTCCTGGTGGGCGACCTGGACCACGGGCTCATAGCCCGCCTGCGCCAAGTGCCCTACCGCGAGGACGATGTGCGTCGGGCTTTGGCGGATGTGTGCATGGAGGAGATCATCCTCAACCTGACCCGTGAGGAATTTACGCGACTCATGTTCAGCGAACAAACTATCAATAAAAACTATACCTATATCTAATTATGGAAGAATTTGCAAAAACCTGCTTACACGACAAGCATCTCGCTCTGGGAGCCAAGATGAGTCCTTTCGCTGGCTTCGACATGCCGATTGAATACACGTCCATCAAGGACGAACACAATGCGGTGCGCCATGCGGCCGGCATCTTCGACGTGTCCCACATGGGCGAGGTTTCCATCAAAGGCAACGAAGCCGAGAAATATGTGAACTACATCTTCACCAACGACGTGGAGGCCATCGAGCCGGAACAGATTCTCTACGGCATGATGCTCTACCCCACCGGTGGTGTGGTAGACGACCTGTTGGTCTACAAGAAGTCCTCGACAGACTATTTCCTCGTCATCAACGCATCCAACATCGACAAGGACTATGCCTGGATTGTGGAGAACAGCAAGGGCTTCGACGTGCAGCTGGAGAACCTCTCCGACCAGTTCGGTGAAGTGGCCGTGCAAGGTCCCGAGGCTGAGGCGATGATAGAGAAGCACTTAGGCATCAAGGTGGCCGACCTGGGATTCTACACCTTCAAGGAGACGACCTACAACGGACAGCCCGTGTTGGTGAGCCGCACCGGATACACCGGCGAGGACGGATTCGAGGTGTACGCCGCACCGGAGGTCATCCGCACCGTGTGGGATGTGCTCGTCGACTCCAAGGAAGTGGCGCCTTGCGGACTCGGTTGCCGCGACACGCTGCGCTTCGAGGTGGCCCTGCCGCTCTACGGTCATGAGCTGAGCGAGGAGATCACTCCCGTGGAGGCCGGACTCAGTATGTTTGTGAAGCTCAACAAGCCCCAGTTCATCGGTCGCGAGGTCATCGCCCGCCAGAAGGAGCAAGGCGTCACACAGAAGGTTGTCGGCATCGAGCTACAGGACAAAGCCATCCCCCGCAACGGATACGACGTGGAGGTGAACGGAGTGAAGATAGGCTACGTCACCACCGGCTACAACTCCATCTCCACCGGCAAGAGTGTCTGCATGGCCCTCATCGACAGCCAGTATGCCCCGCTGGGCACGGAGGTGGACATCCGCATCCGTAAGAAGACCTTCAAGGGCATCGTTTGCAAGAAACGTTTCTATCAGAAGAACTATAAAAAATAACAACTATAAAAACATTTGATTATGAGTACAATATTGGAAGGATTGCGCTACGCGGAATCGCACGAGTGGGTTAAGGCAGAAGATGAGTTTGCATACGTCGGCATCACAGACTATGCACAGCACGCGTTGGGCGACATTGTCTACGTGGACATGCCCGACGTGGACGACGAAGTGGAGAAAGGCGAAGAGTTTGGTGCCGTGGAGAGCGTGAAGGCCGCCAGCGACCTCTACTCACCCGTGTCAGGCGTGGTGGTGGAAGTGAACGAGGCGCTCAACGACGCTCCCGAGCTCATCAACAAGGACGCTTTCGCCAACTGGATTATGAAGGTGAAACTCTCCGACCCGTCGGAACTCGACACACTGCTCGACGCCAAGGCATACGAGGCCATCTGTGAGGAATAAACGTCAACACATCAGTTTGCAACATACTATGAACTACAAATATTTTCCGCATACACAAGAGGATATCCGTGTCATGTTGGAGCGCATCGGTGTCAGCTCACTGGACGACCTCTACACGGACATTCCTCAGGAAGTGATTTGGAAAAAGGAGTACGACCTGCCTCCTTCGATGTCGGAGGAGGAGGTGCGTAACTTCTTCAACTCGTTGGGCCGCAAGAACGTGCCGCTGACGGTGTTTGCCGGAGCGGGCGCTTACGACCACTATGCACCGGCCGTCATCGCGCAGTTGTTGTCGCGGTCGGAGTTCTACACAGCCTACACCCCTTACCAGCCCGAGATCTCGCAGGGTACACTGCAGTACATCTTCGAGTTCCAGAGCATGATGTCGGAGTTGACGGGACTGGCGTGCACCAATGCCTCGATGTACGACGGCCCCACCGCCACGGCCGAGGCTATGTTCATGACAGTGGCCGCCGCCAAGAAGCGCAACCGCGTGCTCATCTCCGAGACGGTGAACCCCAACATCCTGGCGGTAGTGAAGACCTACGCCAAGTTCCACGGCGTGCAGCTCGACACGATTGCCTGTCAAGACGGCGAGACCAGCCGCAGCGACATGGAGGCAAAGCTGGCCGCGGGCGATGTGGCAGGCGTCATCGTCTCCTCCCCTAATAAATATGGTATCATCGAGGACTACACCGGATACGCCGACGCCATCCACGCCGCCAAGGCGCTGTTCGTCATCAATGCCGACCCATCTACCCTGGCAGTGTTGAAGACTCCAGGCGAATGGGGAGCCGACATCGCTTGCGGCGACGGACAGACACTGGGCATGCCGCTCAACTTCGGCGGTCCGTACGTGGGCTACCTCTCGTCCACCAAGGACCTGGTGCGCAAGTTGCCCGGCCGCATCGTGGGCGCCACCACCGACGTGGACGGCAAGCGGGCCTTCGTGCTCACCCTGCAGGCACGCGAGCAACACATCCGCCGCGAGAAGGCCAACAGCAACATCTGCTCCAACCAGTCACTGATGGCACTCTATGCCACCATCTACCTGGCATTGATGGGCAAGGCCGGACTGCGTGAGGTCAACAGCCTCTCCTACAGTGGGGCACACTACCTCTGCGACCGCCTGTTGCAGACGGGCAAGTTCAGCCGGGTGTACGACAAGCCGTTCCTCAAGGAGTTCGCCCTGCGCACCACGCTCGACGTGAAGGCGATGCAGAAGCGATGCCTCGACAACGGATTCTTCGCCGGCATTGAGTTGGAGGAGGGCGTGCTGCTGTTCGCCGTCACCGAGAAACGCAGCAAGGAAGAGATAGACCGTTTGGTAGAACTAATAGAGGAGGTATAGACTATGAAATATTACGATAAACTGATATTCGAACTCTCGAAAGAGGGTCGTCGGGGCTATGCCCTTCCTGAGAACAAGTTGGCACAGTACAACATCGACGCGCTGCCCAGTGGACTGAAGCGACAGACCGAGCCGCTGCTCCCTGAGGTGAGCGAGTTCGACGTGGTGCGCCACTATACCAACGTGTCGAACAAGAACTTCGGTGTGGACACAGGTTTCTATCCCCTGGGCAGCTGCACCATGAAGTACAACCCCAAAATAAACGAAGAGATGGCCGCTCTGCCCGCCTTCACCTCGCTGCACCCGCTGCAGCCGGCAGAGACCGTGCAAGGTGCCCTTGAAGTGTACTACAACCTCGCCCACTCGCTGGCTGAGATTTCCGGACTGGCTGAGTTCACCCTCAACCCCTTCGCCGGAGCCCATGGCGAGCTGACGGGACTGATGGTGATGCGCCAGTACCACCTGCAGCGCGGCGACCTGAAGCGCACACGCGTCATCGTGCCCAACAGTGCCCACGGCACCAACCCTGCCAGCGCTGCCGTCTGCGGACTGAGCATCGTGGAGGTAAAGTCCAAACCCAACGGACGCATCGATGTGGAGGACCTGAAGCCCTTGCTTGACGACACCATCGCCGGCATCATGATGACCAACCCCAACACACTGGGACTCTTTGAGACGGAAATCCTGGAGATAGCCAAGTTGGTACATGCCTGCGGCGGTCTGCTCTACTACGACGGAGCCAACCTCAACCCGTTGCTGGGCAAATGCCGTCCCGGCGACATGGGATTCGACATTATGCACATCAATCTGCACAAGACCTTCTCCACCCCTCACGGCGGTGGCGGTCCGGGTTCCGGTCCGGTAGGCGTAGCCAAGGCATTGGTGGACTATCTGCCCAACCCGCACGTGAAGCGTCGTGACGATGGCACATTCTATGTGGAGTGTGGCGACAAGGCACTGGGTAGCATCTCCGGTTTCCTGGGCAACTTCGGTGTGATGATGAAGGCCTACGCCTACATCCTCTCCCTCGGACGGGAGTACATCAAGTACGTCGGCCCGCTGGCTACGCTCAACGCCAACTACATCAAGGAGTCGCTCAAGGAAGACTACTGCCTGCCCATCCCCGACGTCTGCAAGCACGAGTTTGTGTTCGACGGTCTGGCTGACAAGTCCACCGGCGTCACCACCCTCGACATCGCCAAGCGGCTACTCGACTATGGCTACCACGCCCCCACCATCTACTTCCCGTTGCTGTTCCACCAGTCCATCATGATAGAGCCCACCGAGTCGGAGTCTATCGAGACACTGGACGAGTTCATCGACGTGATGAAGCGGGTGGCCAAGGAAGCCATCACCGACCCCGAGACGGTGAAGACCGCACCGCATACGACCCTCGTCCGGCGCTTGGACGAGACCTCAGCCGCCAAGCATCCTGTTCTGACGTATCGTGATTTCATTGCTCAAGCCTGACGCCTATGCATACCGACATCATCATCATAGGCGCCGGCCCCGGCGGATACGAGACGGCGGTGCACGCTGCCAAACGAGGACTCTCCGTCACCCTGTTCGAGGCGAACAAGGTGGGCGGCACCTGTCTGAACGAAGGTTGCATCCCCACAAAGGCGTTCTGCAAGAACGCCGACGTGGTGGAAGCGCTGAAGGAGGCTGACGTGTACGGCATCGAGGGACTCTCCTACTCGCTGGACTTCGCCCGTGTCATCGAGCGGAAGAACCAGGTGGTCAGCACACTAGCCGCCGGCATAGAGACGTCGCTGAAGCACAAGCTGATAACCTACGTCCCTGCCAAGGCCGACTTCGTGGACGCACACACGGTGAGCGCTGACGGCCAGACCTACACGGCGGACCACATCATCATCGCCACCGGATCCGTCAGCAAGCTGTTGCCCATCCCGGGTGTCACGCTACCAGGTGTGGTCACCTCCAAGGAGTTGCTCGACATCGACCACGTGCCCAGCCGCCTCTGCATCATCGGTGCGGGTGTCATCGGCATGGAGTTCGCCTCAGTATTCAGCCGCATGGGCAGCCAAGTCACCGTGGTGGAGTTCATGAAGGAGATTCTCCCCAACTTCGACACCGACATCGCCAAACGTCTGAAGCAGACGCTCGGCAAGCGGGGCATAGAGATTGTGAACCAGGCCAAGGTCTGCTCCATCGAACAGACCGACGGCGGACTGGCGGTAAACTATGAGTATAAGGAGAAACAACTGCGTTGCGAGGCCGACACTGTGCTGATGGCCGTGGGCCGTGCCGCCAATGTGGGCGCACTCAACCTGGCAGCCGCCGGCATAGAGTTCACGCCCCGTGGCATCGCGGTGAACGACCAGATGCAGACCAACGTGCCCCACATCTACGCCATCGGTGACGTGAATGCCCGTTGCATGCTGGCCCACGCCGCCACCTTCCAGGGACTGCGTGCGCTCAACCACATCCAAGGGCTGACGGACGACATCCGGTTCGACCTCATCCCCGCCGCCGTGTTCACCTCGCCCGAAGCCGCCATGGTGGGCCTCAGCGAGGAACAGTGCAAAGCCCAAGGCCTGAACATCACGGTGAAAAAGTCCTTCTTCCGTGCCAACGGCAAGGCTTTGGCCATGAACGAGCCGGACGGATACTGCAAGTTGCTGGTGAATGCCGCGGACGACCGCATGGTAGGCTGTCACCTCTTCGGAGCCCACGCTGCCGACCTAGTGCAGGAGGTTTGTGCCCTGATGAACCGCGACGTCACACTCACCCAGTTCGCACAGATCATCCACGGCCACCCCACGCTAGGCGAAGTGGTGCAGAATGCTGTGATGAGTTGAAGCTTTTATGAAATGAGCCGTTGTCTCCTATGACAGCGACAGAGAGACAATCCTCCGTTATAGCCTAAGCATATCGGCTAAGCGGAGGATTTTCTATTCACCAAACAATAGCAAACCCCTTTAGTGTGAAAGATGGAACAAAGGTAACAATACTATAGTCTATGGAGACAAAAGCGAAGTTACCACACCGAAAGAAGACAAGGAGATGGTGAATGCAGAAAGCGGTTGATATCCACCCACCCCAAACGGAGCATGTCCGTTCACTATTTCGCAGGCTCGGCTTGCGGTGCGTCCTCCAGCAGCAGTTCCATGTCCACCACATCGAGCACACGACCGAACTTGATGCCTACTTCCTTGAACTCGGCCACAGTCGTGTAACCTAACGCACTATGCAGACGAATGCTCTGCGTGTTCTCGCCAGTGATGCAGGCTATCAAGGCATGATACCCTTGTTGCCGGCAGGTGTCGATGAGTAGATTCATCAACCCGTGCGCCACGCCTTGCTTTTGGAAATGAGGCGACACGTAGATGGTGGTCTCCAGTGTGCGGTAGTAGGCCGCCCGTTGTTGCCACGGGTGGGCGTAGCAATAGCCCGCTATCCGTCCGTCGCGCTCGTCCACGAAATAGGGGAACTTCTGCGAGATGTCAGCGATGCGTTCACGCATTTGCTCACCGCTCAACGGCTCCACCTCAAACGTGGCCGTCGAGTTCAATATATAATAATTGTAGATGTCTACGATAGCCTGAGCATCACCCTCTCTTACTTCTCTAATCATTTTACTTTTCGTCGTTAATGAATAATTCTGTTCAATACCTATTGTCTCACGGATATCCTCGGTCCCAACAAAGTGACCGGGATATTCCGCTGCAAAGTTAGATATAAATCACGATTTGGAGTGACAACTATCCTGGTAAAGTGTTCCGGCAAAAGAACAAATGATTTCCCCATCGGGACCGCCAGCCGGAAGTGACAGGCCGCCCTCCCAGAGACAATCGTTCATATGAGCAAATACAACCGGTTGTTTTGGTCAAGACAACCGGTTGTATTGGCCAAAACAATCGATTGTATAAGCCAAAACAATTACATTGTTTTAGCCCAAACAATGCTTCGTGATTTCCAGCGGGGCATATTCAACATACTCCGTATCAGCATTCATGCGATAAATAAGATGTAAATGCATAGAACAGCAATATTCTGAACAATAAAACAAGAATAAATTTGGTTGCCATACAAAATATTGCTATTTTCGCAGCATGATAAGAGCGTTAGAAGCATTCGCGAACATACCGGTCAGCACTATGGCGCTGGCGTCGCTTTTCCCGGACATAAAGGCTGGAGGCGAGAAGGTGCGCAGTCTTGAGCAGAAAGAATACGTCATTCGACTCAAGAAGGGACTTTATGTCGTCAACCCGGAGGTCTCCAGAGTACCGTTGTCATTAGAGCTTATCGCCAACCATCTCTACGCCCCTTCCTATGTTTCCATGTCTTCGGCGCTGAGATATTACGGATTGATACCGGAAACGGTCTACACCCTGC
>CAVFUK010000111.1:0-13618 GCA_963625535.1 Anaerovoracaceae bacterium | reverse complement strand
AAATTAGTATAACAATTAATACGTCATACAATATGCAAAAAGGTAATATTGGTGTTACAACGGAAAACATCTTCCCTGTAATCAAAAAGTTTCTGTATAGCGATCATGAAATCTTCCTTCGCGAAATAGTTTCCAATGCCATCGACGCCACCCAGAAGTTGAAGACGCTGGCCTCTAAAGGCGACTTCAAGGGTGAATTGGGCGACCTGTCCGTGCGGGTTTCACTCGGCAAGGACACCATCACCATCTCCGATAGAGGTATCGGTCTGACGGCTGAGGAGATTGACAAATACATCAACCAGATAGCCTTCTCGGGCGCGAACGACTTCCTGGAGAAGTATAAGGATGATGCCAACGCCATCATCGGTCACTTCGGACTGGGATTCTACTCGGCCTTCATGGTGGCCAAGAAGGTGGAGATTGTCACAAAGTCATACAAGGACGACGCGAAGGCTGTGAAATGGACCTGCGACGGTAGCCCCGAATTCACCATCGAGGAAACGGAGAAGGCCGACCGTGGTAGCGACATCATCCTCTACGTGGACGATGACTGCAAGGAGTTCCTCGAGGAGGGACGCATCCAGTCGCTGCTGAAGAAATACTGCCACTTCCTGCCCATCCCTGTCGTGTTCGGCAAGAAGAAAGAGTGGAAAGACGGCAAGCAGGTGGACACCGAAGAGGACAACGTGATAAACGACACCACTCCGCTCTGGACCAAGAAGCCGTCGGAACTGAAGGACGAGGACTATAAGAAGTTCTACCGCGACCTCTACCCCATGTCCGACGAACCGCTGTTCTGGATTCACTTGAACGTGGACTACCCCTTCAACCTGACAGGTATCCTCTACTTCCCGAAGGTGAAGAGCAACATCGAGCTGCAGCGCAACAAGATTCAGCTCTACTGCAACCAAGTCTATGTGACCGACTCCGTGGAAGGCATCGTGCCGGACTTCCTCACACTGCTGCACGGTGTCATCGACTCTCCGGACATCCCGCTGAACGTGTCACGTTCGTACCTGCAGAGCGACTCCAACGTGAAGAAGATCTCCACCTACATCTCCAAGAAAGTGTCTGACCGCTTGCTCTCCATCTTCAAGAACAACCGTACGGAGTTCGAGGAGAAATGGGACAACCTGAAGATATTCATCCACTACGGCATGCTGACGCAAGAGGACTTCTACGACAAGGCCGCACAGTTCACCTTGCTGAAGGACACGGACAACAAGTACTACACGTTCGAGGAGTACAAGACCCTGGTGAAGGACAACCAGACCGACACGGAAGGAAACCTCATCTACCTCTACTCGAACAACGTTGAGGAGCAGTACAGCTACATAGAGGCAGCCAAGAACAAGGGCTACAACGTGTTGCTGATGGACGGACAACTGGACGTGGCTCTCATCAGCCTGCTCGAGCGGAAGTTTGAGAAGTGCCGCTTCACCCGTGTGGACAGCGACGTGATAGACCGTCTGATTGCCAAGGAAGACCAGCAGGCCAACACTCTGGAGGCCGAGAAGCAGGACATGGTGACTGCCGTGTTCCGCAGCCAACTGCCGAAGGTGAAGAATGTGGAGTTCAACGTGGAGGTACAGTCCCTAGGCGAGAGCAGCAACCCTGTGCTCATCACCCAAAGCGAGTACATGCGCCGTATGAAAGAGATGGCGAACATACAGGCAGGCATGAGCTTCTACGGCGACATGCCCAACATGTACAACATCGTGGTGAACTCCGACCACAAGTTGGTGAAGAACATCCTCGAGCACTCCGACAGCGGTTGCAAGGAGTCCGTTGAGCCCATCGTGAAAGAGATGAAGGAGCTGACAGACCGCCGCAACCAACTGCACGACGCTCACAAGGGCAAGAAGGACGAGGAGATACCTACCGCCGAGAAGGACGAGCTGAACGACATCGACAAGAAGATTTCCGAGAAGAAGGCCGAGAAGGAGACCATCTTCGGCAACTATGCCGCCGGCGACAAGACCGTGAAACAGTTGATAGACCTGGCTCTGTTGCAGAACGGTATGCTGAAGGGTGAGGACCTCAACAACTTCATCAAGCGAAGCATCGAGATGATTTAACGAAAAGATCTTTCTTAATTGTATAAAACGACGCGGGGCGCATGGATTAAGTTCCAAGCGCCCCGCTCTTGTTTATTCCCGCATATTTGAAATCCTTCGTAGATAGCTTTTTATCTCACGAAACTAGCATCATTACTCAAGTTCTGTAAGTATATAGGCAAGGGCTAAAAAGGGGTTCCACCCACAAGCTTTAGCTCTCTGATATATGAGCCATAGGTCAAGTGGCATCGAGCCATCGCTCATCAGCACTTGAGCCTTGCTAGTTTTGTGGACCTGCTGAACTTGCATTCGATTACCAGTTATAGGTGAGTCCGAAGCTCAGCAGCTCCTTCAGCTGGAAGTAGTTGTAACCCTCCTTCTTCGTCACGCCATCGTCGAAACGGGCATGCACGAACAACTTGGTGGAGAGGTAACGGTTGAGGTTGAAGTTGAACGTGTTCTCCCACTCGGCCTGCGACTTGTGATAGGTGGTAAAGTAAGAAATTCGCGACTCCCACTCCACCTGCGAGATGATCTTCCAGGTGGAAGTCACCTGCACGTTGGAACCTAAGTCGTGCTTGAACTTCTCGCCCTCGTCCACACTGAAACTGGTCTCGTCCACCTCTTCCTTGGCCACGTAGGTCATCTTGTAGGAGAGCGGAGCCAACACGGCAGACACTGTATACTTCTTCGATGAGCGTTTGTAGTCCATACCGATGTCGAACTTCAGGTAGGCCGGAGAGAGGAAGTTGGAAATCACATCAGGCTTGTTCGACTTGTAGCTGGGGAACAACTGCGTGTAGAACTCCGCCTGGATGGTGTAGTACCAATTTTTGGCGGCCTGCAGACCCAGTTTGGATGTCAGACGGATGAGGTCGTTGTTGGTCTTATACTTGTGGAGCGTGTCCGAGCGCGAGCTCAGGAAGCCCAGCTTCCACTCCAACTTGTTGTCCCATTGTATCTTCTGCTTGTCGTTGTAATTGGCTTCTATCGTCAGGCCAGAGAGCAAGGTATTGTTGCTCTCACCACCTTTGTACCAGTTGCCGGAGATGTAGTTCTGTGTGAACTGTAGGTATGCCTTGCCGGACTTGGTCCAGAAGTTCGGCTTCTTCAGCTTCAGCTCCGAGTCGAGCGTCTGGTCCTCCTGCAAATGCGTGTCCACCAGGTCCATCACCTGCTCGTCGCGACGCAGGTTCTTCACCGCCTCCTTCTTGAAGGTGCGCTGGCTGTTCACCTCCTGCTCCATGTAGCGTACGGCGGATGGGTTGGTCAGGTAGACGCTGAGCAACGTGCGGTCTATCGAGGCGTTCAGTTCCTCGTTCGCCTCCAGCTCGCCGTCGGTCAGGGGCACCAGGTAATCGTTCTGCGACGACTTCTCCTGCTCACTGCCGTTGATGGAGTTGCTTATCACGCCCCCATACATCGTCACCGGCACGAACAGCCGATAGTAGTTGGGGTTCACGCGAACGATGCGCTCCATCCAGGTGGAGTCCATCTGGTACTTGCTCACCATCGTGGCCAACGAGTCGGAGTAGTTGGTCATCACCTTATTATATATCTCTTTATTCTTGAGGCGCTGTTGGTAAGTGGTAGCGGCCTTCTGGGCCGAAGCCTCCAGGGCAACCGACGCGAGCAGCGCTGTGCATAAAGCGTAACGTATCTTCATCTTTACATTTGTTTTCATTCAGTCAAAGGGACAGCGTGAGCCGATGGTGTCGGCGCCATATGGGCCGCAAGCCGGCAGTGGCGACTCCGCATATCATCGGCAAAGTTAATCTTATTTTTCAAACTTAGGAACACATTTCCTACCTTTAACTCAAAAACATGCTCCGCGGAAGATGTTTTTCGGGAAAAGGTTCTCAGGTTCAACCTTTTTTTCTAATTTTGCAGTTTGAATGCGGAAGAGCATTCTTAGGACAAGAAATTAGAAATACATAAAACTATATTATTGTGGCAGAAACAAAATATATCTTCGTTACAGGTGGTGTTGCCTCGTCCTTAGGAAAAGGCATCATATCGTCCTCCATCGGTAAGTTGCTTCAAGCCAGAGGCTACAACGTTACCATCCAAAAATTCGACCCCTACATCAACATCGACCCCGGTACACTGAATCCGTATGAGCACGGGGAGTGCTATGTGACGGTAGACGGACACGAAGCGGACCTCGACCTCGGTCACTACGAGCGCTTCCTCAGTATCCAGACGACAAAAGCCAACAACATCACGACTGGACGCATCTACAAGAGCGTCATCGACAAGGAGCGTCGGGGCGACTATCTGGGAAAGACCATTCAGATTATTCCTCATATCACGGACGAAATCAAGCGTAACGTGAAGTTGCTGGGCAACAAGTATAAGTTCGACTTCGTGATTACCGAGATTGGCGGTACCGTGGGCGACATCGAGTCGCTCCCCTACCTGGAGAGCATCCGTCAGCTGAAGTGGGAGCTGGGCCGCAACGCCCTGTGCGTACACTTGACCTACGTGCCCTTCCTGGCCGCCGCCAAGGAGCTGAAGACCAAACCGACACAACACTCGGTGAAGGAGCTGCAGTCCGTCGGCATCCAGCCGGACATCCTGGTGCTGCGCAGCGAGCACGACCTGAACGCGAACCTCCGCAAGAAGGTGGCCCTCTTCTGCAACGTGGACGAGAGCGCCGTGGTGCAGTCTATGGACATGCCCACCATCTACGAGGTGCCTCTGCGCATGCACGAGCAGGGACTGGACAAGACCATCCTCGCCAAGATGGGCCTGCCTACCGACGGCGAGCCCAACCTCGACTCGTGGAAGAAGTTCCTCGACATGCGCCACGCGGCCACCGAAGAGGTGCACATTGCCCTCGTGGGCAAGTACGTCGACCTGCAGGATGCCTACAAGTCCATCCTCGAGTCGCTGTCGCAGGCGTCGACCTACAACAACCGCAAGCTGAAGATTGAATACGTGAACAGCGAATACTTGACCGAGGACAATGTGGCCGAGAAGCTGGACCATGTCAACGGCGTGGTCATCTGCCCGGGATTCGGACAGCGCGGCATCGAGGGCAAGTTCATCGCAGCCAAGTATTGCCGCATCCACAACAAGCCTACTTTCGGCATCTGCCTGGGTATGCAGTGCATGGCCATCGAGTTCGCCCGCAACGTGCTGGGCTACGCTGACGCCAACTCGCGCGAGATGGACGAGAAGACTCCGCACAACGTGATCGACATCATGGAGGAGCAGAAGTCCATCACCAACATGGGCGGCACCATGCGACTGGGAGCCTACGAGTGCGTCATCGACCACAGCTCGCGCACCTTCGAGGCCTATCACAAGGACCACATCCAGGAGCGCCACCGCCACCGCTACGAGTTCAACAACGCCTACCGTGCCGAGTTCGAGAAAGCCGGCATGAAATGCGTCGGCATCAACCCCGAAGCCGACTTGGTGGAGATTGTGGAGATACCGGGACTCAAATGGTACATCGGCACGCAGTTCCATCCGGAGTACAGCAGCACGGTGCTCAACCCGCACCCGTTGTTCCTCTCGTTCATCAAGGCGGCCATCGAGAAATAACACATTATTATATATAACGTATCACAACATTCAATGGAAAAAAATACGCTTATCGGATTCACCTTGATTGGTGCCGTACTCATCGGGTTCAGTTGGTTCAACCGGCCGAGTGCGGAACAACAGGCGCAAATGAAACGTTACCAGGACTCCCTGCAGACCGTGCAGCAGCAACAAGAGGCTAAGAAGGCACACGAGGAGGCCCTGGCCAAGGCACAGATTGCCGCCATGGCACAGGACTCCACCTCGCTCCTCTTCAACGCCCGCAACGGCAACGACACGGTGGTGACGCTGAAGAACGACCTGGTGGAACTGAAGTTCTCCAACAAGGGCGGCACCATCAGCTCGGCCAAGCTACTGGAGTATAACGGACAGGACGGGAAGCCCGTCGTGCTGTTCAACGACCAGGACGCTCACATCAACTTCGCTTTCAACGGGAAGACGGAGAACATCATCACCGAGGACCTCTACTTCACCCCTGTCAACATGACCGACTCCACCCTGACCATGCGTCTGCAGACCAGCGGTGCGGGATACATCGACTTCAACTATCGCCTGCCACACCATAATTATATGGTGGACTTCACCATCCAGGCAAGCCACATGGACAACTTCTTCGCCCCCTCAGTCAACACGGTGGACGTCAACTGGCAGCAAGGCGCTCGCCAGCTGGAGAAGGGCTTCACCTTCGAGAACCGCTACACCTCGCTCACCTACAAGATGAAGGACGAAGGCACCGACTACCTCAGCGAGGGCCGCGACACAGAGAAGGACATCGAGGAACGACTCGACTGGATCGCCTTCAAGAACCAGTTCTTCTCCTCCGTGATGATAGCTTACCAAGACTTCGACAAGGTGCACCTCTCCTCGAAACTGAGAGAGAAAGGCAGCGGTTACCTGAAGGACTACAAGGCTTCCATGACGACCTACTTCGACCCCACGGGCAAGCAGGCCACCTCCATGCAGTTCTACTTCGGCCCCAACCACTACAAGACCCTGCAGCAGATGGACCACTTCGCCGCCGGCGACAAGGACCTCGACATGCAGGAGCTCGTCTACCTGGGATGGCCGCTGTTCCGCTGGATCAACCGCTTCTTCACCATCTACATCTTCGACTGGCTCTCGGGCTGGGGCTTACCTATGGGACTGGTGCTGCTCTTCATGACCATCATCGTGAAGGCGCTCGTCTACCCGGCAACCTACAAGAGCTACATGTCGTCCGCCAAGATGCGTGTGCTGAAGCCTTACGTGGACGAGATCAACAAGAAGTACCCCAACCAGGAGGACGCCATGAAGAAGCAACAGGAGATTATGGGACTCTACAGCCGCTACGGCGTCAGCCCCATGGGAGGCTGTCTGCCTATGCTCATCCAGATGCCGGTCTTCATCGCCCTGTTCAACTTCGTGCCTAACGCCATCGAGCTCCGTCAGCAGAGCTTCCTCTGGGCGCCGGACCTCTCCACCTACGACGACGTCATCAACTGGGGAGTGCACATTCCTGCCCTGGGCGACCACTTGAGCCTCTTCTGCTTGCTCTTCAGTGTCACCAACATCCTCAACACATGGATCATGATGCGCCAGCAGGACGCTGCCACACAGCAGCAGATGCCTGCCATGAAGTGGATGATGTACCTCATGCCGGTCATCTTCATCTTCATCTTCAACGATTACTCAGCCGGACTCAACTACTACTACTTCGTGTCCGGACTCATCAGCATCATCATCATGGCCATTCTTCGTAAGACCACGGACGACAAGGCCCTGCTTGCCAAACTGGAGGCACGCATGCAGGCCAACAAGAACAATCCGAAGAAGAAATCGAACATGATGGCCAAGCTAGAGGCTTTGCAGAAGGAGCAGGAGCGCATAGCCCGCGAACGCGAAGCCCACAACAAGAAACGCTAACAGCGCCCGCAACAGCAGGGCAGCTTACACCTATAGGAAGCGGTTCCGACAGTGTCCCCACACAGAGGCCTGTCGGGACCGCTTTTTCATTCCCTCCCCGTTTGTATTATTCCACGCTTTTCACGACCTTTGCACTATAAACAAAATCTTCGTATGAAAACAAACTTAATCGTTATGACCGCAACAGCGATGCTTGCTTCGTGCGCCCCACACAAGACGGAGCCGACAGAAGCGCCTATCGGCAAGCAGGAGATCACCATCTCCGACGGTCGTCTCACCCCCGAAGCACTCTGGGCCATGGGACGCATCGGCGGACTCTCCGTCTCGCCCGACGGGAAGAGAGTAGTGTACACAGTAGCCTATTACAGCGTTCCCCAGAACAAGAGCCACCGGGTGATCTACACCATGAACGCCGATGGCACCGACAACCGTCAGCTGACCACCAGCGCCAAGAGCGAGGGCGAGCCGTGCTGGATAAAGGGCGGCACCAAGATTGCCTACCTCAGCTCGGAGAACGGCAAGAGTGAGATATGGGAGATGAACCCCGACGGCACCGACCGTCAGGTGATTTCCGCGTACGACGGCGACATCGAAGGCTTCAGCTTCTCGCCCGACGAGAAGAACATCCTCTTCGTGGCACAAGTGAAGTACGGACAGCGCACCGTCGACCTCCACCCCGACCTGCCCAAGGCATCGGGCATCATCGTCACCGACCTGATGTACAAGCACTGGGACGAGTGGGTAGAGACCATTCCCCACCCCTTCGTTGCCCCCTTCGACGGCAGCAAGATGGGACAGGCCAAGGACATCCTCGAGGGTGAACCCTACGAATCGCCCATGAAGCCCTTCGGCGGCATGGAGCAGCTGGCGTGGAGTCCCGACTCGAAGACCATCGCCTACACCTGTCGCAAGAAGACAGGCAAGGAGTATGCCGTGTCCACCGACTCCGACATCTACCTCTACGACGTGGAGAGCGGCACGACGCAGAACCTCTGCAAGGACTTCACCACCACCGTCAACATCGGCGGACGGCTTATGGAGAAAGGCAACACCGTGAGCGAGGCCCCTGTCCGCACCGAGATGGAGGACCTGAACAAGGGCTACGACATCAATCCGAAGTTCTCGCCCGACGGCAAATACATCGCTTGGCAGAGCATGGAGCGCGACGGCTACGAGAGCGACCGCAACCGCCTCTGTGTGTTCGACCTCAGCGAGCATAAGAAGTCCTACGTCACCGAGGCCTTCGAGAGCGGCGTGGACGACTATTGCTGGGCGGGCGACTCGCAGCGCCTCTACTTCATCGGCGTATGGCACGGCACCACCATGATTTACCGCACCGACCTCAAGGGCATCGTGGAGCGCCTCACCGAAGGCGACTACGACTACGCCTCCGTAGCCATGGCGGGCAACAACGTCATTGCCAAGCGTCACTCCATCAGCGCGCCGGACGACATCTACCTGCTCGACACAGAGAGCCGCGAGGTGAAACAGCTCACCACGGAGAACAAGCACATCTTCGACCAACTCGCCGTGGGCAAGGTGGAGCCCCGCTGGACCAAGACGACCGACGGCAAGCAGATGCTCTCGTGGGTCATCTATCCGCCTCACTTCGACCCCTCGAAGAAGTACCCCACCCTGCTCTTCTGCGAAGGCGGTCCACAAAGCCCCGTCAGCCAGTTCTGGTCCTACCGCTGGAACTTCCAGATAATGGCGGCGCACGACTACATCATCATCGCCCCCAACCGTCGTGGCCTCCCGGGCTTCGGCATGGAGTGGCTCGAGGAGATTAGCGGCGACTACAGCGGCCAGTGCATCAAGGACTATCTGTCCGCCATCGACGACATCGCCCAGGAACCCTATGTTGACCGCGACCATCTGGGTTGCGTGGGCGCCAGCTTCGGCGGATACTCCGTCTACTACCTTGCCGGTCACCACGACAAGCGCTTCAAGGCCTTCATCGCCCACGACGGCATGTTCAACATGGAGCAGCAGTACCTCGAGACCGAGGAGGCATGGTTCACCAACTGGGACCTCGGCGGTGCCTATTGGGAGAAGGACAATGCCGTGGCTCAGCGCACCTACGCCCAGTCGCCCCACAAATTTGTCGACAAGTGGGACACTCCTATCCTCTGCATACATGGCGAGAAGGACTATCGCATCCTCGCCTCGCAAGGCATGTCGGCCTTCAACGCCGCTGTGATGCGTGGCATCCCTGCCGAGCTCCTCATCTACCCGGACGAGAACCACTGGGTGCTGAAGCCCCAGAACGGCATCCTTTGGCAGCGCACCTTCTTCAGCTGGTTGGACAAATGGCTGAAGTGACACTCCTTTCCTAAATGATTTATGGAATCCTCCATCGGCGACCTGTTACAAGCTGCCGATGGAGGATTTTCTATGATAAAACCATGCCTTGCTTCGAAGGGAATCTTCATTTCCCTTGGATTAGCGCAATGAATGTAGAATATTTGCAGTAGTGTAACTGGCTCAGAATCACTGCCAAGCCAAAACCTTCCACGTAGCGATAGACTTATCAATCCCATCAAACGAAATACTCTTCGCCATTTCACGGAATCTTTATTCAAAGTCACTGAACATGTGTTCAGAGTCTTTGAACACATGTTCAGTGACTTTGTACGTGTGTTCAAAGACTTTGAACAGAGATATCGTATATACATTGAAGGGAATTTAGTATAGTCTCGATACTAAATTCGTTATAACTCTAGACCTCTGACGTACAGTAGTAGGTGGAACCTCATTTACTCGTTATATAACTTTCCGGTAATATTGCCCCACACGAAACTGCCATTGTAGTGACATACTATGGCGTTCTCAGAGGAGATGACTAATACACGTTATCCCGAGCTGACACGCATAGAAGGGAGTATGTTGAACGGAAATTGTAAATAGCCAAAGCCTTTTAAATGGAAGAACCGTGTGATGAACTAAAAACTTTTGGAGGAAATATTTTGCTAGTTCAAATAATAGTTCTACTTTTGCAGTCGCAAAACAAGGATGGTTCCGTAGCTCAGCTGGATAGAGCAACGCCCTTCTAAGGCGTGGGTCGAGCGTTCGAATCGCTCCGGAATCACTTAATGTTTGGTTTTGCACCAGCTTTCCGCAAGGGAGCCACGGGGTGTAGCGCAGTCCGGTTAGCGCACCTGCTTTGGGAGCAGGGGGTCGTGGGTTCAAATCCCGCTACCCCGACGTAAGGCAAGAGGAACAGACTTCAAAAGTTTGCTCCTCTTTTTGTTTCCCTCGAGACACATATTTACTCGGAATGTTTTGACTTCACGTTTTATTTGGTTGCTTCACATATTATGCTTAACTTTGCAAAAGCTTCATATTAGGAGTTAGCATGTGCTACGGCACGTTGCATCGCAGGAGGGGTTATCCCTCCTGTTGTTTTTTTGCTGAATTCGACACACTCGAACCATTTCATCAACTTCCGTATCGACAATCGAGATTAAGTCCTAAGCACGATAGGAAGCGACGCATCCACACCAATAGCCAAAGTCTTTTCAGATATTGAATCGATTGGACATCCGGAAGATTCGAGTCCTATATTTTTAATGGACTTACAAGAAGATGTGACGAATAAGATAAAATCGATTGGATATTTCGATGCGGATAAAACAAGCCTTTACACGTCTGCTAAGGCTATTACACATCATAGAAGTGGACGGAAAAAGTCAAGGGGCAAAGTAGTTGGCGAACAAGATATGATAGATATGCCGCGGAATCTATTCTCTATGGATATATACACAGATGGAGATGCTGTTATCTTCACCGACTACAATAATAAGTTTATATTTAGGAAAGACGAAATAAAGTTGAAAGGAGAAAAAATTATAGGGCTAAATCATATAAGCTCATCAAAAGTGATAGACACAAAGGAGTTTAACAATAAAAAATATACAAAACTAAAATAAGGACGCGGTGGGGTCGAACCACTCCTTCTCACACAGAGCCGAATTGTTCCACGGATATATCGGTGTCTACGTCGCTTATTTTCATCAAAGTAAAACACAATATATGAAACCACCAAATAAAGTGCAATTTATTTTGCGCATGCCACGAACAAGGCGATGATTGAAACTGCGATGCTGATGATTGTGGCAACGGATAAGATGAGATTCCAGTTTAGCGGATTGCGGAGGTCAGGATTCAAGACTAGGTAGGTTTCTCCATAAGAAATTAGACGTGCGGCAACGAGGATATGTCCCGTTGCCCACATACCTTTCGCAAAACCTTTCAGCTCAAGCGATTGGACGCAAGGCGCAAAGACATGGCTGAGGTAATCCGACGGACAACCTTCACCAATAGACAAAAGCCGAAGGGAATCTTTTTCTTTCTTTGACAAATAAATTCTCATTCGCTTTGATAAGAGTAACAAATATGCTACTTTTACACAATCTAAAAGTTCTATGAGCAGGCTTATAAGCCTGCTCTCGCAAATGTCTCAGTCTATACATAGGGCTTTAAAACATTCAAAATAAAGAAAGATATGAAAGTAACGGCTATTGTTGAGAAAGGTAAAGACGGGCTCTACTCGGTCTATTCGGAACAGGAATTTAACAACCACTCCTTCGGAGGATATGGCGAAAGCGTAGAAATTGCCAAATCGGACTTCATGCAAAGCATCGAAGAAGCGAAAGAGATGACAAAGGCGGAAACCGGAACATCCCCGAAAGAACTTGAAGAAGTGCAGGTGACGTTCCGCTATGACCTCGCTTCGTTCTTCAATTATTTCGACTGGATAAACGTCAGCAAGTTCGCACAGTACGCAGGCGTCAACGAAAGCAAAATGAGACAATACAAGAGCGGTGTCGCTTTTGCGGGCGAAAGAATAACGAACAAAATATTGTCGGCAATCAGGAAGTTAGGTACCGAGCTGAGCTCAGCGACCTTGTAGTCACTTTTGAACATATAAAGCAGGACTTGTTTTGAAAAGGAGGAAAGTTTATCCGTTAATGAAGGTCTTCCAACTCTTGATACCCTAAGCACCTGAAGATGAGAGACAGAGATTGTTTTCAATCTTTTTCAGTTCATACAGGTTCGGAACACTACATTACGCAAAGCCTCTTGCAGACCTGCAAAATCTAACGAAGACAAGGCCACCTTACCTCCGGCAAAACTACACGAATTCGCTCTCTTGTCCCACGATACAGAGGCGAAGTTACTCGGACGACTACAACCGAGCAAACAAGAGGGGCCTTGGAAAGGTCGGCCGTCACTCACTGAAGCCAATTGTTTTGGAGACGGAGTGTTGGAAAAACGTTGTGGAACCAATATTATCTGCTCCGGAGACAACACCTTAAGAGACTCCGCGTAGGCAAAACGCGCATACTGAATATTGTCTGCCCCAACGAGAAGATTGATGCCTGGCATAATCCCTATTTCCTGCAACAAAGGTAATCGTCCCAATACACGGGCCACTTCCTTCTCGTCTTGAGGACAATGTATGGTGATGTGGACTTTATCGGGTTTGGCGACAAGTAATTTATTCCACACATCGATGTTCTCCAACGGCAATCCGTTACTCGTCACCGAGAGGTAGCATTTCTTCTGAAGGTCGTTGATTATGTCGAACACACCATCGTATTCAAATGGTTCTCCACCACCAAGCGACACGGCTTTCACTCCATGTGCTATGCAGTCTGTTGCGAAGGCAATCACTTCCTGCGGCTTCCACATCGTGTTGCCTTCCCGTCTACTGTGATTGTAGCAGAACGCACACTCCTTACTACAATAGTTGCTGAGGTCTATGGAAAGCAGTTCCAGTCTATCGGTTTGGCTCATCATTCAATTGTTCCCTCCAAATCATTCTTTATCCGGTTGATAATTTCCCCACGATAGGGTAATTCCGCATATTCCCGAATCTTGTCGTACACCTTATCTATCTCTTCATACATGAAGAAGGGATATTCCACTCCATCGATGGTTATTCTATCGCCTTCTACCGGATAGAAGCATCCAAGAGACGTCTTCGTTTCCTCAAACAGTATGAGTGCATGCGGTCTTATTGTTCTCAACTCGTCTTCAAGATTTGATTTACAGTTTTCGAATATGTCTTTATACCCATGGCCTTTAATATATTCATCAGCTTC
>CAVFUK010000110.1:0-14296 GCA_963625535.1 Anaerovoracaceae bacterium | reverse complement strand
TGGTGCTTGTTGACGAATACGATAAACCCTTGCTCGACGTGATGGACACACCCTATAAGGTGAACTACCAAGGCGAGGAAATCTCACTTGAGGAATATAATCGCAACACCCTCAAGTCGTTCTACTCCACCTTCAAGGCGGCCGACGAGCACCTGCGGTTCGTCTTCCTCACGGGAGTCACAAAATTCTCGCAGGTGAGCGTGTTCAGCGGATTCAACCAATCCAAGGACATCAGTATGCACCCGAAGTACGACGCACTCTGCGGCATTACGGAAGAAGAGATGCTATCCTATTTCCACGAGCCCATCACAGAGATGGCCCAGCGGGGAAAGTGTTCCTTCGACGAGATGGTGGCAAAGCTGAATAAGCAATACGACGGCTACCACTTCTCCGACACACAGACCGGAATCTTCAATCCATTCAGTCTGCTCAACGCTTTCGACCGCATGCGCCTGGACAACTATTGGTTCCAAACAGGCACGCCGACGTATCTGATTCGCTTGATGGAGCACTTCAACGAGAACCTCGACGAGCTCACCGGCAAATACTACGCCGTAGAGGACTTCTCCGACTACAAGGCAGACGTGGAGCGACCGCTGCCGATGATTTACCAAAGCGGCTATCTGACCATCAAGGATTACGATTCTAGGACAAATACCTTCAAACTCGACATTCCTAACGACGAGGTGACGCGGGGATTCCTCTCCCTGCTTGCCAGCAACTATTTCAAAGCACCGAGAATCGCAGAAGCAATGATTTTCAGCAGCATAAGACTGTTGGACAATGGTGAGCTGGAACCTTTCCGCCAGGAGCTCACCGCCTTCTTCGCCAGCATCCCCTACTCGATACGGCGAAACAAGGACGAGCGCGACAGCGAAAGGGATTTCCACTACACCTTTTATCTTATCCTGCGCTTGCTGAGTACCTACATGGTCTACACCGAGAAGCAGCTGAGCCAAGGTCGTGCGGACTGCATTGTGGAGACGGACAAGTTCGTCTACATCTTCGAGTTCAAACTCAACGGCACCGCCGACGAAGCCCTGCGCCAGATAGAGGACCGAGGTTACGCCAAACCCTACGCCGCCGACAAGCGCATCCTGTATAAGGTAGGTTGCAGCTTCTCGTCAGAAACAGGCACCATAGAGGGCTGGAAAGTCGTGGAGTGAAGCGGAAAATTACTCACCCTTCACCGAAAAACTTTAGTGACAACTCCTGTCGAGGGGGCAGGTATAAGGAGTGGGGGAAGTGAAAAGCCCCTCCGGTAAGCAGCGTGTGTACGGAAACAAAGGACCGTTCCCTGTCGTTCGGTGGAATGGTGGGGGAGCGGTCCTATAGTTTAAATCGGTTACCCGATGAGAGTCTTTGTCCTGCGGAGAGATTACTTCACGGGAATCTTCTCGATGCGACGTTGATGGCGTCCGCCTTCAAACGGGGTGTTGAAGAACTCGGTGAGAATCTTGTCCGCCATGGCGGTGTCGATGAAACGGCCTGGCATTACCAAGACGTTGGCGTCGTTGTGCTGACGTGCCAAGTGGCTGATCTCCGGTATCCAACAGAGGGCGGCACGGATGCCTTGGTGGTGGTTGAGCGTCATGTTGATGCCGTTACCACTGCCGCAGATAGCTACGCCCGGATAGCACTCGCCGCTTTCCACGGCCAATGCCAAGGGGTGCGCATAGTCGGCATAGTCGCAACTCTCCTCGGTGTAGGTACCGAAGTCCTTGTATTCCATACCATGGGCCTCGAGCCAGCTCTTCACGTACTGCTTCAGTTCAAAGCCTGCATGGTCGGAGGCCAAACCTATCGTTTTCATAACAGCTTCTTTACTTGGTTGTAGACGTTCTCGGCCGTGTAACCCAGTTTCTCGTCGAGCACTTTATAAGGTGCGGAGAATCCGAAGCTCTTCAAGCCCCACACGGTTCCTTCGCTGCGCGGAACGAGTCCTTCCAGGGTGACAGGGAGTCCGGCGGTGAGACCGAATTTCTTCACGTTGGCAGGAAGCACGGCGTTCTGATAAGCCTCCGGCTGTGTGCGGAACAGACCTTCAGAAGGAACGCTGACGATGGAGCACTTCACACCATCCTTGCGGAGCAGCTCGGCTCCGGCAACCAGCGTGGAAACCTCGGAACCCGAAGCCACCAGGATGACATCCGGATTGGCGTCGCTACCGGCGATGACGTATGCACCCTTGGCAGCCTGCGTATAGTCGTTGCCTGCGGGCAGGTCGGCGATGTTCTGGCGCGAGAAGATGAGGGCGGTAGGAGTAGTGGTGTTCTCCATAGCCAACTTCCATGCCTCGGTGGTCTCCTTGGCGTCAGCTGGACGGAGTACGAGCATAGAGTTCTTGCCATGGTGGTTCTGCAACTTCTCCATCAAGCGGATCTGTGCCTCTTGCTCAACGGGCTCGTGTGTAGGACCATCCTCGCCCACGCGGAATGCGTCGTGTGTCCAGATGAACTTTACGGGGAGTTCCATGAGGGCTGCCATACGTACGGCAGGTTTCATGTAGTCGGAGAATACGAAGAAGGTACCGCAAGCGGGGATGACACCTCCGTGGAGAGCCATACCGATGCAGCAGCAGGCCATGGACAGCTCGGCAACGCCTGCCTGGAAGAAGGCTCCTGTGAAGTCGCCCTTTGCCAAAGCGTGGGTCTTCTTCAGGAATCCGTCGGTCTTGTCGGAGTTGGAGAGGTCGGCGGACGCGCAAATCATGTTGGGCACTTGCTCGGCGAGAGCTCCCAGCACGGCGGCGCTGGCGCTACGTGTGGCATCGTTGGCCTTCTGCTGAATCTTCGACCAATCTACCTTGGGAGCGGCACCGCTGAACCACTCGTCCTGCTGTGCTTTCTTCTCGGGGTTGGCTTTTGCCCACTCGGCTTCCTCAGCGTAGCGTGCGGCGCAGATGGCCTTCAGCTCCTCGGCACGCTTAGCGTACATCTCCTTCACGTCGTCGAATATCTGGAACGGATCGTCGGGGTTGCCGCCGAGGTGTTTCACTGTGTTGCGGAATGCCTCGCCTCCCAGGGGAGCTCCGTGGGTCTTGCAGTTTGCCTCGTACGAGGAACCGTCCTCCTTGAGGGCACCCTTGCCCATGATGCACTTACCGATGATGAGCGCCGGCTTGCCTTGCACGCCTTTTGCCCACTGGATGGCCTCGCGGATTAGAGCGGCGTCGTTGCCGCAGATTTCCTTCACTTCCCATCCGAGAGCTCTGTACTTGGCTGCGGTGTCCTCATTCATCACGACCTTCGTCTCGGTGGAGAGCTGGATGTCGTTGGAGTCGTAGAACATCACCAGGTTGTCCAAGCCCAGGATGCCGGCGATGCGGGCACCGCCCTGGCTTATCTCTTCCTCCACGCCACCGTCAGAGATGTAGGCGTAGATGGTCTCCTTGGCGAAGGTGGGGTTGCCAGTGTGCGCGGCGAGGAACTTGGCTGCGATGGCGGCTCCGATGGCGTAGACATGTCCCTGTCCGAGCGGACCGGAGGTGTTCTCGATGCCACGCTTTATGTCGAATTCGGGGTGACCTGTCGTAGGTGAGCCCCATTGGCGAAGCTGTGCCAGTTCGTCGAGAGTGAACTTACCGATGAGGCAGAGCTGTGAGTAGAGCATCGGGGCCATGTGGCCTGGGTCGAGGAAGAAACGGTCGCGACCTACCCACTCGGGTTTCTGCGGGTCATACTGAAGGAACTCTGAGTAAAGCACGTTGATGAAATCTGCACCACCCATGGCGCCTCCGGGGTGACCTGACTTTGCTTTCTCTACCATTGACGCAGCCAGAATGCGGATGTTGTCGGCTGCATGATTTAATGTTTGAATTGAATTCATCTCAATTTACTAATTTATTGATTATTACTCTTACAATTTATCGCTGCTTGCTCTACGGGCAGACATGCCTTGTAGTTCTCCAGATACTTGTTGAAGCCTTCCACGTCAACAGGGTCCGGACTGACTGACGTGCCTTCGTTGCCTGCGAACACTACGGTGTCGAGATAGTCGGCGAGCGACAGTTTAGTTGCATTGTTCACTAAGTAGGCTGCCAACAGGGCAATGCCCCATGCACCGCCTTCGCCGGCTGTCTCCATGACGGAGATAGGGGAGTTCAGGGCGGCGGCGAGCATCTTCTGTCCCACGCCCTTGGTGGTGAAGTAGCCTCCGTGGCCTGTGATGCGGTCCACCTTCACATGCTCTTCCTTCAGCAGAATGTCGTTGCCGAACTTCAACACGCCGATGGCACCGTAGAGGTGGGCACGCATGAAGTTGGCAAGGGTGAACTTGTCGTTGGCGGAGCGGATGACCAGAGGCCGTCCGTCCTCGAGTCCGGTGACAGGCTCTCCGGAGATGTAGTTGTAGGAAATGAGTCCGCCGCAGTCGGGAGCTCCCTGCAGGGCGATGTTGAACAGGCGTGTGTAGAGCTGGTCGGGAGTCTGTTCCACACCGAGCAGCTCAGCGTACTCCTTCAGTATCTTCACCCAGGCATTGATGTCGGAGGTGCAGTTGTTGCAGTGAACCATGGCCACGAGGCTTCCGTCGGGGGTCGTCACCATGTCTATCATCTCATAGGGTTTGGAGAGCTCTTTCTCGAGCACTATCATGGAGAAGGAGGATGTTCCCGCGGAGACGTTTCCGGTGCGTTGCTTCACGGAGTTGGTGGCTACCATGCCTGTGCCTGCGTCGCCCTCGGGAGGACAAACGGGGATTCCCGGCTTCAGGTGACCAGATACGTCCAACCGCTTGGCACCCTCGGGGGTGAGGAAGCCGGCGTCCTCGCCTGCGCTAAGCGACTTGGGCAGGATGTCGAGCAGCTTCCATGAGAAACCTCTCGGGGCGATGAGCTGGTCGAACTTCTGCACCATAGCGGCATCGTAGGTCTTGGTCTTCGGGTCCACGGGAATCATGCCCGAGGCATCGCCCACGCCCAGCACCTTCTCGCCGGTGATCTGCCAGTGGACGTAGCCTGCCAGGGTGGTCAGATAGTCGATGTCCGCCACGTGCTCCTCGTTGTCGAGTATGGCTTCGTAGAGGTGCGAGATGCTCCAGCGGAGAGGTATGTTGTAGTTGAAGAGCTTCGACAGCTCGGCGGCTGCCTTGCCCGTGTTGGTGTTGCGCCACGTGCGGAAGGGCACCAGGATGTCGTTGCCCTTGAAAGGCATGTAGCCGTGCATCATGGCGCTGATGCCGATGGCTGCCAGGGACTCAATCTCTGTGTCGTACTGCTGAAGGACGTTCTTGCGCAGGTCGGCGTAGCAGTCCTGCAGTCCGTACCAGATGGCTTCGATGCTATAGGTCCACAGACCGTCCTCCAACTGGTTTTCCCAGGTGTGGCTGCCCTGTGCTATAGGCTTGTTGTCTTGGTCTATCAGGACGGCCTTGATGCGGGTGGAGCCGAACTCCACGCCCAACACGGCCTTGCCGTCCTTGATGGTTTGTTTTGCGTCCATACTATAATAAGGTATTTGGTTATTGTAAAATCCAGGTGGCACGCGGTGGTCACCTGGAAGTGTGTGTGCGCGCTTCGATTACATGTAGAGCGCTCTGTTGAGCATGTAGTAGACCTCGTTGGTGCGGAGTGTCTGCTTGATGCCGGATACGGTGGTGTCCTTGTCGATGTGCACCATCTCGATGCCGGCAATCTCGGCGTAGTCTTCCCAATACTCGGGAGTGATGTCGTAGGACATTACGGAGTGGTGTGTGCCGCCGGATAGAATCCATGCCTCGGTGCCTACCTCGAAGTTAGGCTGCGGAATCCACAGGGCGTTGGCCACGGGGAGTTTGGGCAGCGGTTTCGGGGCGATGCACTTCACGTCGTTGACGATGAGGCGGAAGCGGTTGCCGAGGTCCACGACTGTTGCCGTCACGCCGTTGCCTGTCTTCGAGTCGAACACGAGGCGGGCTGTCTGGCTCTTGCGGATGCCGATGCCGAGGAAGTGAACCTCCAGGCGCGGCTTGTTGGAGGCGATGAGCGGACAAACCTCCAGCATGTGGGACTGCAGGATGGCGGAGTTCTCGCCGTCGAAGTTGAGTGTGTAGTCCTCGAGGAAGGATACGCCGGTGGGCAGACCTTGCGTCATGTACCATACGGTGCGGTAGAGGGCAGCTGACTTCCAGTCGCCTTCAGCGCCGAAACCATAGCCTTCGGCCATCAGGCGCTGTGAGGCAAGTCCCGGAATCTGGTCGAAGCCAAGGAAGTTCGGGTCGTTGACGTCGGCCTCGCCCAGGTCGTCGAAGTTGGTGGTGAAGCCTTTGGCGCCTTCGTCCTTCAGCACGCGGCGGATGGCGATTTCTGCCTTGGCGGCGTTCTTCACGCGTTTCCAGTATTCCTCCTCGCCGGACTCGTCTATCTTGATGGTGTAGAGTTTCTTGTACTCCTCAACCAAGGCGTCTGCCTCAGCGTCGGTCACCTTCTTGAAGTAGTCCATCAGGGAAGATACAGGGTAGTAGTCCACATGGTAGCCCAGGCGTACCTCTGCCTCCACCTTGTCGCCGTCGGTCACGGCCACGTTGTTCATCTGGTCGCCGAAGCGGAGGATGCGCATGTCGTGAGCGTCGGCCCAAGCGGCAGCCACGCGAGCCCATACGGCGATGGCCTTCTGGGGCTTCTCGTCCTTCCAGTAACCGGAAACCACCTTGCGGGGCTTGCGCAGGTGTGCGCAGATGTGTCCGAACTCGCGGTCGCCGTGAGCGCTCTGGTTGAGGTTCATGAAGTCCATGTCCATGGTGTCCCAAGGAATTTTCTCGTTGTACTGTGTGTGGAAGTGGAGCAGCGGTTTCTGCAGTGCCTGCAGTCCCTTGATCCACATCTTGGCGGGCGAGAAAGTGTGCATCCAGGTGATCACGCCCACGCACTTGTCGTCGTTGTTGGCGGCTTTCATCACTGCCTCCACCTCTTTGGATGAGTTGGCTGTGCCTTTGTACACTACCTTAATGGGAATGATGCCGCCGTTGTTGAGGCCGTCGACCATTTCCTTTGAGTGTCCGTCCACGATTTTCACTGTCTCGCCTCCGTAGAGGAGTTGTGCTCCGGTTACCCACCAAAGCTCTAAGTTTTCAAATGCCATATCTTTCTGATTTTGTTATGATGTTACTTGTATGTGTGTCAGTGTTATTTCTTCTTCTGTCCGTAGTAGGCGTTGGGGCCGTGCTTGCGGCTGAAGTGTTTCTCGATGAGCAGGGGGTTCATCGTCAGGGCAGGGTTCACCATGTAGGCGATGGAGGCCATCTTGGCCACTTGCTCCATCACCACGGCGTTGTGCACTGCCTCGTTGGCGTCCTTGCCCCAGGCGAAGGGGCCGTGGTTCTTCACCAGCACGCCGGGTGTGTGCACAGGGTTCATGCCCTCGAAGCGCTTCACGATGACGTTGCCTGTCTCCAACTCGTAGTCGCCCATCACCTCGGCCTCGGTCATGTCCGCCGTGCAGGGAATCTCTTTGTAGAAATAGTCGGCGTGTGTGGTGCCGATGTTGGGGATGTCCTTGCCGGCTTGTGCCCATGCTGTGGCATAGGTGGAGTGGGTGTGGACCACGCCTCCGATTTCAGGAAAAGCCTTGTAGAGGACAAGGTGTGTAGGGGTGTCTGAAGAAGGGTTCAGGTTGCCTTCCACGACGTTGCCGTCGAGGTCCACAACCACCATGTCTTCTGCTTTCATCACGTCGTAGGCAACACCGCTCGGCTTGATGACCACCAGTCCTGACTGACGGTCGATGGCCGAAACGTTACCCCAGGTGAAGATCACCAGTCCGTGCTTCACCAGGTCGAGGTTTGCCCGGAAAACTTTCTCTTTTAATCCTTCTAGCATATCTTATAAAGTTTGAATTTAGGGTCTTGTTGGAATCTGTTTTGGTTGAACGTGTAGAGCGACGCTCCGCGTTTGGAGCTTGCCTTGTCTATCATGTCCGTTTTTTCAATGAAGCCCATCTCGGACACTTTCTTGCGGAAGTTGCGCTTGTCCAAAGGCTCGTCGTAGATGGCTTCATAGAGATTTTGCAGCTGTGTCAGGGTGAAGTATTTGGGCAGCAGGCTGAAGCCTATGGGGGCTGTAGCCGCTTTGCGGCGCATCTTCAGGAGCGCCTCGCCGACCATTTGGGTGTGGTCGAATATCAGTTGGGGTACATTGTGGATCTCGGTCCAGTAGGCGTTGTGCTCTCTCACCAGCTCCTTGTCGTACTCATCGATGTTGATGAGGGCGTAGTAGGCCACGGAGACGACGCGCTCGCCCGTGTCGCGGTGAATCTCGCCGAAGGCGCCCACCTGTTCCATGAAGACGTTCGTCAGGCCGGTGAGCTCGCGCAGCACACGCTTGGCTGCTTCGTCCACGCTCTCTCTCTCCTGCACGAAACCTCCCATCAATGACCATTTGCCCCGCTCGGGGTCCATTTTTCGTTGGAGTAGGAGTAAATTCAATCCCCGTTGATTGAATCCAAAGATGATGCAATCAACGGAGATGTAGAATTTAGGGTTGACAGTATAATAAGATGTCATTATACCGATTTTAATTACCAGAACATAATGTAGAGCACAGCCAAGATGAGGCAGATGCCGCCGGCGCCGAAGGCAAAGCCCTTGTCGGTCTTGAACAGTGTCAGGTCAATAGCCACAGCCTTGACGTCTTCCTTCTTGTCGTTGGCGTTGGAGAAGCAGAACATGGAGAGCACTGCCAGGAACGCTGCTGTGAAGAAGAAGGCCTCGAAGCCGATGTTGTCGAGGTGCAGAGCGAGCTCGCTGCCCATCATGAGCATTACCTTCTCGATGACGGCAATGGCCAGGCAGACGGCTGCGCAGAAGCCGAGGATGCGGCCCCACTTGAGCATCTTGTTGCGGTCCTCAGCGATAGGCAGTTCAACGGCGCGGGCCGACTTGTCGCTGTAGGTAATAGCGATGAAGATGGCAGCCAACACGATGAACACGTAGCCCATGCGGAACTGGAACGGCATGTCGGGGAACGCTACCTTGAAGAACACACCTGCAGGGATGGTAGCGATGGAGGTCCATACGGCTGCCTTGCCTGTGGCGCGCTTCCAGAGCAGACCCAAGCCGAAGACGATGACGATACCCGGATAGATGAAGCCGGAGTATTCCTGGATGTACTGGAACGCCTGGTCGAGACCACCCAACAGCGGCTCAACGGCGATGGCGGCGATAATCAGCGAAGCCAAGGCTGTGATGCGGCCCACGCTCACCAGTTTCTTCTCCGAAGCGGACTTGTTGATGTACTGCTTGTAGATATCCATCGTGAAGATGGTGGAGGTGGAGTTGAACATGGAAGCCAGTGAGGAGATGATGGCTGCTGCCAGAGCGGCGAACGACAGACCCTTGATGCCTACCGGAGTGAAGTTGTGGATGAGCCAAGGATAAGCCTCGTCGGACACCTTTATCTCACCGGTGATGTGGAAGTAACCCTCCTGCAGTCCGGGGATGGCCTCGGGATAGTTGAACATCACGTATGCGCAGATGCCTGGCAACACGACGATGAACGGAATCAAAATCTTCAGGAAGCCGGCGAAGATAAGACCCTTCTTGGCCTCTTTCAAGCTCTTGGCGGCCAGACCCTTCTGGATGATGTACTGGTTGAAGCCCCAGTAGCCGAGGTTCGTCAACCACAGACCGCCTACGATAACCACGATGCCCGGCAGGTCCTTGAATGAGTCGGGCGACTTGGCGGCGTCCACAATCAGGTTGAAGTGGGTGTCGTTAGGTATGGACTTCAGCTTGTCGAAGATGATGGTGAAGCCTTCCCATGCGCCGTGACCCTCGCCGGAGACAGCCTCCAGGGCGAAGTAGGCGGTAATCAGACCACCGCCCACGAGGAAGACAACCTGCATCACGTCGGTCCAAGCCACGGCCGACAGACCTCCGTAGATGGAGTAGATACCGGCGATGACGAACAGGGCGATGATGATGTACATGCGGAAGCTGGGGTCTATTCCAAGGATTTGCTCGATGGCCAGCGCGCCCAACCAGGCCACGGAGGTCAAGTTCACAAACACGTAGAGGAACAGCCAGAAGATGGAGAACGCCAATCCCACGCCGTTGTTGTAGCGCTCGCGCAGGAACTGCGGGATGGTGAATATCTTCCGCTCAATCATGATAGGAAGTAAGAACTTGGCCACGAGAATCAGCGCCGCTGCGGCCATCAACTCGTAGGCCGCGATGCAGAGACCGATTTTGTAGCCCGAACCGCTCATGCCGATAAACTGCTCGGCCGAGATGTTGGCGGCGATCAGTGAGGCACCTACGGCCCACCAAGTCAGTGTGTTTCCTGCCAAGAAGTAATCGTTGGCATTTTTCTCCTGGCCCTTCTTGTTGCGGGACAGGAAGAGTCCCAAGAAGATCAAGAGAACAATGTAAGCTCCAAAGATTACATAATCAATGGTAGCGAATCCTGATGCATTCATTTAATTAAGTGTTTTTGTTATGTTATTATGTTATTGGTTTATTTCTCCACTCCGAACTTGAACACCGTGTGGCTTGCGTAAGTCTGTCCCGGCTCCAGGATGGTCGAGGGCCACTCGGGTTTGTTGGGGCTGTCGGGGTAGTGTTGTGTCTCGAGGCAGATACCCACGCGCTGGTTGTAGATGACGCCGCGCTTGCCGGTTACGGTGCCGTCGAGGAAGTTGCCCGTGTAGACTTGGATTCCCGGCTCGTCGGTGTAGACCTCAAGGGTGATGCCTGTCTCGGGGCAAACCACGCGCGCTGCCACCTTCTGGATGTCGCCTGCGGTGTCGAGCACCCAGTTGTGGTCGTAGCCCATGCCGTTCTTCAGCTGCTCGTAGCCGTAGTTGTCGATTTCCTTGCCCACTTCCTTGGGTGTGGTGAAGTCCATCGGGGTCTCAGCCACGGGAGCTATCTCGCCGGTGGTCATGAAGGTGCTGTCCACGGGTGTGAAGTTGGATGCGTTCACGTAGAGGACGTTGTCCAGGATGGTGTTGTTGGCGTCGCCGGAGAGGTTGAAGTACGAGTGGTTGGTCATGTTGATCACCGTCTTCTTGTCGGTGGTGGCGCTGTAGCGGATGTCGATGGCGTTGTCGCTCGTCAGTGTGTAGGTGACGCTGGCTGTCACGTTGCCGGGGAAGTTAGCGTCGCCGTCGGGCGATTGGATGGTCAGCGTCAGGATGCTGTCGCCGGTCTGTTTGCCTTCGTACACCTGGTATTGCCAGCCTTGGGGTCCACCGTGGAGGCAGTGTCCGTAGTTGTTCTGCGGCAGCTGGATCTCCACGCTGTCGAGGGTGATGCGACCCTGGTTGATGCGGTTGGCGTAGCGTCCTATGGAGGCTCCGAAGTCGCTGGGCACGCTGATGTAGTCGGCAATGCTGTCGAATCCGAGCACCACATCCTGCATGGCTCCGTTCTTGTCGGGCACCATGATGGAAACGATACGTCCGCCGAAGTTGGTGACGCACACCTCCATGCCGTTGGCGTTGGTAAGCGTATAGAGCTGCGTCTGCTTGCCGTTCACTTCTGCTTTGAATTTCTCAGGGGAAAGTCCCGACTGAGTGGTTGTTTGTTGGGCTTTGGGTGTGCAGGCGGTCATCAGTGCCACTGCCATTCCCAATCCAATCAATGACTTTTTCATGTCTCTCATGATTTATAAAATTATTACTAAAACATTTATGTTCTCTGCATTCGGTCCTCCCTGCAACTGTCGGCCGCCCTTCGGGCTTCGGGGAGGCTTGCGGTCCCTTTGCCGTCGGTCGCCCTGCAGGTTTCGGGGAACTCTTCCGTCCCTTTACCGTTGGTCGTCCTTCGGGCTTCGGGGAACTCTTCCGCCCCTTTGCCGTTGGTCGTCCTTCGGGCATCGGGGAGGCTTACGTCCTCTTGCCGTTGGTCGTCCTTCGGGCTTCGGGGAGGCTTACGTTCTCTTGCCGTCGGTCTTCCTTCGGGCATCGGAGGGGCTTACGTCCTCTTGCCGTCGGTCTTCCTTCGGGCATCGGAGTGGCTTACGTCCTCTTGCCGTCGGTCGTCCTTCGGGTCGGCAACCTTTCTCGCGTCCTCTTGTCGTGTGTAGGGGAGAGGGGATGGCTTTTCATCCTCCGCTCGCTCTTCGGCGGCAAACTCTGCGGGCTTGGGTTGCGCTACGAACCAAATTCGGCCGTAAAGTTAGCGCAAATATTTTAAACCACAGAAGAACTCTTTATGTTATTCAACACAGAAAAGTGTTTATTTTACACCTTTTGGCTGATAGTATAAAGAGTTCTTCTATTTCAACGGTTCGTCCGTGCCCGCGGAAGGGGGTGTGGACAGTTGCTGGGCGGACGGTTCGTCCCTTCCGGGGAGCAGGCTCGACGCTGGTGGCTTATTGTCCGAAAACCGTTCAACGCGCAAGGCTTATTCGCCCCACGCCTTGTGGCTTTAACGTCCAAGTCTTAAGGCTTATTCGCCCCACGCCTCGTGGTTTTAACGTCCAAGTCGTAAGGTTATTCGTCCCACGCCTCGTGGCTTTAACGTCCAAGTCGCAAGGCTTTTCGCCCCACGCCTCGTGGTTTTAACGTCCAAGTCGTAAGGCTTTTCGCCCCACGCCTCGTGGTTTTAACGTCCAAGTCGCAAGGCTTTTCGCCCCATGCCTCGTGGTTTTAACGTCCAAGTCGCAAGGCTTTTCGCCCCATGCCTCGTGGTTTTAACGTCCAAGTCGCAAGGCTTTTCGCCCCATGCCTCGTGGTTTTAACGTCCAAGTCGTAAGGCTTATTCGCCCCACGCCTCGTGTTTTTAACGTCCAAGTCGCAAGGCTTTTCGCCCCACGCCTCGTGGTTTTAACGTCCAAGTCGTAAGGCTTTTCGCCCCACGCCTCGTGNTTTTAACGTCCGCGTCTCGTGGTTTTAACGCCCAAGTCGTAAGGCTTTATCGTCCGCGTCTCGTGGTTTTAACGCCTAAGTCGTAAGGCTTTTCGTCCCACGTCTTATGGTATTATCGCCCCACATCGTGCGCGTTTTTACAGTCCGACATAATCCGGGCTCCAAGCGGCGTTTGCCTTCTCCTCGCTGGGAAGTGGATGAATCCTCCTTTATGCCTTTACATCAGTTTACGGGCGCCGTCGCTGATGACCACGTCGTACACCTTGGGCGAGCGTTTGTATTTGGCGGCGAAGCTCTCCACGGTCTCGTGCACGAAGCTGTCGTAGAGCTCGTTCTTCACCAGGTTGATGGTGCAACCGCCGAATCCGCCGCCCATGATGCGCGAGCCTGTCACGCCGTGAGCCTTGGCGCAGTCGTTCAGGAAGTCCAGCTCCTCGCAGCTCACCTCGTAGAGTTTGCTCATGCCGTGGTGCGTCTCGTACATCTTCTGGCCCACGGTCTCGTAGTCGTTCTTCTCCAGGGCCTCGCACACGTCGAGCACACGCTGCACTTCGCCGATGACGTACTCGGCGCGCATGTAGTCCTCCTGGGAGATGGCGTTGGACACCTCGCGCAGCATCTCCATGTCAGCGTCGCGCAGACAGCTCACGTGGGGATGGTTCTGCTGGATGGCGGCCACCACGGTCTCGCAGCTCTGGCGGCGCTTGTTGTAGGCCGACGAGGCCAGCTCGTGCTTCACCACGGAGTCGAGCAACACCAGGCGGTAGCCTTCGGGCTTGAAGGGGAAGTATTGATACTCCAGCGAGCGGCAGTCGAGGCGGATGAGTTGGTCGCGCTTGCCGAACACGGAGGCGAACTGGTCCATGATGCCGCAGTTTACACCTATATAATTATGTTCCGTGGCCTGGCCTACCTTCGCCAGCTCGAACTTGTCTATCTGGTTGTCGCCGAAGAGGTCGTTCAGCGCGTAGGCGTAGGCGCTCTCCAGGGCGGCTGACGAGCTCATGCCGGCTCCCAGGGGCACGTCGCCGGCGAAGGCGGTGTTGAATCCCTGCACCCTGACGCCGCGCTTCGTCATCTCGCGGCAGATGCCGAACAGGTAGCGTGCCCAGCTGGTGTGGGGGGCGTCCTCTTCGTTCAGGCCGAACTCCACGTAGTCCTTCAGGTCGATGGAGTAGGCGCGTACTTTGTTTGTTCCGTTGGGCCTCAGCTCGGCTATCATGCCTTTGTCGATGGCTCCGGGGAAGACGAAACCTCCATTGTAGTCGGTGTGCTCACCGATGAGGTTGATGCGGCCAGGGGCTGCGTAGACCGAGCCCGTTGCTCCATCGAAATGCTTGATGAAGCGGCTTCTCACGTATTCTATATCCATAATTGTGAAATGTGTATTTAGTGTTTAACTTTGATCTGGTAGATGGTGGTCTGTCGGTAGGTGTGGCCTGGGCAGAGCACCGCGGTGGGGAAGTAGCTGCGGTTGGGCGTGTCGGGGAAGTGCTGTGCCTCGAAGCAGA
>CAVFUK010000109.1:0-5032 GCA_963625535.1 Anaerovoracaceae bacterium | reverse complement strand
GTCCTATCACATAGAGACACCCACAAAGAATTTTAAACAAAACGTCCATATAATTTCTTTATTAGTTTATAGACTAGTCTTACAGCTGTCACTGCAAGAAAGATTTCGAAAACGAGGACTGAAGCTAACAAAAAGCTTACAAGTGTCGGACCTATAGTATCGGAATAACATAACAAATCAGGATTGTAAGTTGTCAATCCAACCATTAAGTTAATTGCGTCATCTAATTTTTGCAAATCAATCATAATTATCGTCTGATTAATTGTTTGCAGCAAAGATAGCCTGCGACAGAATAGGTTTCCAAATGGGAATGGAAACGTTGTATGAAATGGGTGGTTTGTTGTATGAAATGAAAACCATTCATCATTTTGTCGGGTCTTCATAGAGCGTTTGTGACAAGAATTATCTACTTTTGCCTCGGTGACCCGACGGCAGCATCGGGTCCACACTTAATGGACTATTAACTCTAATAACAATACAAACCTTATTATTACCGAGAAACCATGAAATGGAATGCTTTTACACTGCTTGCCTGTGCCGCGTTCTGCACCGCGCAAGCCTTCGGCCAGGAACGGGAGACGGTGGACCTCTCCTCCCGAGACTGGGACATCACGCTGGACCGCAAGGCCCAATGGCAAAACGATGAACTCTATCTGCCTCCGGTAGACCTATCGAAACTGCCCGTCAACCTGCCCACAGGAGGATGGCAACTGCTCGACACTCCGGACAAGACCGGAGTGAACCTGCCGGCCACCGTAGAGGAACACCTCTGGGGATGGAACGGACAGACCTTCGGCGTGACCGGCAACTACACCGGCGTCTCCTGGTTCGAGACGAAAGTGGACGTGCCGGCCGAGTGGGACGGACGACGCATCGTGATGAACGTGGGAGCCGTACGCTTCCGTGCAGAGATTTTTGTGAACCACCAGTTGGCTGGCTACGACCTGGTCAACAGCACGCCGTTCACCATCGATGTCACACCCTACATCGAGCCGGGGAAGACGAACGACATCGCCTTCCGCATCACCGACCCCAACGGCAACTTCAACTGGAAGGACTCACAAGTGTACACCTGGGGCGACTACCGCACCAATCCGTCGCACGGCTTCGGCGGCATCACGGGCAAGGTGACCCTGCAGGCTACCGACAAGCTCTACCTACAGAACGTGTTCATCAAGAACACCCCTAAGCTCCGCACCGTGGAGCTGCAGATAACTGCCGCCAACGAGACTGGTTCCACACAGACCGCCAAGGACCTCCGCATCGAGATACGCGACCATGCCACCGGCAATGTGGTCTATCAGCAGAGCCTGAAGTGGAACGACCTGAAGCAAGGCGAGAACGTGCGCGACCTCTCCATCTCCGTGCCCAAGGCTAAGTTATGGAGCGTGGACAGCCCGAACCTCTACGACCTGCAGCTCACCCTGGGCAACGACCAACTGACGGAACGTTTCGGCTTCCGTTGGTTCGAGGTGAAGGACATCCAAGGCGACCGTCAGTTCTTCCTCAACGGCAAGCGCATGGTGCTGCGTACAGCCATCTCGTGGAGCTTCTGGCCCTACAACGGCATCACACCATCCGACTCGCTAGCCAAGAAACAGATTCTCGCGGCTAAGTCCCTGGGACTGAACATGCTCAACTTCCACCGCACCATCGGTCAGCCCAACGTGCTCGACTATGCCGATGAGTTGGGACTGCTCTATTTCGAAGAGCCGGGCGGCAACCAATACCCCATACAGCACTTCAACGACAACGACAAGCAGAGCCGCTTCTACTTCGGCTACCGCAACGAGAAAGTGGCCCGCATGGTGAAGCGCGACCGCAACCACCCGTCGCTCGTCATCTACAATATGCACAACGAGCGCGGCGCCGACCCGCAGGCTGAGGACTACCGACAGATGCGCATGACCCATCAGCTGGACCCCACACGCATCCTCACCTACAACTCGTGCAACGGCAACAACCCGCTCAACGAGCACAACGCACACTTCAAACTCCACCTGATGCCCAACGACACCACCTTCTACGACTATGGCTGGTACGACCGCCATCACGCGGGAGGTCCCGGTTGCTACCACGACAACCTCTACCTGGGCAAGGACAACTATCCGCGTTACTCCAACCACAAGGACGAAATCATCTACTGGGGCGAGGACGGTGCCATCGGCACGCCACCCCGTCTGCAACTCATCCGCGAGGAACTGCTGAAGTCCGGCAAGCCCAACAACTGGGAGGCGGACGACTACCTGAAGTGGTACGACGTGTACGACCGCTTCCTCCGGGAAAACGGCTTCAGCGAGGCTTTCCCCACCGTGGACCATCTGACGCGCGCCATGGGCAATGTGGCCTTCTACTACCAAGGACGCATGATAGAGAATGTGCGCATCAGCAACACCGTGGACGCTTACGCCATCAATGGATGGGAGAGCATGAAACTGGAGAACCACTCGGGCATGGTGGACAACTTCCGCAACACGAAAGGCGACCCGGAGGTGCTGGCTTACTATAACCAACCGCTCTACCTGGCCGTGAAGATGAACCGCAAGGTGATGCAGGTGGGCGACACGACCTATGTGGACACCTACATCGTGAACGAGAAGAACCTGAAAGGCAGCTACACGCTGCAGCTGAAAGCCATCGACGAGCAGGGACAGACGGTTGCCACCCATAAGGAGCGTGTCAGCGTGAAAGGCGGCAACGACTACGGTCAGTGTCTACAGACCCGCTGGGCTTTCGCACCAAAGAGCAAAGGATACACCCGCATCGAGGCTTCGTTGCTGAAAGGGAACACCGAGGCCGCCAAGGGCGAGGACAAGATCTTCGCCGTGCAGCTGAGCACCGAAGGCATCAGCGCCAACGGCATGGTGGCGGACACCACAGGCACACTGAACCGCTTCCTCAGCGGGGCCGGTCTGCAGCTGCCCGCCTATCACGGAGGCACACCGCAAGGCGACTATCTGTTGGTGGGTGCCTACGAGCCGACCCAGTTCGGCAGCGGCATTAGCGACATCCTGGAGTGGGTCTACAAAGGCCACACCCTCATCGTGGTGGACAACCCCGAGCGTTGGGCCGACTTGTTGGCCGACAAAGAAGTGCTGGACTATCGTGGCTCAAAGGTCCTCGGCAAATCGTGGTACGGCGGTAACTTCTTCAACCGCAAGCACCCGTTGTTCCAGGACCTTCCGTGCGACGTAGTGTTCAATTGGGAGTATCAGTGCTTCGCCACCTACAACCGTCGCCGCATCGGTCTGCGTTGCTTCAATGGCGAGACCATCGTAGGCTGTGTGTCTGACCACAAGAAGGAGGTCTACTCAGCCCTTCAAGTGATTCCCGCCGGCAGTGGCAAGGTCATCATCACCACGCTCGACATCCCCGCCTGCATCCACGACACGAAGGGATTCTCCTCACCCGTGGACCTGGACGGCATCAACGAGTCGATGAACACCTTCAACACGAAGGGCAAGAACAGTTCCAACGCCGTTGGCCAGCAACTGTTGCTCAACATGCTGCGCTGGGCGAACCGATAAACGACTAGCGTTCTAAGAATAAACGAAGGAGAAGACAGACCCCTCAGTCGCAATACTGAGGAACATGTCTTCTCCTTCTTGCTTTATACCTTATTATATATAGGTATACAAGTTCCATGCATATCGGCCGGCAAAGTGAGCGTGCGGCTACAGCCACGCTCCTGCTCCATAGAGTGGACGGTTCTCCATCCACCCTTGGTCTTGATAGGGCTTCATGGATAGTCGCAGGCCTTTGAGGTCGGGATGTTTACTCATGAATGTACGAAATGACTTGGCATGCACATTCTCCTCCGCCTTCACTTCTATGGGAGTGATGATCGTCCCGTGCTGCACAATCAAATCTATCTCCACCCTCGAATCGTTGCTGCTGAAGTAATACATCGGGTACTGTAGCGGGATGAGTTGCGACACCACAAAGAGCTCGGTGAATGCACCTTTGCATTCTTTCATCAGAGTGTCAGCCACCAAGATGCTCTCTGCCGGAACATCCACCATGGCACCCATCAACCCGATGTCAAGGATGAAGAGTTTGAAGACGGACAGCTCCTCATAAAACTTCAAAGGCATCCCAGGTGCCGACACGCGGTTGACTTGGTACACCAAGCCCGCATCGATAAGCCACTGGATGGCAATCTCGAACTCCGAAGCCCTAGCACCTTTCTTCAAGGCACCAAAGACAAATTTTTTGTTCTCCTTGGCCAACTGCGAAGGTATGGAGCTCCACACCATGTTGATGCGAGGTACTTCCTGCGAAGGGGCATGTTTGGAGAAGTCCCGCTGGTAATCGAAGAGAATCTGCTTCTGAAAGTTCCTCACCTCCTCCAGGTTCTTACTTGCAACAAACTCCATGACGACCGCCGGCATTCCGCCCACATAGTAATACAGGCGCAAGTAGTCGGTCAGTTTCACCGACAACGAGTCTATCAGAGAGAAATCCTTCGTTCCTAGCACCTTCACCAACGGCTCTTCGCCAACAGCCATCAGGAACTCATCGAAGGTCATCGGGTACATCTTTATCATGTCCACTTTGCCAACGGGGAAACAGGTGTTGCTATGCAGGGAGATACCCGGCAGAGAGCCCGCCACCGCCACATGATACTCGGGGGCGTCCTCACAAAAGTACTTCAGTGAGTTCAGCACGATGGGGTTCTCTTGGACCTCATCGAAGACTATCAAGGTATTCTCCGGCTCAATGTTGACGTGCAACATGGCGGACAACGAGAGCAGTATCCGCCTTATGTTATAGTCTTGCGCGAATACCTTTTCTACCATTTCATTCTTGTCGCAGTTGACGTAGGCTATCTTCTGGTAGCATCTTCTACCGAACTCCTGCAGAATATAGGTCTTACCCACCTGCCTTGCCCCGTTGAGTATGAGGGGTTTGCGGTTCCTCTTCTGCTTCCATGCAATGAGTTGCTTGATGACGTTTCTCTCCATGATTACATTTTTTCGCACGAATATTTGCCACAAAGATACATTTATTTGCACGAATATCACGCCTATGG
>CAVFUK010000108.1:0-30262 GCA_963625535.1 Anaerovoracaceae bacterium | reverse complement strand
CCTTCTCGTTGAGGTAGTAGTATAATTCATAGGAAACGGCTGTTTCGGGCAGAATGTTGGTTGGTAGGATATCACTGCCCAACATGCTGTTGATAAGCGAACTCTTTCCTGCGTTGAAATCTCCGACAAAAGGTACCTTTATGAATGAGTCCTTTTCTAGACTGTTGACTAAGTCTGTTTTTTCAGTTTCTGCCTTCTTTACTGAATCGGGATTGTTGAAGTCCTCTTTGGCTATGGCATAAGCCTGGTTTACCAAAGACACGTATTGATTGATTTTCTCCATACTGTTAGTTATTATGAGTTTAAATTGACTTCTAATGTTCTTCTGTGCAGCACCATTGTTGATGCTGCTACGTTTATTATCAAGCGCAAATGAATTCATCCGTTGTGCCATATGCCGTCACAACCGGATAAATTTTATGCTCCATTGCATCTCCGTCTCTTGGCAAGAGACGGAGATGGCCCAAAAGCCTGTGTAGGTCATTGATATCTGCCGTCTACACTGCTGTTTTGCTAAACAAAATATGTTATTTAGCAGCAAGCCTTCAGTTTTTCGGGCAAATATTCATCCGTTTCGGTCCTTTTCATTACGTTTGCAAATGCATCTCCGTCTCTTGCCAAGAGACGGAGATATCCGCTAAACATTCCGCTTGAGTTTCCTGATGATTTTCTCGTTCGCTTCGTCCATCTGATCGACATCGATGGTGGAGAGGTATATCTGGGTGGTGCGTTCGGAGTCGTGCCCCAGGCATTGGCTGATGACGTGGAGCGGAATGTTGTTCTGGCTTGCGGCGCTCGCCCAGGAGTGACGGGCAACGTACATGGTCAACGGGATGGAGAGACCCATGGCCTCGCCTATCTTCTTCAGGTTGTAGTTGATGTTGTGAAGGGCGGTGTCGTATTGTCTGCGGATGTCAGTCTCACTCTTGATGATGGGGAGGAGACGTGCGCTGCTTTGTTGGCTATGGCGGTCTACGATTGCCTGCATCTCGGTCCGCCACTTCACGGATATCCGTTGGCCGGTCTTGCAGCGCTGATAGGTGAGGATGTCGCCCCGGAGGTTGTCGGCTCGTAGCTTGGCGATGTCTATGAGCGACATGCCGCGGGTGTAGAAGCTGAACATGAAGAGGTCCCGGGCGAAAGCCATTGAGGGAGACGCGGAGAGGTCGAGATGCAGTATGCGCGAGATGTCGTCGGTCGATATGCCTCGCTTGGCGGTCTTGGCCACTCCTGTGTAGACTTGGCTGAACGGTCGTTGGTCGGCCGTCAGCCCTTCGCCGACGGCCCGGTTGTATGCGGCGCGTAGGATGCGCATGTAGAAGGAGACGGTGTTCATCGATACGCCCCTGGCCTTCAGCCATGCCTCGTATGAACTGACTAATGACTGTGTGACGTTGTCCCACTGGATGTCTTTGCCTTCGCGGAATGCCACGAAGCTCTTCATCGTGGCGGTGTAAGTCTCTGACGAGCGGATTCGCCCTTCAGTCCTCAGGCGATTGATGAGGCTTTGCATATAGACAGGGAAGGATAGGCGAGAGGTCAACTCGTCGTATTTGCGGACCACATCGTTCGCCGTATAGTCTATGCTGGTGTTGTCCAGCTCGCCGATTATCCGTGTGAGGCGAAGCCTGTCGCTCCTTATTCGCTCGGTCAGTTCACGGAGATAGTCGCGGCGTTCGTTGTTCACACTCTTGCCCAACGCTATCTTTTCTTCATCCTCTTGCCATTCGGTGGTGTGCAGATGGTAGTCCGTGCCGATTTGGCGTACCGTGCGGTTGTGTATCACTTGATAGTAGAGCGTCCCTTCTTTGCCGTCGACGGATGAGGCGCGGAACTTGATTCTTACGGAGGTTGTATTCATGTTTCTTTGACTTATAGGTTATGTAAGCCAAAGATAAAGTGCGGTCGGGGAGCGCGGTCGGTGCTCAATATCTCCCAAAGACATTTAGCCTAAATTTCGGTGTGGGTATATAAATCGGCAGAAAACATTTTGGTGTGGGTATATAAAATGCCTCGAAAGATTTTGGTAAACTGGGCGTAAAGTTTAGCTTTTCGACTGAATATTAGTGACTTGTCTCGTCTTGCTCCGTTGCTACACTCCACCTGGCTGGATGTGTCAAATGGAGATGCAAGAGGAATTTATTTTAAGAATGACGCAAAGTTTGCGGATTCTGACATTTCCTATGGAAAGGGGTTTGCATAAGGCATTGTCTATGGCAAGGACCTACGGGTGGATGGAGAGGGTAAATCTCCCTTAAAAGTCTCGGTAACTGTTATCATGAAGTATAGACAATGAATACCTTCGCCTCTGATTAAGAAGCTAAATTATAATCCAAAAGAAAGGTATGATGAAAAAGGTTTTTACGATTGCTATGGAGCCGAAGAAGACGTTTGGCGCGCTGGCTGGATCGCTGTTCGTCATCGGAGCGTTGTCCTTCGGCTTTTGTTCTTGTAGTGACGACGATGGGGACTGGGACCCAATGAAATGGAAGACTTCCGTGCAGACAGGGAAAGATGGCGTCATTGCCGTGGAAAGTGATGGCGGTACATTCGAGTTCCAGTGCAAGAACTATTCGCCGTGGATGTCATCGGTCAAGATTCAAGAGACCGGGAAGGCCGAACAGACATTCTATCCGTCTGATGATGGTCGATATGCCGACCAAAATCTCTACATTGATGCGACGGGGGTCTGGGCGAGATGTCAAGGTAATACCCTCAAGGTGACAATATCGCCGTCGACGAGTCAAAACGTGCGTACCCTGACCGTTAATGTCACTGCCGGAGACGTCTTCGACTCGTTCACCTTCCGTCAGCAAGGAACTCCCGAAAACTGATAGACTCCCCGACGAGTCTCCAACGTTACATGCAAAAATAGCCATACGCTCACCGACTTGTGAGTATATGGCTATTCCTCGATATCCCCACCGACGCGTGGTCTATACCGTGATTTCCAACAGTATCCCCTCGAGCCCTTTCACTTGGCTTTCGTAGTATCCGTCGCCTGTGGTGCGGGGGCCGCTGATGGTCTCGTATCCGTTAGCATTGAGTCTGGCGGTCAGTTCGTCTACTGCCGTCTTGCTTCCTGCGGCGAAAGAGAGATGGATGAAGCCAGTGCGGTAAAGGTCTTCATTGTCTCCGTCCACTTCGGGGCGTGTCATGAGTTCAAGCCGCGCTCCGCCGTCGGGGAACGTGAGGATGTAGGTGCGGAGCCCTGTCCGCGGGTTGTGGTAGAGGTCGTTGGACTTCCCTTGGAAGTATCTCTCGAAGAAAGACCTCATCCCCTCCAGGTCTCTACAATATAAGGCGGCGTGTTCTATTCTCATAAATCTCTTGCGTTACGGGGTTAATCGCCCTCGCCGACCTCTGTTGCGTTCAGCACGTAGATGGGCGACCGCAATGCCCCTTCCTTTGTCAGAACGCCTTGTTCGCAGAAATGTTTGAGCCACTTCTGTGCTGTGTAGTTCGTCAGGCCGAATTGGGTGCGCATCACGTGGCTGGTGATGTAGCGGTTCTCCTGCAGGTACTCCTTGATTTTCGCCAACAGCTTTTCTTCCGTGTAAACGGTGGAACGGCTCGAGTACCGCGAACGCTCAAAATGCAGTCCGCTTTGCACCTCTTGCAGCAGATTGGCCTCGGGGCGGAAGTTGATGCCGCTCAGACGCACCTCCTTGCCAGTGACTTTCTTGTCGGGTTTCTCCTCGGGCATCTCCAGGCTGGCTGACAGCGAGAAGTAGCCTATCTCGGGGATGTAGAAGCGTCGGCCCGACTGGAGCTCGTCGACGCAAATGTCGTGCAGTTCCGCCAGCACGGCTGCCACGTCACCTTTGGTGAGCGAGCACCGGCTCTGTATCTTCTCCTGCAGTTGTTTGGCGGTCATCGGCTGGTGTTGGACTATACGGACGTATGGTCTCTTCTTCCCGCTGCCCGTGGCGTTGTTGATGGCATAGACATCGTACTTTAGTTTCATGTTCGTTCGTGTTTATCGGTTATTACTCTGTTCCCTGCGTTTGATGGCGCAGTGAGCGCCCTCGCACCCATTTATGCAAATATACATCACGATGTAAGGAATTAGGCGCATTACCGCGAAAATTTAGATTTCTTTATGCATTGGCAATTGTCAAACGTGTGTACGGCAGTTGCCATCCACGTGTACGGCAATTGTCAAACACGTGTATGGCAGTTGCCAAACACCCTTCGAGCGCGGATTCTCGCATCATCGCGTCGGCATTCTGCAACGATTACGACGGACCTCGTACATTGGATGAATCCTGCGGCAACCCCTCGCGGAGTAGTGTGCCGTGCGGCTCATTCCGGTGTAAAAAGCAAAGAGATAGGCTCGAAAAACATCGGAGAAAATCACTATCTTTAGATAAGATAGGCTGCATCTCAGCAAAATATTCAAGCGAGCTTGATATTTTACATTCGATTTGCACTATCTTTGCGGTATAGTCCGAAGGTCTTCATGTTCAAGGAAATGGGAGGGGAACGGCTCGTATGTCGTCTCCTTTATAGAGCAAGGAGCAACGATGACGGACTATTAAACTATCAGACAAAGAATCGATGGTATGACGGAAGAAGCTTTTAAGGACATCTGCCTTTGTGGTGAAACCACGACGGTGCAGTTCAAGGAGATATTCACCTCGCAAAAGGATATTGCGAAGGAGATGGTTGCCTTTGCCAATACCAAAGGAGGGATGATACTGATGATATATCGGGGACTAGGCTCGGGCATAGTCCGTGTGATGCGCGAAGACAGTCACATCGACTTTGACAACGAGGAGTCTGCCAACCAGTTTAAGGTGACGGTATGGCGAACTATCCAAAAGAGCGTGCCTACTATCCAAAAGAATGGACTCACTATCCAAAAGGAGGGGCTTAAGGACAATGATACTACCCAAAAGAAGGAATCTACTACCCAAAAGGATGGCTTAATGGATAGTGACACTATCCAAAAGAGCAAATCCACTATCCAAAAGGACGAGTCTACTATCCAAAAGGGTTTAGACACTACCCAAAAGAGAGTTTTGGAATACTTCTCAGCGCACCCTCATTCCACTATTGATGAAGCCGTTGCCGCTATCGACAACCTCTCATTGGGAGGCATCAAATTCATCATCGGCAAACTTCAGCAGAAAGGTCTGCTCAAGCGTGTGGGTGGAAGAAAACAAGGCGAATGGAAGGTGCTTGTGTGACAATCCTTCATCATACCTAAAAACGAGACTGCGGATGGACAATAAGATATCTATACGATTCTATAAAGACCGGAAGGTGAGAGCCGTTTGGGACGATGAGCAGAACAAATGGTGGTTCTCGGTGCTCGACATCATTAGCGTGCTGAACGAGCAAGACGACTATGCCAAGACCCGTAACTACTGGAAGTACCTGAAGACGAAACTGAAGAAGGATGGGAACGAGTTGGTTAGTGCCACTAACCAACTGAAAATGCTTGCAAGCGATGGTAAGTCATATAAGACCGACGTCCTCGACCACGAAGGCATCATGACGCTGGCAAAGAACTTCCCCAACAACAAGGCCGCCGACTTCCTCGATTGGTTCACCTATAGCGACAACACCATTGACGGGCAGAGCCGCAAGAAAGCCTACACCCTGTTCGAAAGCGAGCTTGTCAATTCCATAGCCGAGGGCACAGTGCGAGGCCTGCAGCAGATTCATGCCTTCCTCTTCGATGGTCTCTACGACTTTGCCGGGAAGATAAGGGAGGTGAACATCGCTAAAGGCGGCTTCCAGTTCGCTATGGCGCAGTATCTGCCTCAGACGCTTTGCGGCATAGAGAGGATGCCGGAGTCGACCCTCGACGAGATAGTGGACAAGTATGTGGAGATGAACATCGCCCATCCGTTCCGTGAGGGCAACGGTCGGTCCACCCGCATCTGGCTGGACCTGATGCTGAAGAGCCGCCTGAAGAAATGTGTGGACTGGAGCCGCATAGACAAGCGCGACTATCTGGAAGCCATGACCCGTAGCGTGGCGGATGCCGGCGTGATAAAAAGCCTCATTACCAATGCGCTGACGGACAAGATAGATGACCGTGAGATCTTCATGAAAGGCATCGACTACTCGTACTACTACGAACAAGTGGACGAGTAGAGCTGGAGGCGCGTTTTATGATTGAGCGTCGTTTGTCTTCTCTTTGTCCACCGCTTCCCAATGACCGTCTTTTCTACTTCCAACGTATTGGATAAGATTCATGTCCCGAAGCACATAAAGTTCCCGTTTGGCTGTTCTAAGGCTAATACCAAGAATCTCTGCTATAGTCTGTGTCTTTATCCGTTCATTTATTTGGTCATTAGGGACATTTATCGTGCCATTTATCGTGCCATTTACCGTGCCATTTACCGTGCCAACTTTTATGACTTCATAAATCTTTCGCTGTCTATCAGTGAGTTGCGATAATTTTATCGTGCCATTTACCGTGCCATTATTAGGGACATTTATCTGGTCATTTATTTGGTCATCGTTCTGCGTGGAGTCATATATGCCCGCAGAACTTGCGGCCTCTTCGCACTCGGTAGAAAAGACATTGACGCAGAAGACTGTCAGCTTGGAGACATCAAACTCTGCCGGTTCATTCCCGTTGTCATGCAACATATCCTGCACACGCTTCACGCCTTGGTTGAACATGTTGACGTACTTCATCTCCTTCAAGGCCTCGGCTATGATGGGGTTGCGATAGTCGTTGACTGTGGGGAAGTTCTCGGGTCGGGCTTCGCCATAGAGTCCTCCGGCATTCATAATCTCTATGTGGTCGTCAAACTGATAGAGGCGAATCGGCATGTTGGCCTGATAGTCGCGGTGCATACAGGCATTCATCATCAACTCCCGCAACGCCTTGTTGGGGTAGTTGATGACGGTCTTTTCGCGGAATAGGCTGACTGTGACCGGACGTTGGGTGACGATGGCATTTTCCACAAAAGATTCCAGCTCGGGAAGCATCTTGTAGAGCGGACCTTGAAGCCGCTTTTCGTTCAGTACATCGCCACCTTTCTCTTTACCTGCGAACCTTACATACTGCACGTAAGCTCCAGGCATGAAGTATCTCGGATTCTTGCCGAAGAGTATCAGTGCCGCATACGTGGGACACTCGTGTGTGCGGTCGTACAGACGGACGGACGCAAGCTGTTCCTTGAGGTCACGCTTGTCTTGGGCAAGCACGTCGGCATCGACCACGGCCGGCAAGTATGTATTTCGGATGTAGTCGAGGTTCAAGTCTTCCAATGTAGCACCAAGACAGGGTGTGGCGTCGAATGTCGCCATATAGGCCGTGCGACGTTCGGTGAGGATGCGTTCCTCCGCTTCGCTTGCAATGTCTCGTCGTGGACCGACTCTTACAAATATCCGTCCACGATAACGCACAGGCGGTATCAGCGACGGAGACACTTCCGCCACAAGCAGGTCGCCGTCAGGGAATTCGAACTTGTCGACACTCATGACAGGCAAGGGCAGAATGTTGCCATCTGACCGTATGCCGGATATCTTTTTCAGCAAGGCATCGTCGACCGTTAAGCCGGACAGGGTTCCGTCATCGTTGGCGCCGATGAGTAGATACCCTTTCTTGCGAGAGTCGGGCAAATCATTGGCGAACGCGCAGATGGCCTCACAGAACTTGTCCATGTTGCTAGTGGAGACGGTTCTCTCCACACGGTAGGTCTCTGTGCTCTTGAGCAAAGCGGGTATCTCTTCTTTCGTTATCATGATAGTGGCAAGTGGTTTGAGTGCGAAGATACGACAAAATAGCGGAAACCCCTCGATAGGCGTGCGAAATCTCATGGAAAAGCATAGATTTCGCACACCTATCGAGGGGTTCGCACGGAATGGATGATGGCTACGGACCGTCGGTGGGCTGGTCTCCAGTGTGCGCTAGCTACTGCTATTATGGCCAATTGCGACAAAATAGTTGGATAGATTTGCTTTTTATCGGATTTCGATATAATTTTGCGTCGCTTTAAAAGAAATGCGTCGAAAGAATAAATAATACATATAATAGCATGATAACATTTGTTGCTTCTCTCTGCATGCTCATCGTTGGGTATGCTCTCTACGGACTCTTCGTAGAGCGTGTGTTCGGAGCGGACCGCAACCGGAAAACTCCTTGTTACACAATGGCGGACGGCGTGGACTATGTGCCGATGCCTACGTGGAAAGTTTACTTGATTCAGTTCCTCAACATTGCCGGCACGGGACCTATCTTCGGTGCCATACAGGGAATCCTGTTCGGCCCGGCGGCTTACCTGTGGATTGTGTTGGGCTGTGTGCTCGGCGGCGCTGTGCACGACTATCTCTCCGGAATGATTTCCCTGCGTAAGGGCGGCGTGAGCCAACCTATGCTGGTAGGCCAGGAGATGGGCCGGCGGATGAAGCTTATCGTCATGGCGTACGTCATCATCCTGCTCATTATGGTGGGTGCGGTGTTTGTCGCCACTCCGGCGGGTCTGCTGTCGAACCTGACTAAAGGATGGGGCGAGTGGACCACACCGATGTTCTGGTCCGTCATCATCTTCCTCTATTATATGTTGGCCACCGTGTTGCCCATCGACAAACTGATTGGACGCATCTATCCGGTCTTCGGCTTGGCGTTGCTGATTATGGCGGTCGGTCTGCTGTGGGGCATCTTCACGCAGGAGGGTAATGTGCCCGAAATCGCGGGAGCGTTCACCAATCATCATCCGTCGTCGCCGATACCTCTCTTCCCAGGCATCTGCATCACCATCGCTTGCGGTGCGGTGAGCGGATTCCACGCCACACAGTCGCCCATGATGGTGCGTTGCATCAAGAACGAGAAACTCTGCCGCCCCGTGTTCTACGGAGCCATGATAACCGAAGGTGTGGTGGCGCTCATCTGGGCTGCCGCAGCCATCAAGTTCGGCGACTCGCTGCAAGTGCCGGGCGACACGCCTTACGAGAAATTGCTGTTCGCCATGACCGACAATGGCTCGATAAACCCCGCCATCATTGTGAACGACATCTGCAACTCGTGGATGGGTAGCGTAGGTGCCGTGCTTGCTATGCTGGGTGTGATTGTGGCTCCTATCACCACGGGCGATACGGCCTTGCGCAGTGCCCGCCTGATAGCGTACGACTTCTTCCACATCAAGGACACGGGCGTGGTGAAACGTCTGCTCATCAGTCTGCCGATATTCGCTGCGGTGGCGCTGTTCATGATGATTCGTTTCGATGTGCTGTGGCGCTACTTCGCCTGGGGCAACCAGACGCTCTCCATCTTCACCCTGTGGGCTGTCACCATCTGGCTGGCTCGCCACGGCAAGCTCTACATTGTTTCGCTGGTGCCGACCGTGTGGATGATGCTCACCTGCACGTCGTACATCGTTGTGGCCAAGGAGGGTCTGAACCTGTCGCCCCTGACAGGCAACATCACGTCTTGCGTAGTGACGCTGGTTTCGCTGATTGTCTTCTTCCGCTGGTACTACCGCGGCAAGCGCAGAGGCTTCCGGGTGGACGCGGAGGCATAATGGCTCGCGTGTAAAACGCGTATGTAGGTCATCGGTCAGAGAGTATATAGCTCGTTTATCCGCTACCTTTATACTTGCGGAACCCAATATGGAAACATGAAAGAGGCTGCACCTGAATGTTAGGCGCAGCCTCTTTTCTAGTATGACTTGCAGTCTTCCGGGGGGGATTACTTCACTTCCCACGTGTCGTTGGTCATCAGCAACTCGTTGAAGTTGTGGTATTTCTTCTTCTCCTTCAACTCCTCTATCTGCTCGGCAACGGCGGTCTCGTAGGTTGGAGCGTCGATGTCGCGAATCACGCCCAGGGCGATGGGGAAGTCCGGACCTTCCATCAGCGCCAGCTTCAGCTGCAGGGTGTTGTCCACGCAGTGAGCGTCGTGCACCAGGATGTCCTTCTCGGTGATGCCGTTCTCGCCCAGCTTCACCACCTTCAGACCGAAGCCTTCCTGCATCAGTCCGTACTCGTTGTGCTCACCGAAGAGCATCGGTTTGCCGTGCACCAGGTGGATGGCGTTCTTGGCGCGTCCCTCGCGGCTGTATACCGCGTCGTGTGTGCCGTTGTTGAAGATGACGCAGTTCTGCAGAATCTCGCAGACGGCGGCACCCTTGTGTTGCTGGGCGGCCTTCAGAATCTCCACTGTGCACTCGGCGTCGGTGGCCACGGCGCGGGCGAAGAAGCGTCCGCGTGCGCCGAAGCAGAGCTCAGCGGGACGGAACGGATCCTCCACGGTACCGTAAGGAGAGGATTTGCTGACGAAACCACGGGGTGAGGTGGGGGAGTATTGTCCCTTGGTCAGACCGTAGATGCGGTTGTTCAGCAGTATCATGTTGATGTCGATGTTGCGTCGGATGGCGTGGATGAAGTGGTTGCCACCGATGGCCAGTCCGTCGCCGTCGCCCGAGATCTGCCAGATGGTGAGGTTGGGGTTGGCCACCTTGGCACCTGTGCTGATGGACGCTGCACGGCCGTGGATGGTCTGCATCGCATACGTGTTCATATAATAAGGTAAGCGGCTGGAGCAGCCGATACCGGAGATGACGGCAGTCTCCCACGGCGCAATGCCGATCTCTGCCATGGCTTTGTGCAGTGAGGCCAAGAAGAAGTGGTCACCGCAACCCGGACACCAACGCGGTTGTCCTTTCTTATAATCTTTAGCTGTAAATTCGCTCATGATAATGTCTTGTTTTGAAGATGTACGTTTACTTGTTGATAATCTCTGTGAACGCTTTTACCAGTTCCTTCACCACGAAAGGCTGACCCTTCACCTGGTTGAACTGATAAGGAGCGAATCCGTCTACTTTCATGCGCAGATAACCGGCGAACTGTCCCAGGTTCTGCTCGGCAACCACCACCTTCTTGTATCTCTTCAGTACCTCGGCGGTGTTCTTAGGTAGCGGGTTGATGTAGCCGAAGTGAGCAAGGGCTACCTTCTGGCCTGCGGCGTTCATCTCGGTCATGGCGCTGTGGAGGTGTCCGTAGGTGCCACCGAAACCTACAATCAGCAGGTCGGCATCGTCGGCGCGGCCTTCTACCTTCACGTCGGGCACAGGGATGCGGGCCACCTTCTCGGCACGCTCGCGACACATGTGGTCGTGGTTCTCGGGGTTGGTGGAGATGGCTCCCGTGTTGCCGTCCTTCTCCAGTCCGCCGAGGATGTGCATGTAGCCTTCCGTTCCCGGGATGGCCCAGTAGCGTACCTTCGTCTCCTCGTTGCGGCGGTAGGGAGTATAGTTGTCCTTCATCTCGGCCGGAGCGTACGGCGGGTTGATGGCGGGATAGTTGTCGATGTTGGGCAACTTCCATGCGGCGGAACCGTTGGCCACGAAAGCGTCCGTCAACAGGATGACGGGAGTCATGTGCTCCAGGGCAATCTTACAAGCGGCGTAGGCTGCGTCGAAGCAGTCCGTCGGCGATGTGGCGGCGATGACGGGCATCGGGCTCTCGCCGTTGCGGCCGAAGAGCGACTGCAGCAAGTCGGTTTGCTCCGATTTGGTAGGCAGACCGGTGGAGGGACCACCGCGCTGCACGTCCAGTATGACGAGCGGGAGCTCCGTGATGACTGCCAGGTTCATGGCTTCGGACTTCAGGCAGATGCCAGGTCCTGAGGTGGAGGTGACAGCCAGCGCTCCTGCGAAGGAAGCGCCGATGGCGGAGGCGCAACCCGAAATCTCGTCCTCACACTGTACGGTGGTGACACCGAGTGATTTGTGCTTAGACAACTCGTGGAGCACGTCCGTTGCCGGAGTGATAGGGTAGGAACCCAGGTAGAGTTTCAGTCCGGCCTTCTCGGCGGCGGCGATGAAACCATATGCGGTGGCCTTGTTGCCGGAGATTTCCATGTAGCGTCCCGGCACTTTGGTCTTGCTCTCGATGCGGTAGGTGTTTGACACACTGGCGTGTGTGTTGTGTCCGTAGTCGTAACCGGCGTGGATTACCTTGATGTTGGCCTCGGCAATCTCCGGTTTCTTGGCGAACTTCTCGCGGATGAAGTTCTCGGCGATGGAGAGGTCGCGGTTGAACAGCCAGCAGACCAGACCTACGGCGAACATGTTGCGGCACTTCAGCATCGACTTGTTGTCCATGCCCGAGTCGCTGAGGCAGTCCTTCACCATCTGTGAGATAGGAGCGGCGATGACATCCTGCTTGATGCCCATTTCGCTGATGGGGTCGTTGGTCTTGAACTCGGCCTTAGCCAAGTCGCTTTCCTCAAAAGCGTTGGTGTCGATGATGATGCAGCCGGTCGGCTTGGTGAACTTATACTGGGTTTTCAACGCGGCGGCGTTCATGGCCACCAACACGTCGCACTGGTCGCCCGGGGTGTAGACCTTCTCGGCACCGATGCTGACTTGGAAACCTGATACTCCGGTCAGCGAACCTTGCGGAGCGCGGATGTCTGCCGGATAGTCGGGGAATGTACTGATGTCATTTCCTACTGTGGCCGAAACCGTTGAGAAGATGTTACCTGCTAACTGCATTCCGTCGCCGGAGTCTCCGGAGAAGCGGACAACGACTTTCTCTAACTCTTTTACTTCCATTTCGTTTGCTTGTTTATTGAGTACTAATCTAATAATTGTTTACTTCGTGCAAATTTCGCAAATCTTCCGTTACCCACAAAGAAAAAGCATATAAATATATCAGATAGTCAGTGAATTTTCTATAGGCCGCGGTCGGGTCGCTCCTTCCTTTTGTCATCGTGAATCTGCGATAATGACACATTGAGTAAGAGTTTACTATTGACTGCGTATTGAGAAGTGGCAGTGCAGTTGACAAGATGCTAAGTTCGTGACAAGGCTCAACGGATTCGGATGGAGCGTGTTTCAGATAATCTCGTTTTGTTTTGCTTTGCGGAGGTAGCGAATGTGCGTCAAGTTGACAACGTCTTGCTTTGTCTGCATTTTCCTCGCCTATACCTTATATATATAGTGTAGTCAACGCCCGTGTGCACGATTATCGGTGCTTGCGCTTTGTCACTTTGCAAAAATAGTGTACCTTTGCCATCGCTTTCGGCTTTGTAGTTCAACGGATAGAACGTGGGTTTCCTAAACCTAAAATATGGGTTCGATTCCCATCGGAGCTACGGACAGGCGTCAGGCTTTCTCTCACTTACGGGAAGGTCTGGCGCTTTTGCCTTCCTACAGCCCTGTCGTTTAACTTGCCGGTAACGCTAAACCTGAATGAAGTAAAGTTCAATGGTCGATGAAGTATACTTCAAGTGCCAATGAAGTATACTTCACAGGCCGTAGACCCTATACCTCATTGGGCAAGACACCCGGGCTCTCGTTATAGCTGTGCTTTCTTATACTTGCGGAACTTGAATAAACTGATAATAACCGTAGAGCCTAAGAACGCAGAAAGAGGATGCACCGTTGCCGGCACATCCTCTTCTGACATTAAATTATAGACTAATACTTACACGTTGTCTGGTTTAGCTTTTGTTCGTCTCCCAAACGAAGGACTGTCGCTGCACTGCGAGCTTTCGCTGGGAGGACGGTGGCTCGAACAGATTTAGTCCTGTCCACCACCGAGAGCTTGGTAGATGGTTACTACGCTCTGCATTTCGGTGAAGCGGTTGGACACTTGCGTCAGCTGTGCGTTGAGCAAGGTCTGACGGGCTGTCAACACTTCCAAATAGGTGGTGTTGCCGTGCTCCATCAACAGCGAGGTGCTCTCCACGGCACGTCCTAGGGACTCTATCTGCTTCTCGTATTGCTCCGATTTCTCTTTAGCGGTCTGGTAGCTGGTGAGTGCGTTGTTCACCTCCACACCGGCATTGAGCACGGTCTGCTGGAAGTTGAGGCGCGCCTCTTCCTGCTGAGCCTTCGCAATGCGGTACTGGGCAGTGATCTGTCCCTTGTTGAACAGCGGCTGGGTGAGCGAACCTACGGCGGAAGCCAACAGCTTGCCCGGGTTGACAATGCCCGCGCCGGAGCTGTTGCTCCAACCGGCACTACCGCTCAGCACGATGGACGGATAGTAGGACGAACGGGCTTTGTTCACACCATAGAAGGCGCTCTCGAGTCCACGCTCGGCGTTGCGCACGTCCGGACGGTTGGCGAGCAGTTGCAGGGGCAGACCAACGCTGAAGCTCTCGGGCAACACTTGGGCCTCCAGTGTACTACGCTCGATGGTGTGGGGCACTTCGGCCAACACGTTGCACAGGGCGTTCTCGGTCTGCTTCAGCTGGTCGTGAAGGTCGAGCACGGTGGTGCGGATGCTGTAGTAGGTAGCTTCCGTCTGTGCCACGGCTGCCTCGGTAGCCATGCCGGCGTCCATCAATGCCTGGGTGCTCTCCACACTCTCCTTCCACACCTGCTCGGTGCTCTCGGCGATACGGATTTGCTCGTCGAGCATCAGCAGGGTGTAGTAGGTGTTGGCGATGTTGGCAATCAGCTGCGTCTTCACGGCCTGCTCATAGTCTTTGCTCTGCTCCAGCAGGGCTTTGGCCTGGCGCTTGCCGTTGCGGATGCGGCCGAAGATGTCTACCTCCCAACTGGCGGTCACGGGCAGGGTGTAGGTCTGTGTGGCCTTGGCCTTGTCGAAGCTGCTCACCGTTCCTTGCGGTGTCAGTGAGAACGAGGGCAGGTAGGCCAGTTTGGACGAGAGCAGTGTAGCCTCGGACTCCTTCACACGCTGTTGCGCGGTGAGCAGGTTGGTGTTGTTCTGCAGTCCCTTCTCGATGAGGCTCTGCAACTGAGGGTCGGTGAACACCTGGCGCCAGCTGAGGTTTGCCAGGTTGTTGGCACTGTCCGTGGCGTTCACCTCCTGGCCGAAGAGGCCTTCGGGAACGTCCTTTGCCGGCTTGTATTTGGTGTAGATGCCGCAGCTGCTCAATAAGGCAGCTGCTGACAAAAGGCATATTATCTTTTTCATCTTACTTACTCTTTAGTTTCTTTGAATGCACTCTTCTCTTCGAGACTTCTCTCGCGCTCGGCCATCACCTGTGCGTCGGCTTCCTCTTTCAGGGCCGGACGGATGCGCTCCTGCAGGAACTCGAAGGCGATGTAGAACACCGGAACCACGAACACCAGGGCCAGCGTTCCGACCAACATACCGCCTACGACACCTGTACCCAGCGCACCGTTACCGTTGGCTCCGGCACCGGTTGAGAACATCAGCGGCAACATACCGAAGATCATGGTCAACACGGTCATCAGGATAGGACGGAAACGAACCTGGGCGGCGGTGTAGGCCGACTCGATGATGCCCATTCCCTTGCGGCGACGCTCGATGGCGAACTCCGTAATCAGGATGGCGGTCTTGGCCAACAGACCAATCAACATGATGACACCGGTCTGCAGGTAGATGTTGTTCTCCAGTCCGAAGAAGCGGGCGAACAGGAAGCTGCCCATCAGTCCGAACGGCACGGAGAAGATGACGGCGAACGGCACGAGGAAGCTCTCGTAGAGGCAGGCCAGAATCAGGTAAATCAACAGCGTGCAGACCAGGTAGATGAAGACGGTGGACGAACCGCTGCTCTCCGACTCCTCGCGGGAGATGCCGCTGTAGTCGTAGCCGTAGCCGTTAGGCAGGGTCTGCGAAGCGACTTCTTCGATGGCCTTCATGGCCTCACCTGAGGAGTAACCGTCGGCTATGCTCACGTTGGCGCTGATGGAGCTGAACAGGTTGAAGCGGGTAGAGGTCTCGGCACCCAGTGTCTTCTTCAGGGTGACGAACTGGCTCAGCGGAGCCATCTCGCTGCCGTTGCGCAGGTAGAGGTTGTTGAGCGAATTCTCGTCGAGACGATATTGGGGCGAAGCCTGCATCATCACACGGTAGACCTTACCGAACTCGTTGAAGTTGGAGGCGTAGGAACCACCGCAGTAGCTGCCCAGCACCGTCAGCACGTCGGACGGAGAGATGCCGGCACGCTTGCACTTGGCAGCGTCCACATCCACGGAGTACTGCGGGAAGTTCATGGCGTAAGAGGTGTAGGCCATGGAGATTTCGGGACGTTGGTTCAGCGCCATGAGGAATTTCATGGCATTGTTGTAGAACGTCGCCTTGTCGCCGCCAGCCTTGTCCTGCAGGTGGAGCTCGATGGAGTTACCCATACCGTAGCCCGGAATCATACCCGGCTGGAAGGTAAAGATCTGTGCCTCCTTAATCTGGGCGAACTGAGCGTTGAGTCGTTTGATGACGGCGTCGGAGCTGTGTTCTTTGCCGCTACGCTCGCTCCAGTCCTTGAAGCGGACGATGAGGGTACCGTAGGAAACGCCCTGGCCGGAGATAAGTCCGTAACCGGCGACGCTGGTGTACTTGTCCACCTCGGGAGTGCTCTTCAGGATTGTGTCCACGCGCTCCAGAATCTTGTTGGTCTGTTGCAGACCGCTACCGGGAGCCGTGCTGACGTTGATCATGCAGACACCCTGGTCCTCTTGCGGCACCAAGCTGGTGCGGGTGGTGCTCATCAGGTAGACCAGCAGCACGCCGGCAGCCACCAGTGAGGTCCACACCATCCAACGATGGTGGATGAAGAACATCACACCTTTCTTGTATTTGCCCAACAGAGCGTTGAACGAAGCGTTGTAGGCGGCGCGCACGCGGCCGTTGATGCTCTTGGCGCTCTTCGTTCCGTCAGACGGACGCATCATCATGGCACAGAGGGCCGGACAGAGCGTCAGGGCGTTGATACATGAGATACCTACGGCAGTTGCCATGGTGACACCGAACTGGGTGTAGAACACACCCGAAGTGCCGCCCATGAAGGTCACCGGGATGAACACGGCCATGAAGACGAACGTACACGAGATGACGGCCATCGTCACGTCGCTCAGGGCGTCCTTCGTGGCGAGGTATGGCGATTTGTAGCCCACGTCGAACTTCGCCTGCACTGCTTCGACGACCACAATAGCATCGTCCACCACTGTACCGATGGCAAGCACCAAGGCGAACAGTGTAAGGATGTTGATACTGAAGCCGGCAATCATCAGGCAGGCGAAAGTTCCAACAAGGGAAACAATAATTGAAATCGCAGGGATGAGCGTACTCTTGAAGTCCTGCAGGAAGAAGTACACCACCAAGATTACCAACAAGATGGCGATGATAAGGGTCTTCACCACCTCGTGGATGGACTCGAACAGGAAGTCGTTGGAGCTCATCATCTTCACAAACTCCACGCCCTTGGGCAGGTCCTTGCCGAGCTCGTCGAGCAGGGCGGAGATTTTCTGGTTCACGCTGGTGGCGTTGGCTCCGGCCACCTGGAACGAGAGGAACGTACACGAAGGCATTCCGTTCAGTGTGCTGTGGAAGCTGTAGGAGAGGGTTCCCAGTTCCACGTCGGCCACGTCCTTCACACGGAGCACGCTACCGTCCTCCTCGGAGCGGATGACCATGTTCTTGAAGTCCTCGATGTCGGTCAGACGACCTTTGTACTTCATCGTGTACTGGAAGGTGTTGTTGGAGTTCTCGCCGAGTGAACCGGTAGGAGCCTCGATGTTCTGCTCGCCCAGCACGGCGGTGATGTCCGAGGGAACGAGTCCGTACTGCGCCATTACGTCCGGCTTCAGCCAGATACGCATACTGTACGTGTCGCCCAGCTCCATCACGTCGCCCACACCGTCGATACGCTTAATTTGCGGAATGACGTTGATGTCGAGGTAGTTGGAGAGGAAGTGCTCGTCGTAGGTGCCGTCTGTGCTCACCAGGGCGCCAATCTGCAGGAACGAGGTCTGACGCTTCTGCGTGGTGACACCGATTTTGGTTACCTCCGAAGGCAACAGGCCCTGCGCCTTGCTCACGCGGTTCTGCACGTTGACGGCGGCCATGTCCGGGTCTGTCCCCTGTTTGAAGTACACCTGGATGGTGGCTGAACCTGAGTTGGTGGCTGTGGAGCTCATGTAGGTCATGTTCTCCACACCGTTGATGCTCTCTTCGAGCGGCATGATCACACTCTTTTGCACTGCGTCGGCGTCGGCACCCGTGTAGGTGGCGCTCACCATCACGGTAGGAGGCGCAATGTCAGGATACTGCTCCACAGGCAGGTTGCAGAGCGCGATAAGTCCCACTGCCAAGATAAGGATAGAGATGGACATTGCCATCACGGGACGTTTTATGAATATATTTCCTTTCATTTTGTTTCTTCTGTTTTTAGATGTTTGTTGAACAACAGATGTTGACCGTCAGCGCGCGGGTTATTTCACTTGTGTGCCCTCGCGTACCAAGCCGGCTCCGTCGGCGATGATCTCGTCTCCGGCCGTCAGGCCTTCGGTCACGATGTAGTTCTGTCCGTCGCTCTCCGAGGCTACGGTGATGAGTGCGGAAACGGCCTTGCCGTCCACTACCTTGTAGACCATAATCTTGTCCTGCAAGCTGACAGTGGCTGCCTGCGGGATGACGATGCAATCCTTATATACTGACGGGATGATGACGTTGCCGGAGGCTCCGCTGCAGAGCAGACGGTCGGGGTTGGCGAAGACGGCGCGGGCGGTCACCGTACCTGTCTGGCGGTCGATTACTCCGCTGATGCTCTCAATCTTTCCCTTCAGCGGGTAGATGGAGTTGTCGCTCAGCTGCAGTTCCACCTCGGTCATGCTCTCAATCATCTTGTCCAGTGAGCCGTAGCGGCGTGTCAGCTCCAGGCGCTGGTTCTCGTTCATGGAGAAGTAGACGTACATCTCGGAGTTGTCCGACACGGTGGTCAGCGGCTTGCTGATGCTGGCGCTCACCAGGGCACCCACACGGAAGGGGATGGTTCCGGCGACACCGGTGGCTGGGCTCTTCACCTCGGTGTAGGACAGGTTGTTGCGGGCGTTCACCTCTTGGGCCTGTGCCTGCGCCAACTGTGCCTTAGCGCTCAGGTAACTGTTCTCGGCGGTCTTCAGGTCGTAGGCCGACACCACCTTCTTGTTGTAGAGTTCCTGGCGGCTCTCATAGTTCAGCTTGGCTGTGCTGAGCGCTGCCTCGGCTGCCTGCACGTTGGCAGTGGCGGTGTTGAGGGCCGCGCGGTAGGGCACCTGGTCGATGACGAACAACGACTGTCCCTTTTGTACTTTCTGACCTTCTGTGATACACACTTTCGTGATGGTACCTGACACCTGCGGATAGATGCTGATGTCCTGACGACCCTGTATGGAGGCGGAGTAGGTTGTGTTGACCGTCTGGTCGCTGGTCTCCACCTTCATGGTTTTGTACGTTGCGGCACCCTGTGCCTGCGGTGCGTTCTTGCACCCTGTGATAAGGCTGCAGCCAGTGAGAAGCACTAATGCTGCGATGTTCAGATTCTGTTTCATAGATCTTGACCTTTTAAATTATTGTCTCCCTATTGATGTTTAATATTCTCATTTTGGAAATCGGATGCAAAAGTAATGTGTTTTAAAACATAGTTTTACTAGTTTTTGTTCATGGTGATGTTCAAAATCGGAACGAATAATTTGCGTTTAATATTATTTGCATTACTTTTGTGGCTCATTTAAGAAGTGTTATGGAAATATTCAGATTACCCGAACATGAGGACTTCTACTATGGAGTGGAACAGCTGTCGAATGCGAACAGCAACTATGTGAAGTTTTATGAGTTTATGATGTTCTTCTGTACCAAGGGGAGCGCGCGCATCATGATGGATTTGAAGGAGTACGAGGTGCACGAGCACACGTTGCTGGTGATTATGCCGGGCAGCATCGTCTCCGGTGTGGAGGTGAGCGAGGACTTCTGCATCTCGCTGATTATCTGTTCGCAAGAGCTCTTCAAGCAGGCTTCCTTCCGGCTGGACATTGCTTTCTTCGACTATCTGAAGAACAATCCCTCCTTCACTTACGACTCCGAGCGCGAAGCGGTGGTGCAGGGCTTCCTCACCTCCATCGACATGCTTTATAAGAAGAAGGACCACCGCTACAGGTTGCCTATCTTCCGCAACATGATGCAGTGTTTCCTCATGGACATGCTCGACAAGGTTTCGTGCGACGCGGAGGAGAATAAGGTGGTGGATCCCGCTAATCGCTCGGAGTCCATCTTCAAGCAGTTTATCGACCTGGTACACGTCAACTATCTGGAGCAGCGCGAGGTGTCGTTCTACGCCAACAAGCTCTGCATCACGCCGCGCTACCTCTCGTCTGTGGTGGGCCGTGTGACAGGCCACACGCCCAAGGAGTTCATCGACGAGTTCGTGATTCTGGAAATCAAGGCGTTGCTGGAGTCTACGGACCTTAGCATGCAGCAGATCGCCTCGCAGCTCCACTTCCCCGACCAATCGTTCTTCGGCCGCTACTTCAAGAAGCACGTGGGCGTAATGCCGAGCCGCTACCGGACGGAGCACAGGTAAAAGCCCCCACAAACGATTTTCGCAAAGATTTTGCTTGAGGTAATTCACGTTCCGACAGTCCCCAAAATGAGCCTGGGCTCAACGGTCAACGAGCCATGGCTCTAGGGCCGATGAGCCTGGGCTCTTTGCCACTTGAGCCATGGCTCTTGTGGCGAAGGGCTAAAGTTTGTGAGCCGATCCTCTTTTTAGCCCTTGTCTATACGCTTGCGGAGCTTGAATTAAGGTCCAAGTTCTCCCAAACAGACTCGGGCCTTTTTTTCGTTTCTTCTCCTTAAATAAAGCTGGGTGTCGGTCGGGAAGCTCCTTATTATTCAAGTTTCGCAGGCTCTAATGAGAGTGGTTTTATGGGCGCTTTCTCTCCTTTCAAACGAGTCTTAAGTCGACTTTCAAGTATATACTCTCGGGGCTTAGAGGATACACTTGGGGAATTTGAACTTATTATCGACGTGTTTCCTTCGAAAGGATGTTCCGTGAAGGCTGAGGGCGGGAACGCGCGTTACCCCTTTACCGAGCAGCGGTCGGCGGCGGCTTTTATCTGTTCCCAGTTGTCGCAGAGGGCCTGCATGGAGGGGAGCAGCAGGTTGGCGCCTTCGGCGAGCAACACCTCGTCGGGCAGGGGACCGGTGTTGACGGCAATGGTGAAGATGCCGGCTCCTACGCCTGCCCTCACACCCAGTGGGGCGTTCTCCACCACCATGGCCTCCTCGGGACGCAGACCGCCTTTCTGGAGCGCCATCAGGTAGGGCTCGGGGTTGGGCTTGCCGTACTTCACGTCGAAGGCGGTCACCATCAGTTGGGGGCTGAAGATTCCGGGGTAGTTGGTGTTGAGGCGGTCGATGAGGGTGGATTGTCCCGACCCTGTCACCAGCATGCAGAAGAGGCCTTCGGACTTCATCCGCTCCATCACCTCGCGGGCTCCGGGCATCGGCCGTGCCTCGGGGTAGCGGTTGAAGGCGGCTGTCTTCGCTTGGTAAATGGCCTGCACCTCCTCGTCCGTAGCGTCGCGGCCCAGCTCGCGTTGGTAGACCACGTTGATGGTGGAGGCTCCGGTGCGGCCCTCGTGGAGGTAAGCCTCTTTGCAGGAGAGTTGGTGCCCGAACTCGGCCAGCGTGTCGTGCCAGGCCTGGGCGTGGTAGGGCATTGAGTTGAACAACACGCCGTCCATGTCGAACAGTACGGCTCGCAGACGCAGCGCCTCGTGGCCGCGTTGCCTCAAGTATTTCTCTATCGATTCTTCAAACATAATTCTTTTTTCTTCTTCTTTATAATCCTTCCCGACCTTCACTATCGGAGCTCGGAATATTTATTCAGTCTCGGTCGCTTCCTTCGAACTTGGAATCTAAAACTCTCCAACATATTCGTAAGGAGGGGTGTTGCGGAGGACTTCGTCTTACAACTTCGGTTTCCTAACGTCGGACTTAGAACTCCTCCTTTACTCCCAACAAATCCCCGACAGAAGGGAATCCGCTTCTTTCATCCCTCCGTTAGAACGTGTACCCCAAACTGATGTAGTACCCTAGCTTCTTGGTGATGTTGGAGTAGCTGAGGGTGGCTTCCAGCGGACCCAGGAAGGTGTCGTAGCCGTAGGAGACGCCGGCGCCCCAGAAGTTCTTGGCGAAGAGGCCGTCCCAGGTGGTGCCTCGCTTCTGGAACCCTACGTTGCCGATGGCGGTCAGATATTGGTTGGCTCCCATGCGCTGACGCAGCTTCAGACCGCCGATGATGGTGTTGGTGTTGCTCAGCTGCATGTAGTCTATTCCCACGAAGGGCATCTGCTGGTCGAGCAGTTTGCCGGGGGTGTTGCCGCCGATGACGTTCATCATCGGGAACGAGTATTCGTTGTTCTGGGCGAAGATGGTGCGGCTGCAGGCCCAGGGCAACAGTGTGGTGCGGTTGCGCAAGGGGATGGCGCCCTCGATGGAGAGGGCGAGCACCGGCACGGGACGGCTGTTGTTGAACTTCACCAGGTTGTCCGTGTAGACCGAGCAGGCGGCGCTCCACTTCAGTCCCGAGGTGGGGTAGGTGCGCTTGTTGTAGGAGTCGAACTGCATCTGTCCGTAGTAGATGAAGAAGTGCTCGTTCTCCACCGACTCGATGTTGGCGTAGCCCAGGGGCATGAGGAAGTCCTTGAAGTGGAAGTTCTCGTAGCGGGCGCCCAGGCTGAAGCGGATGTCGTGCCAGCTGCGGGCGATGTTGAAGTCCGCCAGGTGGCGCACGAAGGAGTAGGTGCAGATTTTGTCGCCGCTCTGGTAGAGTTCCAGGTCGTTGTAGCTGAGGTCGTAGGAGGTGTTGATTTCCCACTTGGAACTGAAGGGGTGGATCGTATAGTCGAGCCTACCGAGCAACTTGCGGCCCAGGCGGATGGTGAGGGCGAGGTTCTGCGTCTTCTTGTCGTTGAGGTAGACGGAGGAGTTGAAGATGATGGAGGCCAACGACTCGTTGTCGAACCGCACGCCCACGTTGATGCTGTTGGCGGGTTTCTTGCCGGGGTCAATCTCCGGCACCATGGTGACGTTCTCCTCCGTGGGCACCTGCCGGGGGGCGTTGCGCTTGGGCTGGTAGCTCTGCGCGAGGCCTATTTTCTTTTTCAGAATGAGCAGACTGTCCCACTTGGCGCGGGTGGACTCCTCGCCGCGGTTGATGAGGGTGTCGATGGCCGCCGCGCTGAAACTGGCTGCGGAATAGTCGCTGGCGGGCACTTTGATGTGGAGGTCGCTGGCCTTCACGTTCTCGTGGTATTTGTTTTGCACCATGAGGTCCACTATCTGGTTCACCACGTCGATGAGGGTGTTCAGCTTGTCGGCCTTGGCAAGGTCCTCCTGCACGTCCACACCAATGACGATGTCGGCTCCCATCCGCCGGGCGATGTCCACGGGATAGTTGTTGCTCAGTCCGCCGTCCACGAGCACCATCCCGTTCCAGTGCACGGGTTGGAACACGCCGGGGATGGACATGCTGGAGCGCATGGCCAGGGCGAGTTTGCCGCTGTGGAACACGTACTCGCTGCCGTCCACCAGGTTGTGGGCCACGCAGGCGAAGGGCGTCGGCAACTTGCTGAAGCTGATGGAGTCCTGATAGCCCTCGGTCAGCTGCGAGAAGAGGCGGGCGAGGTTACGGCCCTGCACCAATCCGCCTTTGAGGGCGTCCTTGGGGGTCTTCTTGAAGGGGATGGAGAGGGTGTATTGTTCCGACTTCAGGCGGTTCACCAGCAGCTCGTCCTTGCGGTCGGTGCCGTCGGTCAAGAGGTAGACCCAGTCCTGCGAGCGGATGAGGCTGTCCATCTGCTGTGTGGAGTATCCTATGGAGTAGAGTCCGCCGATGATGGAGCCCATGCTGGTTCCCACCACATAGTCGATGGGTATTCCGGCTTCCTCTATCACCTTGAGGGCTCCGATGTGTGCGGCGCCTTTGGCTCCACCGCCGCTCAGCACCACGGCCACTTTCTTGCGGGGTGCCTCTTCGGCCCGTGTGGCGGTTGCCGTCCACAGGCAGAGGAGGGTCAGTAAGTAAATTATTCGTTTCATCGTTGCAGTAGCAGTTTCTGTTTCCGTTTAAGTGAGTTTCTTTCTTGTGGTCTTCTCCTTATACCTTATTTATATATAGGGACTCGAGTGTCGTCCCCTAAAGCATAGTAAAGTCCGGAAAACCTCCTTGTATGGGCTTCTGATTGGCGAAATAAGGTTTTCCGGACTATGTGTTTTTTTTGTCTTTGCTTAGAGGCGGGGCTTAGAGGCGTGCCTGGATGGCTTTCGACTCAGCCTCGTAACCCGGCTTGCCCAGCAGGGCGAACATGTTCTTCTTGTAAGCCTCCACACCCGGTTGGTTGAAGGGGTTCACGCCAAGAATGTAGCCGCTGATGCCGCAGCCCTTCTCGAAGAAGTAGATGAGCTGACCCAGGTAGTACTCGTTGAGCTGGGGCACGATGAGGCGGATGTTGGGCACTCCACCGTCCACGTGAGCCAACTGGGTGCCCAGCTCGGCCATCTTGTTCACCTCGTCCACGCGCTTGCCGGCCAGGAAGTTCAGTCCGTCGAGGTTCTCCTCGTCGCGGGGCACCTCCAGCTTGCGGTTGGGCTCGGCTATGGAGATCACCGTCTCGTAGATGGTGCGCTCGCCCTCCTGAATCCATTGTCCCATGGAGTGGAGGTCGGTGGTGAAGTCTACGGATGCGGGGAAGATTCCCTTGTTCTCCTTGCCTTCGGACTCGCCGTAGAGCTGTTTCCACCATTCGCTCACGTAGTGGAGTTTCGGGTGGAAGTTCACCAGAATCTCAATCTTCTTGCCACCCTCGTTGTAGAGCGCGTTGCGTGTGGCGGCGTAGAGGGCCGAGGGGTTCTCTGAGAAGGGCACGTCGCTGGCGGTCTGAGCCTCCATTGCCTTGGCTCCCTCAACAAGTGCCTCGATGTCGAATCCGGCCACGGCGATGGGCAGCAGACCTACGGGGGTGAGCACGGAGAAGCGTCCGCCCACGTTGTCGGGGATGACGAAGGTCTTGTAGCCCTCCTTGTCGGCGGTCACGCGGGCGGCTCCCTTGCGGGCGTCGGTGATGGCCACAATCACCTTGCGGGCGGTCTCTTTGCCGCGCTGCTCCTCGCACTGGCGCTTCAGCAGACGGAAGGCGAGGGCCGTCTCGGTGGTGGTTCCCGACTTGGAGATGTTGATGATGCCGAACTTCTTGTTCTTCAAGTATTCCGTGAGTTCAGAGAGGTAGTCCTCGCTGATGTTGTTTCCTGCGTAGATGATGACCGGATTGCCGGTGCCCTGCTGCAACCACTGGAAGCTGTTGGAGAGGGCTTCGATGACTGCCTTGGCGCCCAGGTAGCTGCCGCCGATGCCTGCCACGATGACCACCTCGCACTCCTTGCGCAGCGTGTCGGCTGTGGCCTTCAGGTCGGCGAGATGTTCCTTGGTGATGGACGAGGGCAGATGGAGCCAGCCCAGGAAGTCGTTTCCCAGTCCGGTACCTTTTTCGAGCATGTCCATTGCGGACTTCACTTTAGGCTCGTAAGCCTTGATTGCCTCCTCGGAGACAAACCCCTTGACTTTTTCGATGTTTAGAGCAATATTTGCCATGGTTTTTTCTGTGTTTATTGTGAAAAATAAATTGTTATCTGAGTGAGTCCGTCAGCAGTTTTATCTCTATCATGGGCGAGATGCGCTCGTAGAGGATGTTGTAGACGGCGTCCATGATGGGCATGTTCACGTGGAGGTGGCGGTTGAGCTCCTTGATGCACTTGGTGCCGAAGTATCCCTCGGCAATCATCTCCATCTCCACCTGTGCGCTCTTCACGGAGTATCCCTTGCCTATCATGGTGCCGAACACGCGGTTGCGGCTGAAGTTGGAGTAGCTGGTGACGAGCAGGTCGCCCAGGTAGGCCGAGTCGGTGACGGTGCGCTGCTGGGGGTGTACGGTGTTGATGAAGCGGTTCATCTCCTGCACGGCGTTGGAGATGAGCACGGCCTGGAAGTTGTCGCCGTACTTCAGTCCGCTGCAGATGCCGGCGGCTATGGCGTAGACGTTCTTCAGCACGGAGGCGTACTCGATGCCCTCCACGTCGTGGCTGACGGAGGTCTTTATGTAGGAGCTCTTCATCTTGTCGGCCACCAGGCGCGCCTTGCTCACGTCGCTGCAGCCTATGGTGAGGTACGAGAGCCTTTCGAGGGCCACCTCCTCGGCGTGGCAGGGGCCGGCCAGGACGGCGATGTTCTCCATCGGCACGTCGTACATCTGGTTGAAGTAGCTCGAGACGATGAGGTTCTCGTCGGGCACGATGCCTTTGATGGCGGTGATGATGAACTTGTCCTTTATCTTTGTCTTCAGCTTCTTCAGGTGGCTCTTCAGGTAGGGCGAGGGGGTGACGAAGATGAGGATGTCCGAGTCGCGCACGGTCTTGTTGATGTCCGACGAGAAGTTGATGCGCTTCACGTCGAACCTCACTCCGGTCAGGTAGGCGGGGTTGTGGCCCAGGCGCTTGAAGTCCTCGATGCGGTCGTCGCGCCGCATGTACCAGTTGATGGACTCCTCCTGCACGAGCATGATTTTGGCGATGGCCGTTGCCCAGCTGCCGCCTCCCATGATGGCTATTTTCCCGCCCGTTAGTTTCGGTGCCATAGGCCTAGATTTTGCTGATCCACTCCGCCACGGTGTCCACGGTGGGGTTCGTCAGTTCCAGTTTGTATTTTTTGTTCACTCCGCAGATGTCCATGTGGAGCTTCTGCGGGTTCACTTCCTTCATGTCCGCCACGGTGTTGTAGCCTGCCTTCTGGATGAGGGGCACCCACTCCTCGGGCACTCCCAGGGCGGTGTATTTGGCCGCGGGGTCCTTGGGGGCCACCTTCTCGGGGCGCATCTGGGGGAAGAAGAGTACCTCCTGTATGGTGCTCTGTCCTGTCATGAGCATCACCAGGCGGTCGATGCCGATGCCGATGCCGGACGTCGGGGGCATTCCGAACTGCAGGGCGCGCAGGAAATCCTGGTCGATGAACATGGCCTCGTCGTCGCCCTTCTCGCTCAGGCGGAGCTGCTCCTTGAAGCGCTCTTCCTGGTCAATGGGGTCGTTCAGCTCGCTGTAGGCGTTGGCCAGCTCCTTGCCGTTGACCATCAGCTCGAAGCGTTCGGTCAGGCCCGGTTTGCTGCGGTGCATCTTCGTCAGCGGGCTCATCTCCACGGGATAGTCGGTGATGAAGGTGGGTTGTATGTAGGTTCCCTCGCAGAACTCGCCGAAGATCTCGTCGATGAGTTTTCCCTTGCCCATGGTGTCGTCAATCTCCATGTTCAGCTTCTGGCAGATCTGGCGAATCTCGTCCTCGCTCTTGCCGTCGAGGTCGTAGCCGGTCTTCTCCTTGATGGCCTCCAGGATGGGCAGGCGTCGGAAGGGTGCCTTGAAGCTGATGGTCTTGCCGTCAATCTGGCTCTCGCTGCAGCCGTTCACGGCGATGCAGATGCGCTCGAGCAGGCGTTCGGTGAAGGACATCATCCAGTTGTAGTCCTTATACTGCACGTAGAGTTCCATGCAGGTGAACTCGGGGTTGTGGGTGCGGTCCATGCCTTCGTTGCGGAAGTTCTTGCCTATCTCGTAGACTCCCTCGAATCCGCCCACGATGAGGCGTTTCAGATAGAGTTCGGTGGCTATGCGGAGGTAGAGGTCGATGTCGAGTGAGTTGTGGTGTGTGATGAAGGGTCGGGCGCTGGCTCCTCCGGGGATGGACTGCAGTATGGGGGTCTCCACCTCGGTGTAGCCTGCCTCGTCGAGCGTGGCGCGGAGGGTCTTGATGATGGTGGCGCGCTTGAGGAAGATGTCCTTCACGCCGTCGTTCACCACGAGGTCGACGTAGCGCTGGCGGTAGCGCAGCTCGGGGTCCTCGAACTTGTCGTAGGCCACGCCGTCCTTGTATTTGACAATGGGCAGTGGCTTGAGGCTTTTCGACAGTACGGTGAGCTTCTGTGCGTGGATGCTTATCTCGCCCATCTGAGTCTTGAAGACGAAGCCTTCGATGCCGATGAAGTCGCCCAGGTCGAGCAGGCGTTTGAAGACGGTGGTGTAGAGGTCTTTGTTCTCACCGGGGCAGATGTCGTCGCGTGTGATGTAGACTTGGATGCGTCCCTTGGAGTCCTGCAGCTCGATGAACGAGGCTTTGCCCATGACGCGTCGGCTCATCATGCGTCCGGCTACGGAGACGTGGCGCGGCTCGGCTTGTTCGTCGAATTGGTTCTTGATGTCGGTTGAGAACGCGTTGGTGACGTATTCCGCTGCGGGGTAGGGTTCTATGCCCATGGCCTTCAGTTCGTTCAGACTGTTTCGTCTGACGATTTCCTGTTCGCTTAGTTCTAGGATATTCATGCTTTTATCTGTTTTCTTTCTTGTTCTTATTTAGATGTTGCAAAGGTAGCGAATCTTTTTGGTACCCCCAAGCGTATGGGGTAGAAAAACGCTTCTCCGGCGGGGGCGTAGCGGGGGTGTGGAAGAAAAAAGCATCAAGTCACTCCACTGAGGCCTGATGCTTTAACACAAAAACTAAACTAGACTTAACTAAATTACTTTTTCGCGCAGGGGGGAATTTCACAACCCCCTCCTGCACTGTCTGTTTCGAAATTCATTTTATATTTTGCGAAGATAGGCGGTTAAATCGCAATCTCCAAATTTTTGAGGGGAAAAGTTCAAATGTCCGCCGTGGCGTGGGGTAGGCCTGTCCGCCGATGGGCGGCGTGGGCCTTGTCTGTTTGATGATGGGTTGAGGGGAAAAGAAAGAGTGAGGATGAGGAATTTCACAACCCCTCGCCCTCGTAAAAAATTTTAAAAATACACTTGATGTCCGAAGGGAAACGAGTGAATCCCTTGGACCAGAAAAACACAAAAAATTATTCGTGAGGAAGAATTTCACAATCCCACCTCACCCCACTATTTTATTAAACCTCGGCAAAGATAGTTGATTTAATCGAAGGCGCAAATCTTTTTTTTGAGGGAACCGGGTTTTATTGGACCGGATGAGGGGCTGCGGGTGGAGGCGGTCTTGTGAGAATGGGATGAACGGGCGGGCGCTTGTGGAGTTCTGTTCGCGTGTCAACCTGATAATAGGGCAAAGGCAGGCGCAGCGCCATAGATGTTGTCCACGGCAAGTCTTGTCAACCTATCATATAATATGAGAAGATGTGACTTTTTGTTTATTTTATGATGGGTTGAGTAGGGGTGGCGCGGTCTTTTTCCGGTTGGGTGTATTGCGGGCCGGGGTAGTTGTTGAGGTCGTCGCTCAGCAGCAGGCCGGCTTGCCCCCTCAGCCAGTCGTCGTCGAAGGTGAAGCGGTAGCTGTCGCTGCCGCGCAGCGATTCGTAGCCCAGCTCTCCCACGGGCACGGGCTGACGGAGCCAGTCGAAGTCGGCGTATACGTGGAGTGTTCTCATCGGTCTATTCTTTTTTGGAGGCTCGCAGGCGTGTTTTCAGACTGAGGTCCTGCAGGGCTTTGCCCAGAGGGTCCTCCTGGGCCAGGCGGAGGATGTCGTCGTCCAGCTGCAGGGCGTAGAGCACGCGCAGGTAGATTCCTATCGCCACGGTGGGCGCGCCCTTCTCTATGCGCGCCACGGTCAGAGGCGAGCAGGTGGCCCGCTCGGCCACTTGCGCCACGCTGAGGTTGCGTCGCAGTCGCGCCAGGCGTATCTGTTCGCCCACGGTCTGCATCTTCTGTTCCAACTTTCGGGGCAGTTTGGTGCCCATCGTGTTCTTTGCCATTTCTTTTTCGTGTGCTCTGTGTCTTGTCAACCTATCATATAATGTGCAAAGGTAAGGCTTTTTGTTTATTTTATGATGGGTTGAGGAGAAAAAAGCAAGGAGGAATTTCACAACCCCTCCTTCTCCGTAACAATTATTTTGGGGTCAAGTGGAAATGAGACCCTTGACCCTATAGAAATATACGCGTATGAGGAATGATTTCGCAATCACCGCCTCACACGAAAAAAAACACGTCTGCAAAGATAGTGAACTCGATTGAAAGCGCAAACTTTCTGTGGAAGCCTGGATTTTCCTTAGCGTGGGAGGAATCCCGTGCCCGGCGCCGCTCGCAGGAGGTCCCGTGCGCGTGTACTTTGTAAAGAAAAATGCCCGGTAAGGAAAATAGTTTTTCCTGGTCGGGGAAATGGATTTTCCTGCGCAAGGGTTATTTGTAAAGATTTTTCATTTGCCGATTTTCCTTTATAGGATGACACCTCTGGGGCCGTTTTAGCCTTATATATAGATGAAAGAGTCGGTCTTGGTTTTCCCCCTTTACTTACAGGGTGGCGCTTCGTGGTTTGTTTTATCCTTTATGGGGGGTGGCTTTCGGCCCAGGGCAGGCTTCCGTAGCCCGCGCTTTGAGTCGCCGGGACAACTATTGGTCTTGATCCCCCGGACGGTTCATGTGCCTCTGTCGTTGCCGCCGTGAAGGTTTCCCGTCGAAATTTGGTGGTTTTGCACGGTTTCCGTAGGCAATCCTTGTGGTTCATCCTACATTTCGAGTGATGCGGCAATCATGGAGTGCATATAGCCT
>CAVFUK010000107.1:0-37394 GCA_963625535.1 Anaerovoracaceae bacterium | reverse complement strand
CCTTCCTACGTCTCGATGTCTTCGGCGCTGAGGTATTATGGACTCATACCGGAAACGGTCTACACCCTGCAATCGATGACCATAAAGCATTCGCGCGGTTTCGACACGCCAGTTGGACACTTCATTTACACCTCGATGAACCGTGAGGCGTTTCATGTAGGGGTGACGATAATCAACAAGCAGACCTATACATTCTTGATGGCGTCGCCGGAAAAGGCACTATGTGACCTTATCGCAAATTCGCCAAAGGTGAATCTACGTTATATGAAGGATGTAGAGCAGTATCTTGAGGAGGACATCCGTCTTGATATGGATGAATTCCTTAAGATGGACGCGTCTGTGTTTGAACGTTACATCGAAGTCGGCAAGAAGTCCTCGTCCATACAAACCTTACTGAAGTTTTTAAAGAAATGAGCAACGAAATATACAATCAGATGTTGTCGGGCTATGACTTGACGACTACGCAGCGACAGCGGAATGCTGTTTTCGAAGTCAATCAGCAGGTAATCCTCGCCGGGTTGTCTCATGGGGGATTTTTTGACGCGGCAGCCTTCTATGGCGGAACATGTTTGAGAATATTCCATGGTTTGCAACGATTTTCCGAAGACATGGACTTTTCCCTGTTGGCAGTGAAGGATGATTTTGATTTTACACAGTATTTCCAGCCGATAATCGACGAGTTTGCCATGGTCGGCAGAACGGTGGAGATAACGAAGAAGGATAAGAAGAGCTTCGGTAAGGTGGAGTCGGCTTTCCTCAAAGACAATACAGACGTGTATGACGTGACGTTTCAGACAGAGAAGTCCATCAAAATAAAGATAGAGGTAGACACTTGTCCTCCATTGAAATTCAGAACGGAGCAAAAGTTGCTTCTGTTGCCTGAATCTTTCATGGTGTGTTGTTTCACCCCTTCCGATCTCTTTGCTGGAAAGATGCACGCCTTGGTATATCGTTCGTGGAAAAATCGGGTAAAAGGTCGCGACTGGTATGATTTCGAGTGGTACGTCCGCCATAACACTCCTTTGGACTTTGAGCACCTCAAAGAACGCGCTCTGCAATTCAATGGTGAGGACATAAACAAAGAATCGTTCCTAGGAAAACTGAGGGAACGGCTGTCAACCGCAGACATTAATCAAGTGAAGGCTGACGTACTGCCATTCGTAAGGAATCCCAAAGAGCTCGACATCTGGTCTAATGCCTATTTCTTGCAATTGGCTGATATGGTGAGATTCGAATAAGCACAACAATTTCATAGGGATGCAAAGAAACGGGGCCGCAATGACAGTATCGATTTTGATTTTCCTTTGCCGCACTGACACGTAACTCGTGATTTATATCTACATTTGCACATATATATAATAATGTATACCATGAAACTACGGAATCTATTATTGAGCGCATGCTTGTTAGGCGCATCGACGCTGACAGCCGCCACACACAAAGATTATATTGCCGCTTCGGGCGGTGCACAAATCTACTACGAGGAGCGGGGCGAGGGCGAACCGCTCATCTTGCTCCACGGACATTCGCTCGACACACGGATGTGGGACAAACAGTTCCGGGCGTTCGCCAAGAAGTACCGCGTGGTGCGGTTCGACTTCCGCGGTTACGGACGCTCGTCTGAGCAGCGGGAAGAGTTCCAGTTCACCCATCTGGGCGACCTGCTGACGGTGATGGACTCGCTCCACATAGACCGTGCGCACATCGTGGGCCTCTCCATGGGAGCCTTCGTGGCATCGGACATGCTGGCCGTGGCACCCGAACGGATGCTCAGTTGCGTGCTGGCCAGCGGAGGGATGAAGACCTACAAGGGGCCGAGCGAACCGATGGACGAGACGGAGAAGGCGAAACGCCACAAAGAGATAGAGGAGCTGAAAGCCAAGGGAGTGGACAAAATGAAGGCGGAGTGGTTGGAAGGTTTGATAGCCTCCGGAGGCTCTAACCGGGAGTCGATGCGCAAGCCGCTGAAGCGGATGATAGACAAGTGGACCGCCTGGCAGCCGCTGCACCTGGAGCCGCGGGTGATAGTGGCAAAGGACGGACTGGAGCGTTTCAAACAGAACCGCCCGCAGGTGCCTACACTGTTCCTTGTGGGTGGTGCGGAGCTGAAAGGCAAAGAGCCCAGCCACTCGTGGATGATGGATTATCTGCCCAACAGCCAACTGCAGGTGGTGCCGGACAGCGGCCACATGATGAACATGGAACAGCCCGAAGCCTTCAACCAAACGGTGCTGAGGTTCCTGCAGAGCGTGGAACCTACATCAATCCCGTCAAATCTATCTTATAATAGGTAGGCGCGCTGTTGTCCTTCTGAAGGAACATCACCATATAGATGGGGGCATAGAGGATGCGACCCTCCACGTGGAGGTTGTCGTTGTTGAGGACTATGGCCTCTGGTAAGTCATACTCTTTACACCCCAAGAGGTTAGTGAGGGCATGATGGGTTTCATAGTCCTTGCCCGGCTTCACCTCTATGGGCAATACCCTGCCTGCAGATTCTAAGATGAAATCCAACTCCCCTCGCCGTTTGTTGTTATAGTAGTAAGGCGCGATGCTATGAGCCACTAACTCTTGTGCAACAGCATTCTCGTACACCGACCCGAAGTTGATATCCTTGTCTCCCATGATAATCCGCATCTGAATGCCCTCCGCATATTGACAAGCCAACAGACCTACGTCGCTTTGGAAGAGCTTGAACAAGTTACGCGAGCGAGCCAACAAAAGCGGGACTTTCGGTTCTTCCACATTATAGACCGGTATAGCGACACCGGCATGCGTCAGCCACAGAAAACTGCTCTCCACACGGTCGAACTTCGCATGCTCATTCAGTCGTTTCAGGATGAAGCGTTTGTTCTTGGCATTCAGTTCAGGAGGTATTAGGTTGAAGATTTCCTCTATGTAGAGTTTGTTCTGCGGGTCATACTTGGCAATGTCCCGCTTATAGAGCCGAATGATGTCTTGCTGCACCGCCATCACCTCTTGCAGGTTGTTGCTTTCGATGTATTTGCTCACCGCGGCAGGCATGCCTCCAACCACCAGATATAGGCGAAACAACTCAATCATCTTGTTATGAATGAAACCGTCGACAGGCGTATGGTTGTTCCATGCTTCGCGCAAAGCGGCAATCACCGCCTCGTTGATTCCGATACAGGATATGAACTCCTCGAAGTCAAGCGGGAACATCTCCTTCACACCCATATACCCCACAGGTTCCGAGCGGAGGTCTTTCAGTTCCACGCCTAACAGCGACCCACTAAGGATGTAGCGGTAAGAGCCTTCGTCCACTAAGAACTTGATGGCTGTCACAATGTCGGGACATTGCTGCACCTCATCGAAGAAGATGAGGGTTTCACCTTTGATGAGCGGCACGGAGGTGATCGCAGAAAGGCGCATCAGTATGTCGTTGCTGCTTTTCGCGTCTTTAAACAGCTCCGCTGCCATGGGCGTATCAATGAAGTTGATTTCCACAAAGCTTTTGAACTCCTTACCGAACTCCCGGATGGAGTAAGTCTTGCCGGTCTGCCGTGCTCCGGTAACCAGCAATGCATTGCGGGTGGACTCGTAATATTGCCGCAGGAAACTATCGATCTTTCTTTTCAGCATAACCATCTGTGATTTATCATATTACACAAGTCAGCAAGTCATTCTTGCCGCTTTTCCATGGCAAATATAGGTCCTTTTTGCCGCTTTTCCATGGCATTATTGTATATTTCTGCCACTTTTCCATGACAAATACAGGTTCTTTCTGCCGCTTTTCCAAGATTAGGTGGACTTTGCAGTATGCGGTTATACCTATAAATAAAGGTATGCCACAGCTACGCGACATACCTTTATTTATATAGGGCCCCTTCCCTTTCACGAGGGAGAAGCCGAACTATCATTTATCAATCCGCAGAGGTCTGATTACTTCTTCTCAGCCACTGCCTTCTTTGCCGGAGCGGCTTTCTTGGCAGCGGGTTCTTTTTTCGCAGCAGCCTTCTCAGCCTTGGCGGGAGCTTTCTCGGCCTTAGCCTCATACTTCGCCAGCTTGGTCTGCAGCTTCTCCACCTCTTTGTTCAGTGCACTGATCTCGCCGTCCTGGTTTCGGATGGTGGTGAGCAGGGAGTTGAGCTCCTCGTTGTCCATATCCACAGGATAGAGGGAGTTGACGCGACTGATGAAGTCACCCAGGATGTTCATATAGTTGGTGAAGGCATCGTAGGGCGAGTCGTAGATGCCACGGTTCAAGCCCACGTTGCTCTGCTTGGTGGTCATGAAACGGAAGTTGTTGCTGGCCTGCAGGTAGTCCCAGTCCTGCTTGATGCGGCGGTCGGTGCAGAGGTGCACACGCTCGGCCACGCTGTAGAGCTTGTTGAATGCCTCACGCTGCATCACGTTACCCAACCAGCAGCTGATGTCGCGCTCCTCGTCGACCCACGACATGGGGTACGGAACGTCTATCGGCGCCACGGACTTCATCTTGGTGCAAATCTCCGACGGGGTGGAGAAGGTGATGCCACGCTCCTTGGCCACGGCCGGCAGGGCGTAGAGGAAGTCGAGGATGTTGGACGAGAGCGGTTGCGACATACCCAGGGCACAGAGCTCCATGAAGATGTTGATGACCTGCTCCTCTTCGGGCAACTGGGCAATCCAGTCCATGTAGGTGTCGGCGAACAAGGGGTAAGCGTCCCACTCGGAGTTGGAGAAGCGCAGACAGATGTCGTCCGACAGTTTGAAGTCGCGCAACAGAATCTTCAGGTTGGGGTTCATGTTGCAGTGGTAGAGGTAGTGCGGGCTCTTCCATCCGAGGATGTGCTTGGCACCTTCGGTGAGCATTCCCTTGAAGCCCATGTCGGCCACTTGTGCGCCGATCTCGTCGGAATAGATGAGGCTGGAGTTGCGGAACACTTTCGGCTTCTGTCCGAAGAGTTGCTTCACCTTGTCGCTCATGCGCATCACCTCCTCGCGGAAGCAGTCCTCGTTGGCCAGCGACGAGAGGCCGTGTGAGTATGGCTCGGCCAGGAACTCGCAGCAACCGGTGTCGTTCAGCTCGTGCAGGAGCTCAATGACCGTGGGGGCGTGAATCTCCAGCTGCTCCAGTGCCACACCGGAGATGGAGAGGGCCACCTTGAAGTACTTGCCGTTGTCCTTCGCCATGGCTATCAACGTCTTCAGGGCGGGGATGTACGAACGTTCCGCCACTTCGTTGATGGTACGCTCGTTTTCGTAATCGTCATAGTAGTAATGATCGGTTCCGATATTGAAGAAACGATACCGTTTCAGATGTATGATTTGATGTATCTCAAAATAAAGGCAGATTGTTTTCATAATCTATATTCGTTTTTATTATTTTCTATAACTGCTGATTACCTGATCATAGATCTTGCGGACCTTCAGTCCGACCTTCTCCCACTGGATGCCGTCGACCTCCTTCTTGCCCTCTTCCTTGAGGTACTCGTAGAGCGAGGGGTTGGTGCAGATGGAGTAGATGGCGTCGGCCATGGCATGGATGTCCCAATAGTCCGTCTTGATGCACTTACTGAGAATCTCCGCACAGCCGGACTGCTTGGAGATGATGGTAGGCACGCTGCACTGCATGGCCTCCAAGGGCGAGATGCCGAAGGGCTCGGAGACGGAGGGCATGATGTAGACGTCGCTGGCCTTGAGGCACTCATACACCTGTTTGCCTTTCATGAATCCGGGGAAGTGGAAGCGGTCGGCGATGCCGCGCTGCGCCGCCAAGGTAATCATGGCGTTCATCATGTCTCCGTTGCCGGCCATCACGAACCGTATGTTGCGGGTGCGCTGCAGCACCAGGGCGGCAGCCTCCACAAAATATTCCGGTCCCTTCTGCATGGTGATGCGGCCCAGAAAGGTCACCACCTTCTCGTTGGGGATGCGGTGAGGCACAATGTCCTGAATCTCCTGCGACAGGGGCGACACTGCGTTGTGTACCGTGGACACCTTGCGCGGGTCCTGGAAATACTTGTTGATGACGGTCTGCCGGGTGAGCTCGCTCACGCACATGATGTGGTCGGCATGGTCCATACCGTTCTTCTCGATGGCGTACACCGTGGGGTTCACATTGCCGCGGCTACGGTCGAAGTCGGTGGCATGCACATGGATGACCAGCGGTTTGCCGCTCACCTGCTTGGCATGGATGCCGGCGGGATAGGTGAGCCAGTCGTGTGAGTGGATGATGTCGAACTCCTGCTGACGGGCCACCACGCCTGCCACGATGGAGTAGTTGTTGATCTCCTCGTGCAGGTTGTCGGGATAGCGACCGGAGAACTCCATACAGCCCAGGTCGTTGGTATTCATATAGTTGAAATCGGCGTAGATATGGTCGCGCAAGTCGTAATAGAGTTGCGGGTCCATGTAGCTGCCGACGCGGTTCTTCACGTAGTCCCACTGCACATCGCGCCACACGATGGGGACACTGTTCATTCCGATGATGCGCAGGAAGCTCTGGTCCTCGTCGCCCCACGGTTTCGGAATGCAGAATGTGATTTGCATATCTTCTTGCTGAGACATACCTTTGGTCAAGCCGTAGCTTGCTGTGCCCAGTCCTCCCAGGATATGAGGAGGAAATTCCCAGCCAAACATTAACACTTTCATCTTCAAAATCCTCCTTATAGGTTAGAGATTATATTTGCTCAAGAGTTTCAACACACGCAGTATCTCGGCCACGTTCATAGCGAACGACACAGCCCCGCGTCCCTTGAAGGGCGGGTTGCCGTCGAACAGTTCGGGGATGGAGCCTATGCAGTGCGAGGTCATCTCTTCCTCGAAGCCGATCATCTGGCGCTCCACGAACGACACGCCGCTCATCTTGTAGATGCGCAGGTAGGCCTCCATGTAGAAGCCCGAGAGCCAAGGCCATGCCGTGCCCTGATGGTAGGCGTAGTCGCGCTGGGTCTGCGGACCGACGTAGTTGGGGTTGTATCCGCCGCTCTTCGGACTGAGGGAGCGGAGTCCCTTAGGCGTGAGCAGTTCCTTGGTGACGATGTCGAGCACCTTCTTCTTCTGGGCCATGTCTAGCGGGGAGTAGTCGAAGGCCACGGTGAAGATCATGTTGGGGCGTACGCTCCAATCCATCATCACGCCGTCGACATAGTCGAGCAGGTAGCCATATTCGTTGAGGAAGGTCTCCACAAAGGAGTCGCCGGTAGTCTTTGCTTCCTTCTCCAACTCATCGGCCAGTCCATCGTTGCCACCGCCGCGCACGAGGTCGGCCACGAAGCGCAGGGCGTTGTACCACAAGGCGTTGAACTCAACGATGTAGCCCGAGCGGGGCACCACCGGTCGGCCGTTGGCGGTGGAGTTCATCCACGTGATGGCCTTGTTGATGCCGTTGGCGTAGACCAGTCCGTTCTGGTGGAGGAAGAGGTTGGGGTGCTTGCCAGTGCGGATGAACTCGACGATGTCCTCGAGGAGTTTGCCGTACTTGGCGCGGCACTGTTCCTTGGAGACGAACTTGGCATACTGTTGCAGGGTCCATGTGGCCCACAGCAAGATGTCGGGGTGGTCTATCTCATAGATTTTCAAGTCCGACGGACGGCCTTCCATCCATGCGTAGAGTGCCTCCTGCATGGTGGCCATGGCGGACTCGAAAGCCTCCTGTTCGTCGATGGCGAGTGTGAGGCCCGGCAGTGCGATGAGCATGTCGCGGGCCCGGCACTTGAACCACGGGTAGCCGGCGATGATGTAGTGTTTGTCGCCTTGCTTGTTGTGGAACTGGTGGGCGGAGTTGTAGAGACAGTGGAGGAAGCTGTCGCGGGGGATACGGTCCTCCACCTCCTGCTCGAAGGTGCGCTTCAGCGTGCGGGTGGAGACGGGCGAGATGCCGCCGGAGAAGACGATGCTCTCGCCTTTCTTAATCTCCATCTCGAAGTAGCCGGGCACATAGAGGTCCTCGTTGCTGTCGTAGCCGCGTTCCAACTCCTTGGGGTACTCGAAGTTGCGGTACCAGTCGGGCTCGAAGTGGAACTCGTTCTTCTTGTTGAACTGCATGTAGAGTTCGGGGTAACCGGGGTACATGCAGGTCTTTATGCCGTTCTCCACCTCCTGGTAGTCGCGGCGTGCCTGTGCGTTCTCGTGGGTGTACTGTCGCACGCTGCGGAAAGCGAGGAAGGGGTGGAAGCGCAGTGTCGTGGGCGAATGGGCTTCCAACAGGGTGTAACGGATAAGGATACGGTTCTCGTGATGCACAAACACTTTCTCTTTCTGCAACACCACGCCGCCTACGCGATAGATGGTGGTGGGCACTTTCTCGCAGTTGAATTCACGGATATACTTGTGTCCGCGCGGACTGAAGTTGTTGCCCTGGTACTTGTGCAGTCCCAAATTAAACTCGGCGCCGTGCTGTATCACGGTCTCGTCCAGCGACGACAGGAGCACGTGGTTCTCGTCATCGAGCTCGGGTACGGGAATCACCAGCAAACCATGGTACTTCCGCGTGTTGCAATCTACAATAGTTGTGCAATGGTAGGCTCCCGATCGGTTGGTCCGAAGAATCTCTCTCGGGAGGGATTCCTCAAGATTGGTCATAAGAGTCTTGTCAAATCGCAAATAACTCATAGTTGATATTTTAAGGTTTTCAAATAAACAAACTTACATAAAACGTTCTCATTGTAACCCGACAAAGGTCAGCAAGCGCCACAATCCGCGGCGCTTACGGAGCCCTCTCGTTTTACAGTTCCAAATGTACATATTTTACTGAAACGACAACACAAATCGGGAAAATATTTTTAATTTTTCTGTTGTTTTTCTTCCCTCGCACGCCTTAACATGAACATAGCGTGACAAAACATGTTGTACAACAGAAAATACATGACACTTACTCCACACCACGTATGGAACAGACGGGAACCAATCCGCACTCCGCTGGGAGGGAAATCGCTAATGGTTGAAGAGTTCGAAGGCGAACTTGCAGCCCACGGACTGGAAGCGCCCCTTGACGGAGCTGGCGAAGATGCCGACGTCGAAGATATGGGTGCCGATGCCGTAGCCCAGCTCGAGGTAAGGCAGGAGGTGGGGCACGTAGAGGGCACTGCCGTAGAGGCGCTCGTACTGGATGATGCTGGTGAACTTCACCAGGTGGCGCAGCAGCAGGAAGGGCGACTCGTAGGTGATGTGGCCCCGGACATATTTGTTGGAGGAGTTGTACCAGCGGCGGTCGAGCAGGTGGAAGGCCCCTCCTATCTCGTCGTTCCATCCGGAGGGGAGATTGTTGCGGGCGAAGTTGACGAAGTCCACGAAGTACATGTTCTCCTGGTCGGTGAATGCGCCGCAGCCCAAGCGGTAGAACAGGTTGTGGGTGCCGCTGAACTTCGACTCCTGCTGCATGTCGAACTCGAAGCGCTCGTAGCGGCCCTTGCTGCCGAAGATGCCGCGCACGCCACGCTCCCAGTCGAACGAGAAGGTGGGATAGTGTGAGCGGAGGTTCATCTTGCGCCGTCCGTTCATATAATAATATAGACAAGGAGTCCACTCCACACGGACGCGCGGGGCGAAACTGATGTAGAGGTTGCGCAGGCGGCCCGACAGTTGCGATTGTATGGCGGGGTTGTTGAGGTTGCGCTTGTCGATGAGCGTACGACGGTGGTAGGCCACGCCGACCTCCACGGAGAGTCCGTTGGCCACCTCTATCTTGTGGCCCAGGGTGAGGAAGTCGTCCTTGAAGTAGTCGAGCTTCATGCGGTCGAAGTTGACGGCCGTGTCCGGCAGGTTCTTCAGGTCGTCGAGCACGTCGCTACTGTAGATGCGGTTACCGTTACCCACGCGCACCATCACCTGACCGATGCGCTCGGGCCAATAGACGTAGTCGGCCTCCACGCGCCAATAAAACTCCTTGTCGGTGAAGTTATAGCCGATGCGGGGCGTGACGCGCAGCAGCTTCTGCCCGGCGAACATGTGGTTGTACTTGAACTTCTGCACGTAGGAGTATCCGTTGCTGTGGCTGTAGCCGAACAACAGGGGGTTGATGATGGGCGAGCACTTCACGCTCCCGAAGTCGGCCATATTGATGGTGTAGTTGCTGATGAGGGCATCGCCCAGCGTGCCGATGAAGACGGAGCCCTTGGACTTCTTGTATTTCGAGTGGAGCGTGGTGTCCACCCGCAGGCGGTAGTCGGCATAGACGGCCTGCTCGTAGGCGGTGAGCGGCAAGGGGCGGTGGCGGTTCATGTAGAGGGTGTCGGCGATGGTGGCCGCGGGGTCGGTGCGCAGGTTGAAGGCCTCAGAGAGGTTGTAGCGATTGCGCTTCGGGATTTCCCGCCGCTGCTCGTCGGCCAGGAAGACGGTCTCGTAGTCGAACACCGCCGTGTAGTCGGCCTCCACCTTGTTGCCCACGAAGTTGAAGAGCATGTTGGCCTCGAACTGGCGGGGCAGATAGAGGGCGTTGCCGCCCTTACCCATCAACACCTTGGCCGAGAAGCGCACATGTTCCACCCGACCGGTGATGCTGAGTTCGTCGATGGTCCACGAACCGTGGTTCACTATCATGTAGCCAGAGACGAGTTGGTTGCTCTTGTTGCGCGGCAGGATGAGAATCTTGTACTGTAGGGAGTCGCCCGCCCCGGTGACGGACTCGCAGAGGTAGCGATACCACTTCATGCCGGCGCGCGACAGGGGCGACAGCAGTTGCTCGGGCAGCAGGTAGGGCGAGTAGATGTTCATGCAGAGGTACTCCATGATGTTGCCCACCGACCCTTTGTTGCGGCGGAGGGTGCCGGCCACCGCCTTCACCTTGAGGTCGTAGATGTCCGGCGCGGTGTAGTGCACCTCGTTGTCGGACTCCACCAAATAGTCCTTCACGCCCTTCTCCAAGCGAAACATTGTGGGCACCACCTTGATGAGGCGGTTGCTGCGGTGCACCTTGAAGCGGCCTTTTAGGTAGATGTTACCGTAGTACTCGTCCACGATGTGGGCGTAGCGGCCGGAAGCCTCAATCACGCGGTTGACGATGCTGTCGGCATCCTCTCCGTAGTCCGGATCGGGCGCCGGCCGGTTGCTGGAGGCCATAGCCGCCCCCACAACAAGCATCACCAACAGTAAGCTGACAGTTCGTTTCACTGCGTATAATCTGCACTTTTTCTGTAGGCAAATGTATGCAAATATGACAATCGGTTCCCATTATCGCCCCAATATTAACTTCATTTTACTCAGAAAGTGCACATTTTCGCCAAAATAGTGCTTGCGTAATCTATTTATTTGTAATTTTGTGCTGTATAACACAGTTCTTGAACAGAGGTCTTATGATTAAGAAAGAAATATCAGAAGCGGAAATCATTGAGAGCCTTGCCGAGATGTGGCAATGGCTGAAGGAAGAACAGCGTACGTTCCTAGAGAAACAGTTCACTATCCAGCATTACAAGAAGAACGAGACAATCTATTGTGAGGGCGAAACGCCTACTCACTTGCTCTGCCTCATCAATGGAAAGGTGAAGATTTACAAGGACGGCGTAGGTGGCCGCAGCCAGATAGTGCGCGTCATCAAGCCCGTGGAATACTTCGGCTACCGGGCCTACTTTGCCGGCGGCGACTATGTGACGGCAGCGGCGGCCTTCGAGCCATCGACCATCTGCATGATTCCGATGAAAGCCATCGAGGAGATGGTAGAGCAGAACAACCAGCTGGCGATGTTCTTCATCAAGCAGCTTTCCATCGACCTCGGAATCTCCGACGAGCGGACTGTGAACCTCACCCAGAAGCATATACGCGGCCGATTGGCCGAGGCGCTCCTCTTCCTGAAAGACAGCTATGGACTGGAGGAGGACGGATTCACGCTGAGCATCTACCTCTCGCGTGAGGACTTGGCGAGCCTCTCCAACATGACAACCTCCAACGCCATACGCACGCTGTCGAACTTCGCCTCGGAGAAACTCATCGCCATCGACGGTCGAAAGATAAAGCTCATCGACGAGGAGAAGCTGAAGAAGATAAGCAAGATTGGATAGCCCACACATTCCTTGAAAAATGGCCCTAGGGTATAGGCCCCGAGAGCCTAGGCTCTCTGAGGGGGGGGGTATAGATTCCCCGACCACATACTATTTCCACCCACATCTACCGATAGGCAATAGTCAAACCTACAGGTCTACTGTACATGACCTATGGGGTCAAATGCCGATGAAGTATACTTCAAGTGCCAATGAAGTATACTTCAATCTATTAAGACATATAAACACAGCAAGCCCCGGAATACTCCTAATAACGTATTCCGGGACTTGACTTTTTATCTTATGCTAGCGCCTATCAGATGAACCAACGCACGTAGCAGAAGTCCTGACGATGAGGAAGGTCGGGATGCTTCGGGAACATACGGTACATCACCTTGAAGCTACCAGCGTTGTCCACAGCGTAGTTGACCTTGAAGGTGTAGAGGTTGCCCTCTTTCTTCACCACGTTCATAGGCTCCACAGAGTAGATGTGGTCCTTGCCGTCGCCATCGGTGTAGATGGTAACCAGCTCGATGCCGATGGCATCGTCCAGACCCTTCTCGTCGATCACGTAGGTAGTGGTGTACTGCTGGCCGCTCTTGAGGTCACCCTTCTGCACATCCTCTTCCTTCTGGCAAGAAACCACCTCGATGGAATCCCAACGCTCGGCAACAGTCTCTTTCCAGTGAGCAAGTTCCTTAGCCTTGGCATTGTCGTTGGCCGACAGCATCTTGAAGCGGGCAGCTTCCTTGCAGTAGAACTTGCTATAGTAATCATCGAGCTGACGCTTCATCGTGTAGTGAGGAGCGATGCGGGCGATGGAGTTCTTGATGGTCTTTACCCAACCCTCGGAGAAGTCCTTACCTGCCTCGCGGGCATAGTACAACGGAACGATCTCGTTCTCCAGCAGGTTGTAGATGGTAGCGGCATCCAACTGGTCTTGCTGTCCCTGGTTCTGGTAGGTACGCTTCTCGGTCAGCGCCCAACCGGCACCTTCGCGGTAGCCTTCCAACCACCAACCGTCGAGGACGGAGAAGTTGATGACACCGTTCATCAAGGCCTTCTCGCCGGATGTGCCGGAAGCCTCGAGAGGACGTGTCGGGGTGTTCAACCAGATGTCCACACCGGACACGAGGCGGCGAGCCAACTTCATGTCGTAGTTCTCCAAGAAGATGATCTTACCCAGGAACTCCGGACGACGGGAAATCTCGATGATTTGCTTGATCAAGCCCTGACCAGCACCATCGTGCGGGTGAGCCTTACCGGTGAACAGGAACTGTACGGGACGCTCGGGGTTGTTCACAATCTTCGACAGACGCTCGAGGTCGGTGAAGAGCAGGTGCGCGCGTTTGTAGGTAGCGAAACGACGACCGAAACCGATGAGCAGAGCGTTGGAGTTGATCTTCTCCATCAGTGAGACGATGCGTGCGGGGTCGCCCTGTTGCTTGAGCCATGTCTCGCGGAACGACTTGCGGATGAAGTCCACCAGTTTGTTCTTCAGGCCCTGACGGGTTGCCCAGATCTCCTCATCGGGTACATTATAGATAGCCTCCCAAATCTTCTCGTTCGACTGGTCGAACATGAAGGTGGAGTCGAAATATTTGTTGTAGAGTGCCTGCCACTCAGATGCACTCCATGTGGGGAAGTGCACACCGTTGGTGACGTAGCCCACGTGGTTCTCCTCGGGGAAGTAGCCTTTCCAGATGCCAGAGAACATGTTCTGAGAGACAGTTCCGTGCAGACGGCTCACACCGTTCACCTCCTGGCAAGTGTTGCAAGCGAAGGTGGACATGCAGAAGCGCTCGGAAGAGTCGCCGGGGTTCATACGGCCCATATCCATCAGGTCGGCCCAAGTGATGCCGAGCATCTGAGGATAGCCGCCCATGTATTTACCGAAGAGGCCTTCGTCGAAGTAGTCGTGGCCGGCAGGAACCGGAGTGTGTACGGTATAGAGTGAAGAGGCGCGAACCAACTCCAATGCCTGGTTGAAGGTGAGGCCCTCTTTCACGTAGTCGCAAAGACGCTGGAGGTTGCAGAGTGCTGCGTGTCCCTCGTTGCAGTGGTAGATATCCTTCTTGATGCCCAGAGCCTTCAGGGTGAGTATACCTCCGATACCCAGCAGAATCTCCTGCTTCAAGCGGTTTTCCCAGTCACCACCATAGAGCTGGTAAGTGATAGGACGGTCGAACTCGCTGTTCATATCGTTGTCGGTATCCATTAGGTAGAGAGAGATACGGCCCACGTTCACACGCCAGATGTAAGCATGTACCTGGAAGTTCATGTAGGGAACGTCCACCACCAAAGGTTTGCCGTCGGCATCCATCACACGCTCCAGAGGCAGGCTGTTGAAGTCCTGCGGCTCGTAGTTGGCAATCTGTTGACCGTCCATAGAGAGGGTCTGTGTGAAGTATCCGTAGCGGTAGAGGAATCCGATGGCGCACATGTCGACGTTGCTGTCGCTGGCCTCTTTCAAGTAGTCGCCAGCCAACACGCCGAGACCACCGGAGTAGATTTTCAGCACGTGGTTCAGTCCATACTCCATGCAGAAGTATGCCACTGACGGTCTGTTCGCATCGGGCTTCACGTCCATATATTCGCGGAAGTCGCGGTATACTGTGTTGATTCTCTGAATCAATGCCTTATCCTTAGCCAACGCCTCCAGTTTGTCGTAGCTCAAGAGCTCCAGCAAACGTACAGGGTTTCCTCCAGCAACGGCCCACATCTCGGGGTCGAGACTCTTAAACAACAGTTTGGCCTCCGTATTCCAGGACCACCAAATGTTATGCGCCAGTTCATCCAATACCTTTAACTCTTCGGGGATTCTGGAACGTACCGTGATTCCCTTCCAATTCGGTGTATTCGCATTACTTACTTTGATTTTCATAAAACTAACCTATTATTATTAGTATCTATTTTTATTATTTCGATTTAGCGTTACGCTCGGCGGCCTTGCGCAGGGCAAAGTCGTAGGCTTTGTAGTAGTTGACAATGAAGTGTTTCCACAGGGCATTGTCGGAGATTTCCTTGGCACGCTGACGGATGAGCGTCACCTCGCGGGGCGTGAAGCCCGACATCTCGGAGACGGTGTCCTTGATGATGTCCGCCACCTCGGAGTAGTTGTAGTCCGTGCGGTGAATCACCTTCACGCCATCTTCCAGTCGGCTGTATCCGCCCTTCAGGGAGTTCACCCACAGGCCGAAGCCAGCCAGGTCGGTGGTGATGGTGGGCACACTGAAGGCCACGCTCTCCAGCGGGGTGTAGCCCCAAGGCTCGTAGTACGAGGGATAGATGCTGAGGTCGTTGCCCACCACGAGGTCGTAGTAGTGGAGGTTGAAGATGCCGTCCTTGCCATCGAGGTAGCAGGGCACGAAGATGACCTTCACGCGGTCGTCCTTGGCGTTGGACATCCCGTTGTACTTGAGCATATCAAGCACCTGGTCGTGCGTCATATTGTGGAGCCAGTGTGTGATGAGCGGACAAGGCAGGGCGGTGTCGTAACTCTTTCCGCTAGTGAGGCGCTCCAGCAAATCCTCACGCGGGTCCCCCACCCAACCGGGTACATTGACGAAGGCCAACACGTTCTTCTTCAGATCGCGGTCGCGCAGCAGGCGGTTCATAGCCTCCAGGTACACGTCGATGCCTTTATTCTTGAACTCGTAGCGTCCGCTGGTGGCCACTATCAGCGTGTCATCGCCCAGCGACGTGCCGAGCATGGCGTTGGCCACGTTGAGCATGTGTCGGCGGGCCTCCTTGCGTTTGGCAGTGTAGGCCGCACCCTTGGGCACGAAGTCGTCCTCGAATCCGTTGGTCAGTATGACGTCAGCGGGCTTGTCGAGCAGTTCCTTGCACTCATTATCAGTAATCTCGCTCACAGTGGTGAAGCAGTCCACGTAGTGTGCGGTCTGCTTCTCGATGCTGTGCTTCGACTGCATATTGAGTTCGTCGGCCATCTGGTCGCCATTGTAGGCGAAGAGGTAATCATACAAGGGTTTGTTGTTGCCGGCTATGGAGCGGCCTATGGAAGTGGCGTGGGTGGTGAACACGGTAGCTATCTGCGGCAACGTCTGCTGCAGGTAGAGCGCGCCCAGACCTGTCATCCACTCGTGTGCGTGATAGATGACCTTCTGCTTGGCGGTGATGCCGTAGCGGTAGAAGCTCTCCACCACCTTGGCGGCCGCGTAGGAGAACATCGACGCCTCGTCGTAGTCGCCATAAGCGTGTAGCGAGTCGACACGATACCTCAACCAAGCCTCTGTGTAGATTTGGTCTTTATCTTTAAAGCAATCTTGGAAGTTGACCAATATCACTACGGGGTTACCCGGAATGTTCCAACGGCCTATACGGACTTTCAACTCGTCCTTCTCCTTCGCATAGTGGAGCCAGCCGGAGTAGATGCTGTTATCTTCGATGAAATACGGACTTTCGTTATCTTTCCACACATCGGGACCGATAAATAACAGATGGTCGCCAAAGCGAGTCTGCATAGTTTTTGCGTGGGTCGAAAGGACGGTATATATTCCACCAACTTTATTGCAAACCTCCCAACTCGTTTCGAACACGTAGTCGGGAGTCATTAGTTCCTTTGCCATACAGTTTTTACAATTTCGCGGCAAAAGTACGGAATATTGTTGGATTGCAAAAGTTTAGAGACAATTTATTGTGCGCAAAGATGAAAATAATATACAATAAGTGGCTACGAGAGACATTACTTACCCGCTTTCCGCCGCATGCCAGGGTGGTAAAATGAGAGGTCTGTGCATCCGGCGGGGGACACACAGACCTTTCGTGGTATACTGATTGCGCTTATCTATCAGATCATCAACGCTGCAACCAATGACAGGATGGCGTAGAACTCAGGGAAGGCGGCGTAGATCATGGTGTTAGTCAACACGTCGTGTCCCTGCGAGATTCCCAAGATACCGTTGGCGCAAATCTGTCCCTGACGGATGGCCGAGAAGAGGCACACGAGGCCGACACCCAGACCGATACCCAGCATCAGTGGTCCATCAGCGGCGAAGTCGCGGCTCATGGACATCAAGAAGGCAACGAATCCGTAGAGTCCCTGTGTGGCGGGCAATGCGGAGAGAATCATGTACGCGGCGGACTTTGAGGAGTCTTTCTTCAGAGCTCCCTCGGCAGCGTTTCCTGCGATGGTTGTACCGTAGCAACTACCGATACCTGACAGGCCCAGCATAAGGCCCAAACCTAAATAACCCAAAATTTCATTCATAGCTTTATCGTTTTATGTTTTAATTATTTGTTTTGATTACTGAAAACGGCTTGTAAGGTTCGCCCTTACCATCGTAGCCGGAGTTTTTGAAATATTCGACAAACGTCAGACGGAGCGGGTGCACAAAGGCACTCAGACACGACATGGCGATGTTAAGCGTGTGGCCGAAGACGAGGATGAGTCCGCAAAAGATCCATCCTGGTACCCCACCCGCGGCATCCTGCACCATGAAGGCCAGTTGGTTGAACACACCACCCAGCATGCCGCCTGCCAAGCCCAAGGCGTAGAGACGGATGTACGAGAGCACGTCGCCCATCAGACCGGTGGCCATGTTGTAGGTGTCCCACAAGCCGGCACCGATGTTGATGAAGATGTTGCGCCGCAGATTGTTGAACAGATAGATGCCGATGGAGGCCACGCTGCCGATGATGATGAAGGCCCAGGTGGTGACATTCTTAGAGATAACCTCGAAGAACGAGAGCCCGCCCGTGGCGATGAATCCGACAACGAGCAGCAACCAGCCCCAGTCGCTCAGGGTATTCTTGAATCCGTAGCGCACCGTGTTGGTGAGTGCCTTCACGGTCATGGCGATGCAGATGTGCACCACACCGATGAGCAGTGCCAGCAGCATCTGCTTGTCGTAGCTGGTTCCGTCAATCTTGCCCGTTATCATGAACTGCTTCATCCAGTCGGGCAGCTGCAGGTCGAACAGGCTCACACCGAAGCAGGAACCTAGGATGGCACCCACAACCGTGGTGACGATACCCAAGGTGATGACCAAGTTCATCATGCCGGCCAGGGACGGGGAGAGTTTCTTCTTGAGTAAGAAGCCCAGCAGCACCAGTATCACACCGTAACCCGCGTCGCCCATACACATGGCGAAGAAGAGGGTGAAGAAGGGTGCGACGATGGGCGTAGGGTCGAACTCGCCATAGTCGGGCATGCCGTACATCTTCGTCAGCACCTCGTACATGCGGGTGATGGCGTTGTTGCGTAACTTAATCGGTGCGTTGTCCTCCCGCGTGGCGGCACGCATCGTGTAGTAGACACCATGCTCGTCGAGCCACTTGGTGACAACGGCCGCGTTCTCTTCGGGTATCCAGCCTTCGAGCAGCACCACGGTACCATCTGCCATCTGCTCGCCGCTCAGCCGCACGGTCTTCAGGTCGATGTTGGCCGTCAGCTGTTGCTGATAGTGGCAAGCGGTCTGGTAGTAGGTGGAGCAGAACTCTTGCAGCTGTTTCCGTTTGTCGGCAATCTCCGCCAGCAGCCGCTGTTTGTCGGCAGTCAGTTCGGAGAGACTCTTCTGCGGCAAGCGTAGAGGTTCCAGACCCAGGTCCACCGGTGCGTTGGTGAGCGTGACGAAGTAGATGGTTCCATTCACCCGCTCCACTATCACCAAGTCCTCGCGCTCGTTCCACTCTTCCTTGAAGTCCTTCTCGACACAAGAGAAGAAGCGGAGCTGCCAACCGCAGGCCTTCAGGCTGTTGGCCTTGTCCCAACTGAACTCGCCCCACACCTCCAACTGGGCAATCTCCTTGTCCAGGGCAGGGATGCGCAGGTTCAGGTCCTGCAGTTGCTTCTGCAGGTCGGCATATCGGGTCCACAGGTCATCCTCCGTCATCTCGGGATGCACGGCGGTCATAGTGGTCTGTGTCTCCTTGCCGGCCAACTTCACCATCTCGGTCAGCAGTGTCTTGTACTGCGACCGCTTCTGCACGAAGTTCTGCAACTCGGTGTCCATGCCGCCGCACTGCTTCTCCACGACGTGCACCACACCAAGGTTCCGTATACCTTCCAGGAATGCCTCATATTCTTTGTGGAACACCAGGAAGGTGAGTTTATTCATTTTCGTTATCATGCCTCGGCCTCCTTTCTTCGCTCCTGAATGGATTTCAGAATCTTCTGCGACGACTTGGACAGGTTTTCCTCGTCCTCCATGAAACGCTTGATCTTACGCACGGCATCCTGGTAACCCGGTATCTGCACCTTCTCGAAGAGGTTCACCTTTTGGGTGGTCTTCTTGCGGGCATACTCCAGCAGGTTCAGCTTTGCCCCCACGAACTCGCGTTCGATGGCGGTCTGGGCCAGCCCACGCAGCAACTCAATCCCGTCGTAGTACCACTTGGGACTGTTGAACATGCTGAACGGACGGATGCCCAGTTCCACACTGTCGAGCACCGGAATCCTCACTCCGGCAATCTTCTTCACATTCAAGTGCACGTCCTTCACGTTGATCAAGGACGCGTCGAATTCATTCCACAGAGCGAACATGGCTTCGTACGCCTGAATCTGCTGTTCAAGCTTTTCCTCCAACTCCGCCTCCTCAGCCTTGCACTTTTTCACTTCCATGCGCAGGGCACTCTCCTTATTCTTGATGATAGGCAGGGTGCGCACCCGCACTTTCAGTTGCTTCTCGAGCTGCTGAAGCGAGGTCTTGTTATATTGAAATTTGATAGCCATATCTTATCCGCATTTATTGTTTCTTCACCCAGAACTCGTCCACCAACTCTTTCTTGATGTTGACCTCCTCGGGACGGAAGTATTTGCCGAAGAGCGACCAAGCCACGTCGAGCATCTCCGTCGTGTTGAGGTTGACGTCGATGGCCAGCAGTTGGTTGGCGTAGTCCTTGGCGAAGGCCAGTGTACGTTCGTCGTAGTCGGTCAGGTCGAAGCCGTTCTCCATCTTGGTCTTGGCGTTGGCGGCATCGGCGTACAGACGCACGGCGGCGTTCATCACCTGCGGGTGGTCCTTGCGGGTCTTTTTGCCGCTCACGAGCTGTTTCAGACGGGAGAGCGAGCGGAACGGGTCGACAATGACCTTACCGATGTCGCTGTCGCGGCGCAAGAAAAGCTGACCCTCGGTGATGTAACCGGTGTTGTCAGGCACAGCGTGGGTGATGTCGCCACCGGACAGGGTGGTGACGGCGATGATGGTGATGGATCCTCCGGAGGGGAACTGCACGGCCTTCTCGTAGATTTTCGCCAAGTCGGAATAGAGGGAGCCCGGCATGGAGTCCTTCGACGGGATCTGGTCCATACGGTTGGACACGATAGCCAGCGCGTCGGCGTAGGAGGTCATATCGGTCAGCAGCACCAGCACACGCTCGTTCTTCTCCACAGCGAAGTATTCGGCTGAGGTCAGCGCCATGTCGGGGATGAGGAGTCGCTCCACAGGAGGGTCCTCGGTAGTGTTCATGAAGCAGACGATGCGGTTGAGCGCGCCGGCGTTGGAGAACACATTCTTAAAATAGAGGTAGTCGTCGTTGGTCATACCCATACCGCCCAGGATAATCTTGTCGGTCTGCGCGCGCAGGGCCACGTTGGCCATCACCTGGTTGAAGGGTTGGTCCGGGTCGGCGAAGAAGGGAATCTTCTGTCCTGACACCAGGGTGTTGTTGAGGTCGATGCCGGCAATACCCGTAGCAATGAGCTCCGACGGCTGTTTACGGCGCACGGGGTTCACGGACGGACCGCCAATCTCCACCTCCGTTCCTTCCACCTCGGGACCGCCGTCAATAGGGTCGCCAAAGGCATTGAAGAAACGTCCTGCCAGTTGGTCGCTCACCTTGATGGAAGGAGCCTTGCCCAGGAAGATGACCTCGGCATCGGTAGGGATACCCTCGGTTCCTTCAAAAATCTGCAATGTGACATCGTCGCCGGCAATCTTCACCACCTGGGCCAACTTGCCGTTGACGGTGGCGAGTTCATCATAACCTACCCCTGTGGCCTTCAGCGAACAGGTGGCCTTGGTTATCTGATTGATTTTCGTGTATATCTTTTGAAATGCTTTAGTTGCCATATCTCTATACTCTTATTAGTTCTGCACCTTTCTTTCTGCCACCAACTCCTCCAGTTGCCGTTTGAAGTCGTAGTACTTGTCGGACTTGTAAGCGGAGTAGTTCATCTGTTTGCAGATGTTGATCATCTTCTTGAAGTAGTCCATCACATCGAGGAAGTTGTCGAAGGTGAACTCCGCATGGCAGATGTCTATCACCATGTCGAGAATTTCCTCCTGACGCTCCATCGGGGTGACGGCGTCTATCTCGTCGAAGGCGTCCTGCTGCAGCACCACGAAGTCGATGAGCTCCGATTTCCAGAAGATGACGTGGTAGTCCACAGGCACACCGTCGTCGCCCAAGATGTTGATCTGCTCGGAAATCTCCTTACCACGCAGCAAGCGGGTCTTTATCTCGTTCACCTTGGAGAGCCACTGGTCGTTGATGCGGTTGGTGATGTACTCCTCGAACTCTGGATACTCCAGATACTTGGAGTAGGAGTCGATGGGATTCACAGCCGGGTAGCGTTTCTTGTCGGCGCGCTCCTGCTCCAACGCATAGAAGCAGCGGGCCACCTTCTTGGTGTTCTCGGTCACAGGCTCCTTCAGGTTACCGCCGGCAGGCGACACGGTACCGATGAAGGTGATGGAGCCATACTCTCCGTTGTAAAGGCGCACGTAGCCGGCGCGTCCGTAGAAGTTGGAGATGATGGCGGAGATATCCATCGGGAAGGCATCGGGTCCAGGCAACTCCTCCATACGGTTGGACATCTCACGCAAGGCCTGAGCCCAGCGGGAGGTGGAGTCGGCCATCAGCAACACTCTCAGTCCCATGGAGCGGTAGTACTCCGCCATGGTCATGGCCGTGTAGACGGAAGCCTCGCGGGCAGCCACCGGCATGTTGGAGGTGTTGGCGATGATGATGGTACGCTCCATCAGCTTGCGGCCTGTGTGGGGGTCCACCAGTTCGGGGAACTCGGTGAAGATCTCCACCACCTCGTTGGCACGCTCACCGCAGGCGGCGATAATCACGATGTCAGCCTCAGCTTGCTTGGAGATGGCATGTTGCAGCACGGTCTTTCCCGTACCGAACGGACCGGGGATGAATCCCGTACCGCCCTCCACGATGGGGTTCACGGTATCGATGGCACGCACGCCCGTCTCCAGCAACTTGAAGGGGCGCGGCTTCTCCTGGTAGTTGGTCATGGCCTTCTTCACGGGCCATTTCTGTATCATGTTCACCGCCGTCTCCTTGCCGTCTGCATCGGCCAGCACGGCGATGGTGTCTTCTATCACGTACTCACCCTCGGCGGCTATGGACTTCACGGTGCACTCCCCTTTCAGTTGGAAGGGGGCCATAATCTTCAGCGACTGGTTGTTCTCCATCACCTCGCCCAGCCAGGCGGAGGCTTTCACGGTGTCGCCTACCTTGGCCAAGGGTTTGAAGTGCCATTTTCTCTCTTTATCGAGCGGATAGGTGTATTCGCCTCGTTTCAGGAACACACCCGTCATCTTGTCCAAATCGTTCTGCAATCCGTCATAGTTCTTCGACAGCATGCCAGGTCCGAGGGTCACCTCGAGCATGTGGCCCGTAAACTCGGCCTCCGCTCCCACCTTCAGTCCACGTGTACTCTCGAAGACCTGCACATAGGCCTGGCTGCCTATCACTTTGATGACCTCGGCCATCAGACGGTCGCCCCCTGTGGAGATGTAGCAGATTTCATTCTGCGACACAGGGCCATCCACCACGATGGTCACCATATTGGCTATCACGCCACTAACAGTTCCTTTCGTTATCATATTGTGTCAAATTATTATTTTCTAAATTCTTCAGGTATACTCACATCATCCTTCAGGGAGGAGATGATGAAACGGAACGCTTCGTTCCCCTTCTGCTTGTCGAGCCCAGCCCAGCGCTCTATGAGCGACAACTTCAGCAGGAAGACGAAGACGCGCTCGATGGAGAAGTAGTGGAAGAAGGTAGCGTCCTCCATCCAGTTCCACCGGAGTTGGTCGGTCTTCCGTTCGCGCTCGAGCAAGTCTGTCACCTCGGAGAGGCGCGCCACGTCGTCGTAGTAGTCGAGCACGGCGGAGAGTCCGAAGTCGCGGGCCGTGGAGGTACGCAAGGCTTCGCACACATCGGTGTCGCCCACCACATTGCGGGCCACGTCCAGCTTGTACTTGCGGGCCGTAATGGCCACCTGCAGGTTGTTGAGGTTGAGGTTGAACTCGTACCACGAGGCCACGAAGGCGTTGGAGCACCGCATGGCGTACCGGTAGTAGTACGAGGCGAGCAGGTCCTCGGCCAAAGCGCCATCGGCCTCCTTGTCCCTCAGGTAATGTTCCACGAAGTCATACAAGTAAGCGGGGTACTTCTTGCAGCGCGCGTCGTTCTCCTTCACGGTGGCTATTATCGACAGCAGCTCGTCGGGTGTGTAGACACCGTTGCTGTTGTCGACGACCGCATCCTTGTCGCGCAACAGGGCGAGCAGCGCGCGGTTGTCGAACTGCAGGTAAAACAGGTCCACCGTCCGCTGGTCTTCCTTGGCCAGATAAGGATAAATCTTCTCCTTGAAATCTAAAACAGAGTAACTCAATTTGCCGTCGTCCAGCGAGACTTCAGGCAGACCTGTCACTAAGCAGTAATAGTTATTCATAAGAACAGATTAAAAGAGGAGTTCCACTAATTGAGGGCGTAAGAATGACTTAAAATAGTTTTCAAATTCTTCTTCACCGAAATCTATCTTGTACGAGCCGTCCGCGGGAGAGATGGTAAACAGGGCTTTCTGTCCGTTCACCTGCTGTATGGTCACGCCTTTGTCCAGCAGTTGTTTGGCCTTGGCTACGAAGTATTTCTTCAGCGGTTCGGCTTCTGCGGTAGAGATGACGATGGGTTCCGTGGCGGACCACTTCTCGGCCAGCTTCACGAGGAAGGCGCCGATGGCCTCGCTGTCGTTGGTGAACGAACTCACACTTTCGGTTACAATCTTGTCGGTAATCAGATTCGCGGCTTCAGTCTTCAGGGCATTCACGGCCTGGCTGGCAAAGAGTTTCAGTTCTGACTTGGTGCGTTCTTCATTTTCTTTCGAGTTCTTCTGAGCGGCAACGATGATGGCGTCAGCCTCTTTCTTTGCGTCGGCAATGATGCGTTCGGCCTCTGCTTTGGCCTGCTCCACCAGTTGACGCGCTTCTTCATTACCTTTCTCTACTCCCTCACGATATATCTTATCGGTGAGTTCCTGAATTTTACTATCCATAATGAGTCGAATCAATATTTAGTTTATGTTTTTCGCCCAAAGTTACGAACTTATTTTATCACGCCTAATATTGACTCGTCTTTTTTTCGAGAAAAGGGACTTTTTACCTAATTCAGCCCACGAATTTACAATCCTGTTTCAATCCGTAGTCTCTTTGCAAAATGGATGTGACAATAAGGGTTCGTCCCCGAGGGGCGACCTTCTGGACGGCTTTTCCATGGACGACAAAGAATAAAGGGGTGACGGACTGCCCCTCTGATCAGCTCTTATAGTCTCCCCTCCCCACTCAAGGGAATCATGATTATATTTCAGCTATCGCTAAATGGTCATTTGTCCAATGATGACCTTTACCGGCGTTTATGCTTCATGAACCAGGGGTGAACCAACAGCAGATAGAGGCCGAGGGCGGCGATGAGGAGCATCAAGACGATGATGTAGCCGGAGGTTGTCGACTTCAGCCACGTGTTCTCTATGCCGACGAAACCGATGAAGAAACCCAGGGCGATGCCGAACTCCCAACCCAAGTAATACATGTTGTTGGCGGAGCCGCGTTCGCAATGTTCGGACAGCTCGATGAAGAAGAACTGCAGCTTAGGCAGGATGAGTCCGAGGCCCAAGCCCACTAAGATGGCGGAAGTGTAGAAGGCCATCTCCTCGTGATGGGAAATCTGCAGGAGCATGGCACAACCATAGAGGATGAGTCCGCTCACCACCTCAGAACGGATGTCCGCATCGGTGAAGACAAACTTCAACGCCAGGATGGCCAACAGGAAGCCGATGACCAGCACTCCGAAGAACGTATAGGAACGGACAACCCCCAACATGATTCCCGTGGGAACAGCCACAAGCAACAGATTGAGGAACATCAACCAGCCATTGGAGAGCAGGAAGCGGTCCAGCGAGAACAAGGGAGGCGCCAACGGAGCGCGGAAGGGGATGTGTAGCAAGAAGACCAGTGCCAAAGCCACCAGACCCAATCCGGCAGAGACAAGCAAGATAGTCTGCAACGGGAAGAACTCCTGCAACAACAGTCCAACGAACGGTCCCACGGCCAGGCCCAGCCGTCCGCACCAGGCATAGACGAGATTGGCGGCTGTGCGGTTAGGCGACTGCGTGATGTCAATCACCAACGTGCCACCGGAAGCCATCGCATAGAGTCCGGCCATCATGCCTTGCAGCAGACGCAAGAGGAGGATGAGCAACAGGCTCTGCGCAAACGCATAGCCCGTGGAGGCGAGCGCTACGGCCAACACGCCCAACAGACAGACAGTCTTCCGACGATACCTATCGACTAGGTAAGAGAGGACGGGCCCCGTGAGATAGACCGCCAGACCAGACAGTGCGACAATGCCCCCGGCACACAACGGGCTGACGTTGCAGTGCTGCACTATCCACAAGGGCAACACAGGCCAAAGCATGTAAAGAGAGGTTGTCAACAAGAAGTTGGCGATGGCTAACCGTCTGAAGTTAGGCGACCACAATTGCGCACTGTTCATCTGTTCTCCTTTAGAGGTTTGTCTCGAGCGGCTTCGGGTGGTCCCTACAGACAACCACGGTCCGCCGAGACAGACCTATATACCTTATTATATATGTATATATTAGTATTGTTCTTCCTTAGAGGGGAAGTCGCTACTCTTCACGTCGATCACATACTGGCCGATGGCGTTTGTCATCACCTCGTTGAGGTCGGCGTAGCGACGCAGGAAGCGGGGGCTGAAACCTTTGGTCATTCCCAGCATGTCGGCTATCACGAGCACCTGACCATCCACACCACCACCGGCACCGATGCCGATTACGGGGATGCTCAACTCCTTGGCCACACGCTCGGCAAGGGCAGCGGGAATCTTCTCCAGCACCAGTCCGAAGCAACCGGCCTCCTCCAGCAGATGAGCGTCGCGGACCAGCTTCTCAGCCTCCTCCTCGTCCTTGGCACGTACGGTGTAGGTACCGTATTTGTTGATGGACTGCGGCATCAAGCCCAAATGTCCCATCACGGGGATGCCGGCAGAGATGATGCGTTTCACCGTGCCGATGACCTCTTCGCCACCTTCCAGCTTCAACGCGTCGGCATGACTCTCCTTCATGATGCGGATGGCAGATGCCAATCCCTCCAACTCGTTGCCTTGGTAAGAGCCGAAAGGCATATCCACGATGACCAGCGCGCGCTTGACGGCACGCACCACAGACTTGCCGTGGTAGATCATCTGGTCCAGTGTAATAGGTAGTGTGGTCACGTTGCCGGCCATCACGTTGGAGGCGGAGTCGCCCACAAGAATCACGTCCACGCCCGCACCGTCGACAATCTGGGCGGTTGTGTAGTCGTATGAGGTAAGCATGGAGATCTTCTCGCCACGCTGTTTCATTTCAAACAAACGATGAGTCGTCACTTTACGAGTGTCATCGGTAATGTATCCTGCCATTCTATTCAGTATTTGATTTTTCGGCTGCAAAGTTACCTCTTTTTGGCAAATAACGAAAAAGAACCTCTATTTTTGGCCCCCTCATCACATTTCGTGGGTAAATACGAGGCAGAACGGAAATAAAACTCTACCTTTGTGTTCTACATTTCATAACCAGAAAACAGATAACAGAATGAAAAAGAGTAATCCTTTCAGCCTGGCGGTGCAGTGCATCGTCCTTGCGTGTGTGATCCTCCTCTCGTCCTGCTCGCAGAAGACGAAGATGGAAGCGATGTTGGAGCAAATCCCAGAGAATAGCGACTTAGTCGTCATCGGTAACCTGAAGCAGATAATGGAGTCGGCCGGCGGAACGCTGGAGAATTCACAAATCAAGCTGCCCGACTACCTTAGCCCCATGGCAGACCAGCAGGAGGAGTTCAACACCTTGTTGGAGAAGACGCAGATAGACCCTGAGGTGTGCGCCGTCATGGTGTACATGTACAAGAACCGCGCCATCTTCCTCTTCTCTCTGAAAGACAAGGCCGCCTTCGCCAAGGCTCTCGAGGAGTTCGGCTACACGAAGACCGGCGACAAGGACGACGCCTCGTTCTACGTAGCGAAAGAGAATGAAGATACGGAGTACTACTCTTGCGCCGCCATCCGCGGCGACTATGCCTACTGGGCGGACGAGATTCACAAAGACAGTCCAGCCGAAGCACAGAATGTGTTGGAGGAGGTGATAGACGGGGTCAAGGAGTCGCCCATGTCCAAGACGAAAGCCGCTGAATACATAAAGGACAGCAATGCTGCGGGCATGATTTTCCAAATGCCGGACGAATTACTGGAACCTATGTCGGGCAACGGAATGCCCGCATTCGTGCGCGACATCTATTCCTGTCAGGTCTGCATGAGAGGCGACTTGCAGGGGAATAAATGCATCATGAACTGCGTACTGTTCAACAAGGACGGCAATCAGAAGAAAGCGACAGACTTCGGCCTCAGCTTCGATACGAAAGCCAAGATTGATAAAGAGGCGCTCACTTTCATAGACCCGAAAGAGTGCCTGGTAGCCGCCTCGTGCATGAAGGATGTCGACTGGGACAAATACTTCGAGACATTAGGTAATATGGAGGGTATACCCGCTTCACAGAAAGCCTTTCTGGCCATCATGAAGAGCTACATGGAGAAGCTGGACGGCACAATGGCCTTCGGACTCGGTCTGGAGGACGGGATGCAATCCATCTACGATATCTCACAAGGCCTCGCCGGACTGGATCCACTGTACCTGACCCTGGTATTCGAGACGAAAGAGGGAATGGCACAGGGCATTGTGAACGACTTGGCAGGCTTCGCTGAGCAGGCAGGCGTGCAAGTGGAGAAGAAGGACAACGGAATCACGATAACGGTGCCAAATGACTTCAAGGACATGACTTTCTATGCCGAAATCCACAACAACTTCCTCGTCCTGGCTAACCACCCAATCAACCAAAGCTCAGACAATTACAGCGTCAAGAGTGTGGACTTCAGCAGCTATCAGAACGTCTTCGCACTGGCATACGACAAGGGCGACAAGATGTTGACCGACCTAGGCATCGACTACGGTCTGATTGTGAGAGGACTGACGACGGCACAACCGTACGAAAGCACATTCACCATCGAGACAATCGATGCACCCAACACCTACGGCATCGTCGGCACCATTGCCAATTCCATCATACAGGCAAGCATGAACGGGACGATTGAGAAACGTTGGAGCGAGTGCGCCGGGGATAATTCCTTCGCGTCCAACAACGACGAGACCGAAGAGATTGACCCGGAGATGACCCTCTCGGAATAAGCATAATCAGAGAACTGGTAACAGCAGAGAGGTTTATGGACTTCACGACCATCGAGAATATTTCGTTGCAGCACCTCCTGCCCCTCGTGTTCAGGGGCATGGAGGACTCGCAACGGATTCAGACATCGGAGATTTGGAACCGCGACTCGTTCGTGTTCCGTCGCGGCGGGAAGTACTGCGTGCATGCGGAGTCGGGCGGTGGCAAGTCCTCACTGCTGAGCTTCATCTACGGCAACCGGGTGGACTACCAAGGCACGCTCCGGTTCAACGACACCGATGTGCGGTCGCTCAGCATCCGCCAATGGTGCGACGTGCGGACGCGCCACATCGCTCTCCTACCCCAAGAGATGCGCCTCTTCCCCGAGCTCACCGTCCTGCAAAACATCCAGCTGAAGAACCAACGGACGGACTACAAAACCCCATCCGACATCGAGGACTTACTCTCGCGGCTGGGCATCGCCGAGAAGAAGGACACCGTAGCCGCCAAACTCAGCATAGGCCAGCAACAGCGTGTGGCTGTGGTGCGCGCCATCTGCCAGCCGTTCGACTTCATCTTCCTCGACGAGCCTGTCAGCCACCTCGACGAGAAGAACAATGCCCTGGTGGCCTCCATCATCGAAGAAGAAGCCGCCCGACAGGGAGCCGCCATCGTCACCACCTCCGTGGGCAACCATTTATTGTTGAACAACGCCAGTTTTATATCCTTATGAAATCACTCCACACCACCGGACAGGACCTCGTATGGACACTCCTGAAAAAGAATCTGTCGAAGGGACAATTGCTGGGCTACACCCTGGCGAACGTCATCGGCTTTGCCATCATCATGACCGGCATCATGTTCTACGCCGACAGCCGCCACTCCGACGACGGCGAGGATGACTTCTTGTCCAAGGACTATGTGGTGCTCTCCAAGCGAGTCAGCGGCATAGGGTTCACCCCCATCGCGTTCGACGACGAGGAGATTCAGTCCCTGCAGCAACAGCCGTGGGTGAAGAAGATTGGCCGGTTCACCTCTTCGCAGTTCAACATCCGCGGGTCGCTGGAGCTGGGCTCGAAGTGCCTGTCGACCTACCTGTTCGTGGAGTCGGTGCCGGACGAGTTCTTCGACGTGAAACCCAAAGGATGGAACTTCACACCGCAGAGCCGCACTATACCTATTATAATAAGTAAGGACTACCTCACGCTCTACAACTTCGGCTTTGCCATCCCGCAAGGTTTACCGCAGATTAGCGAGGAGTTTGTCAGCTCCGTTCCCTTGAACGTGCAACTGATGGGCAAGGACAATCTGACGGACCACTACGAGGCTTCCATCGTAGGGTTCTCGTCGCGGCTGAACACCATTGCCGTGCCCCAAAGTTTCATGAACTGGGCCAACCAGCGCTATGCACCGGACGCACCCGAGGGCAAACCTTCGCGCCTCATCGTGGAGATTGACCGGCTGAATGCCGAAGCCATGAACACCTATCTGTCGGAAGCCGGGATTGAGGTAGCAGGTGACAAGGCCGAGACGGGCAACATCTCGAAGTTCCTCAGTCTCTCGTCCGCCATCGTCACCATCAACGGCCTACTCATTTGTGTCCTCGCCACCTTCATCCTAACATTAAGCATCTTCCTCCTCCTGCAGAAGAGTCAGACGACCATCAACCACCTGGTTCTCTTGGGCTATTCCCCTAGTGAGGTAGGTCGCTACTACGAGCGCATAATCCTCGCGCTCAACGTGATGATCACCCTCGTAGCCATCGTCCTCTCCCTAGCCGCCCGCTCGGTATGGCTCACCTATATGGAGGGAATCGGCATCGGCGGAGCCTCCGTCCTGTGCATCTACGTCACCGCCCTCATCTACTTCGTGCTGACGACCCTCATCAACATCATCGTCATCCGCCGCCAGCTGAAGAAGATTTGGATTACTGCGTAGACGTCCGTGGGTGTCTATCGACGATTTCACGTTCATGAGTGAACGACGATACTCATAGCTAATCCTCCTAAGAAGCGCCCTTCATTTTAGTAAAGCATTCCGAACATCCAGAGAGGAATGCACTGAATTCAGTGCACTTTCTATCAAAAACTGCACGGAGTTCAGTGCAATTATGCTAAGAATCTGCACATTTATAGTAGATAGTCGACCATAGAAACATGTAAAACATACGCAGGGTTTAGAATAAATACTTACCTTTGCAGATGATTTAGGTATTAGTAGCGACAAGCAAGAGAGAGTGAACATACCATTTCCGAGATTACTAAATTATTTGTTGACCCGAGTATTATTTCAGCATGCCTGGGCGACTACAGACGAAGGCGCCCCGGTGTGAACTCGCAATACCTATTATGATATGGCTACAGCAAAAGAGCCCTACTTCTCATTCGAGGTACTGCCGCCACTGCGCGGCACAGGCATCAGCAGCATCTACAACACGATAGACCGACTGATGCCCTTCAACCCTCAGTACATCAACATCACTACGCACCGGTACGAGACCATCTACAGCGAACTGGAGAACGGCATGTTCGAGAAACTCAGCGTGCTCAACCGACCCGGGACGGTGGCCATCTCGGCAGCCATCAAGGAGCGCTACGGCGTATGCACCGTGCCCCACATCATCTGCAGCGGATTCACTGCGGCGGAGATAGAGACGGAACTCATCGACCTCTCCTACCTCGGCATCACCGACCTCCTCCTGTTGAGAGGCGACAGGCCACGCGGCGAGAACAAATACATCACCGTGAAAGGCGGACACACGCACGCCATAGAGCTTTGCCAACAGGTGAACGACTTCAACAACGGCAAGTTGCTGGCAGGGGCACACTGCCAAGGTCCGGTAACCAAGTTCTCCTACGGTGTGGCGGGCTATCCCGAGAAACACGACGAGGCGATGAACTTCGACTCGGACATAGAATACCTGAAGGCGAAAGTGAATGCCGGTGCCAGCTACATCGTGACGCAGATGTTCTACGACAACAAGAAATACTTCGCCTTCGTGAAACGTCTGCGCGAGGAAGGTATCGACGTGCCCGTCATTCCCGGACTGAAGCCGCTCACCACGCTCGGCCACTTGACCATGCTGCCCAAGACTTTCCACATCGACTTCCCGAAGCGGCTGGCAACGGAATTGATGAAGTGCAAAAGCAACGACGACGTGAAGACGGTAGGCGTGGAATGGGCCATCAAGCAATGCCAAGAGTTGCGCGAAGCAGGCGTGCCGGGCATCCACTTCTACACGATGAACGCATCCACCTGTGTGGAGAAGATTATGAACGGACTGCATGCCCAAGGCTAACGGATATTATTTATGGAGAAGACGTTTTCTATGGAGGGAGGAGCATTTTACGACACCTTCACCCGAAACAGCGACCGCGTCTGGATACTCGACGGCGCCATCGGGACAATGATACAGAGTCTGCACCTGACGGAAGAGGAGTTCCGGGGAGAGACTTTCAAGGACTGGACAGTCCGTCTGACGGGCAACAACGACCTAATACCGATGACCTGCCCCGATGTGATCCGCAAGATACACCGCGACTACCTGGAGGTGGGGGCGGACATCATCACCACCTGCACGTTCAACGCGCAGCGCATCTCGCAGGCGGACTACCACACCGAGGACTACGTCCGTCAGATGAACGAAGCCGCCATACGGATAGCCCGCGAGGAGGCGGACCGCATGACACGGCTCACGCCCGACAAACCGAGGTTCGTGATGGCCTCCATCGGACCGACCAACCGCACGCTGTCCCTGTCGCCCGACGTGGAGAACCCCGCTATGCGCGCCATGACGTTCGACGAACTCTGCGACACCTACACCGAGCAGATGATTCCGCTCTGCGAGGGAGGGGCCGACGCATGGCTCTTCGAGACCATCTTCGACACGCTGAACACCAAAGCCGCCCTGGCAGCGGTGGAGCGTGTGAGGGAGATGACGGGACGATGGATGCCGGTGATGCTGAGCGTGACGATAGCCGACGCCAGCGGCCGTACGCTCTCCGGACAGACACTGGACGCTTTCCTCACCTCCGTACAACATTGCGAGGAGATACTGAGCGTGGGATTGAACTGCTCGTTCGGAGCCGAGGACATGCGCCCCTACCTGCAGTCGCTGGCACAAATCGCACCCTATTATATAAGCGCCTACCCCAACGCCGGCCTGCCCGACGAGGAGGGACGCTACAACGAGACACCGCAAATGATGGCGGAGGCGATAAGCCGCTTTGTGGACGACGGCAGTGTGAACATCGTGGGTGGATGCTGCGGCTCCACACCTCAACACATCAAGCTGATAGCCGAAGCCATCAGCGGTAGGAAGGCTCGTCCGCTACCCACAGAGATGAAGAGCAGCCGTTGGCTGGCGGGACTGGAGGTGACCTCTACATTGGAGGGTGTCTTCATGAACGTCGGCGAACGATGCAACGTGGCGGGCAGCCGCAAGTTCCTGCGCCTCATCAAGGACAAACAGTACGACGAAGCACTGGGCATCGCCCGCAAACAGGTGCGCGACGGGGCCATGATGCTCGACATCAACATGGACGACGGACTGATAGATGCCGAGACGGAGATGGTCCATTTCCTCAACCTCATGGCATCCGACCCCGAGGTGTCGCGCATCCCCTGGATGATAGACTCGTCGCGCTTCTGTGTCATAGAGGCGGCGCTGAAATGCATACAGGGCAAGTGCGTGGTCAACTCCATCTCTCTGAAGGAGGGCGAGGAGGCCTTCCTGCGCCATGCCCGCGCCATCAAACAGTTCGGTGCAGCCATGGTGGTGATGGCCTTCGACGAACAGGGACAAGCCACCACCTACGACCGGAAGATTGAAGTCTGTGCCCGGGCCTACAAACTGCTGACCGAGAAGGCCGGCGTGAAGCCCGTGGACATCATCTTCGACCCCAACGTACTCACCGTGGCCACCGGCATGAAGGAGCACGACCGCTATGCGCTGGACTTCATCAAGGCTACGGAATGGATCAAGCATAACCTGCCCGGGGCGCACGTGAGCGGTGGTGTGAGCAACCTGTCGTTCGCCTTCCGAGGCAACAACTATCTCCGCGAGGCGATGCACGCAGTGTTCCTCTTCCACGCCATGCATGCGGGGATGGACATGGCCATCGTCAATCCGGCCACGAAAGTGATGTACCAGGATATTCCCGCGGACCTGCTCGAGGCCATAGAGGACGTCATCCTGTGCCGACGCGACGATGCTTCTGAACGACTGATGGAGATGGCGCAACAGTTGCTTGAGGCCCAAGGCACGGAAGGAACCGCCAACACAGCACCGACCGTTGACCGAGCATCCACCCCGTTGGAGGACCGGCTGACAACAGCCCTCCGCACCGGTGACGAGGAATACCTCGAAGCTGACCTGCAGGAAGCGCTCCGTCAGTTTCCCGAGCCGGGAAAGATTATCGAAGGCCCCCTCATGAAAGGCATGCAGATGGTGGGCGATCTCTTTGCCGAGGGCAAGATGTTCCTGCCGCAGGTGGTGAAGTCGGCCCGCACCATGAAGAGGGCCGTCGCCTTGCTGCAACCTTACATCGAGAAGAGCAAACAAGCGTCGGCCCACAGCAACGGGCGCTACTTGGTAGCAACAGTGAAGGGCGACGTGCACGACATCGGCAAGAACATTGTCGCCGTGGTGTTGGGCTGCAACAATTTCGATGTGGTGGACCTCGGCGTCATGGTACCCTCGGAGAAGATAGTAGAGACGCTCCAAAGCGAACACTTCGACTTTGTGGCGCTGAGTGGACTCATCACGCCCTCGCTCGACGAGATGTGCCACACGGCCGAAGCCATGGCCAAAGCAGGCATCGACATACCGCTGTTTATCGGCGGTGCCACCACCAGCGACCTACATACGGCCCTCAAGATTGCACCGCTCTACAACGGCCCGGTGTTCCACATGAAGGACGCGGCGCAAAACCCTGTCGTTGCCCTGCAGCTACTGGGCAACGACCGCGAAAAGATCATCGCCGCCAACCGACGCCGGCAGGAGGAGTTGGTGCGACAATATAATGCGCAGAAGAAGGTAAAGGACATCATGCAGCTGGCTGACGGCAACAAGGGCGAGACGGAAAGTCTGAACCGGTTGGAGATTGACTGGAAGCGTGAGACCTTGCCCCACCCCACCTACATCGGCTACCACACGCTGCCCAACATACCGATAGGCTCCGTGCGCCCTTACATTAACTGGATTTTCTTCTACAACCTCTGGCGGGTGAAAAAGGGACAACAAGAGGCGGAGGAGATAAAGGCCGAAGCCGAGCGGTTGCTCGATGAGCTAGAGAAACGCCACTACATGCAGGCCCAGGTGGGCTTCTACCCCGCCTACGGCACCGACCACAGCATCGTGATGCCGGGAGCGGTCAACGGCGCCGACCTGGAGCTGCCCACCCCACGACAGAAGCATCCGGCTCATAAGGATGAACCTCGCCTGTCACTCTGCGACTTCGTGGCACCCCATGGCGGTGGCGACTTTGTGGGTGTGTTCGCCATCACCGTATCGCCCTCGCTCGCCGAGGAGTTGGAGCGGTTGAAAGCCGGTGCGGACTCCTTCCATGCCCTGCTCATGCAGAGCTTGGGCGACCGCTTGGCCGAGGCCACCAGCGAGTGGCTGCATCAAGAGGTGCGGACCAAGCTTTGGGGATACGCTCCCGATGAGCATCTCTCCCCCAAGGATTTGGCCAAAGTAACCTATCGAGGCATCCGCCCTGCGGTGGGTTATCCCTGTCTGCCCGACCAGCGGCTCATCTTCCCGTTGAGCCGTCTGCTCGACTTCAAGGCACTCAGCATCAGGCTGACCGAGAACGGTGCCATGTACCCACAGAGTTCCGTCTGCGGACTCTACCTGAGCAGTCCGCATGCAAAATACTTCGCGGTCAGCAAGTGAAAGTCAGCATTCATAGTTACAATCAGACACACATGGAAACCATCATAGAGAGTTACATCCTGGGCAAGAAGAGTGAGGCGGAATGCGAGGACGCTATCTTAGTGACGGAGGATTTCATCGCCGTGATAGACGGCAGCACCAGCAAAACTCCGCTCCACCTCTCGCCCACGATGAAGAACGGCCGCTACGCCACCTGTCTCACAGAGAAGTTCATACAGGAAGAGCTGAAGGCCGAAGCCTCCACCGCGGAATTCTGCCAAGGCATTACCTATTATATATATAAGGTATACGAGCAGGCTGGCGTAGCGGACCGCATGCGGCAGAATCCCGTTGAGCGGCTCGCCGCCTCAGCCGTCATCTACAGTCGTGCACGACAAGAGGTGTGGATGGTGGGCGACTGCCAAGCCCTGATAGACGGTGTGTTCTACGAGAACCCCAAGCCTTATGAGGAGCGGATAGCCCGCCGACGGGTGGAGCTCATCCGCCAAGGCATGCCGCCCTTGAATGCCCGCAAAGCCATAGAGCCCCTGTTGGTAAGGGCCATCGCCGAAGGGCAGAACCGCCGGTATGCCGTCATCGACGGATTCCCTATCTACATGGATGGTGTGAGAGTGATTCCTTGTGCACCTTTGCAGGCCTCCACTGGAATTGCGCCCCGTGAGGTTGTACTTGCCAGCGACGGATACCCCACCCTGTTGCCGACCTTAGCCGCCAGCGAGGCGGCCCTCGCCTCACAACTTGCCAGCGACCCGCAAAACCTCGGCTCCTTCATCGCCACCAAAGGACTCGTCGAGGGCAACCGTAGCTTCGACGACCGGGCATATGTGCGGTTCGTTGTGGGTTAGAGTATCTCTATAATAGACTATTCCGTCAACCTATACCCCGCCAGGTTCCACTTTACGTCTTCCAAAATACAATGCTTCGTTTGGGCCTATACAATCGATTGTCTGAGCCAAAACAATCTAATTGTTTTGGTCAATACAATCGATTGTCTTTGGGCGAGGCATCACTCGGTATTTTTTGTACTTTTGCAACAAAGTGACTGAGCCAAGCCTCAGACCTTTTTAGTCAATTTCAATGAACAAACGATATTCCATATGATGAAGAATATACTATTGATAGCCGCAGTGATGCTGTCTGTCGTCAGCTTATCGCCGGCAATGGCACAAGAGCCTCCACAGGCTGAGTTTGTAATGCAACTGAAAGTGACTCTCGGCGAGACGTACAGCATCGGCGAGACAGCACACGGACGTCGCACAGTTGTCCCCATCACGGGCGGTACATTCGAGGGCCCGTTGCTGAAGGGCACGATTGTCGATGGCGGTGCCGACTGGCAGTTGTCGCAAGGTGACCGTTCGGAGTTGGAGGCCATCTACAGCATCAAGACCGATGATGGTGTGTATATCCACATCCGCAACCGTGGGCTCTGCTACAATGGACTCGATGAGCACGGGCAAACCGTATCCTACTTCAAGGCCGCCCCTCAGTTTGAGGCTCCCAAGGACAGCCGCTATGCCTGGCTCAACCACGCCCTCTTCCTCTGCACCCCCGACACCCACCAAGAGAAAGGCTGCATCATACTGAATATTTGGAAAGTAAAATAGACACCAGTCGGAGGGATTACCGATGGAGTATCTCAGTAACAGTTCTCCCATACTATGAAGCATATAAAAATCAAATGAGCATAGTTTTTTATCTCTGAGCATCCCCACCCATCACTCTCTAAAACGGTAAATATATTGATACGGACAGAGGCCGTAACAGCGGCGGGAAGGGACAATCGGACCCACTCAGCATATGCATAAAGTTTACCAATTCGGAGAACTTTTCATAAACAGTTGCAGCGACATCGGCTGTATATCAAGCAGTTAGCTAAAGTAAATAGAAAACTTGCGTCTGTTGATAACTTCTTGAAAGAATAATTTGTTATTCGGGAAAACATATCTAACTTTGCTCGCCCTTTCGAGAGAGGGGCAGGGAAAACGTGTTCATATTATACGGGAAACGTTTACCTATTACATGGGAAACGGATACCTATTATAGAGAGAACGGATACCTATTTAAATAGGGAACCATACTATATAATAGAGAACGGACACC
>CAVFUK010000106.1:0-22695 GCA_963625535.1 Anaerovoracaceae bacterium | reverse complement strand
TGAAGCTGCTGCAGAAATACCATGTCAACGTGATGGACATCGAGAAGAAGAGTGCCATGGTAACCGAATTCGACGTGTCGCCTGAGCAGATGACCTCGGCCTTGCCGTTGCTCTATCAGAGCGGTTACCTCACCATCAAGAAGTATAATCCCGCCATCTCGAGCTACAAGCTGGGCTATCCCAATACGGAAGTAAAACTCGGTATGATCAACAGCTTGGCCCCTAGCTACCTGTCTCCCATCCCGTCGGACAACAACTCGCTAGTGACGGACTTCGTGGAGAAGCTCTACGACCGCAAGATGGATGGCGCCCTGCAGCGCCTGCGGGCCTATCTCGCCAGCATCTCCAACCGCCTCGCCAACAAGGACGAGAAGGACTTCCAGACGGTGTTCTTCCTCATCTTCAATCTTATGGGCTTCATGATTCGTGCGGAGGAGGACAGCGCCATAGGGCGTGCCGACGCGGTGCTCTACTTCCCCGACGCCGTCTACGTGTTCGAGCTGAAGTTCGACGGCTCCGCCGAGGAGGCCATCCGGCAGATAGATGAGAAAGGTTACCTCATCCCCTACACCGCCGACGGCAAGCGCCTATATAAAATAGGTGTGAACTACGACAGCGAGCAGCGCACCATCAGCGACTGGATTATCCGGGAAGAGGCGTGACGAATGACATGTCGGTGGAATAGCCATCACGCAGGGCTAAAAACGTAACAACTCTGTCATACGGCTGTAACAGGTTTGTAACAACGATGTATCATCTTTGCACCATCTTAAGATGACATTATTGGCTCCTGTTATGAACAACAATCCCGACAAACTTTTGCAGCGCGCCTACGTGGAGCGCGACGTGAGTTGGATGCACTTCAACCACCGCATTCTGCAGGAGGCGCAGAAGACCACCATACCAGCCTTCGAACGCCTCAACTTCCTCGGTATCTACTCCAACAACCTGGATGAGTTCTTCCGCGTGCGCGTGGCTTCGCTCAACCGTGTGGCCGACTCGAAGGACAAGGCACTGAAGCGCGACCGCGAACGGGCGAAGAAGACCATCAAAGAGATAAACCGACTGAACAACCTCTTCAACCACGAGTTCGAGAGGAGCGTGGACGAGGTGTTCCAGTGCCTACGCGAACATAACGTCTTCCTGCTCCATGAGACCGACCTCGACGAACTGCAGAAGGACTACATCAAACGGCTCTACATCGACCGCCTGAACGGCATCACCAACCCCGTGTGGCTCTCCGAGATAAAGGAGATCACCGACGACGGCATCTATCTGGGCGTGAAATGCACGCTGGAGGCCGAAGGGGAGGAGAAGCGCAAGGAGAACTTCGCTCTGGTGAAGATACCGCGCGAGACAGGACGCTTCGTGAAGCTCCCCTCAGCCGAGGGCGTCACCCACGTGATGTACATCGACGACGTGATACGCTACTGCCTGCCGTTCATCTTCATCGGCTGCGGACACTACACATTCGAGGCATTCTCGTTCAAGGTGACCAAGGACGCGGAGATGGAGATGGACAACGACCTCGACTATGGTGTGCTGCAGAAGGTGGCACACGGCGTGAAGAGCCGCAAGAGCGGTGAGCCGATACGCATGATCTACGACGCCAGCATGCCGCGCGACCTGCTGAAGAAGGTGATGAACCGCCTGAACATCGACCAGCTGGACACCATCGTCAGCGGTGGCCGCTACCAGGACCACAAGGACCTCATGGGGTTCCCTGCCTGCGGACCGGCGGAGATGCACTATCCCACGTGGAGGCCTATCGTGCGGCCGTCGCTCGAAACCAGCGAGAGCCTGCTGGACACCATCCGCCGCAAGGACCGCTTCATCCATGTGCCCTACCACTCGTTCAACAGCTTCATCCGCCTGCTGCGCGAGGCCGCCATACGACCTGACGTGAAGGAGATAAAGGCCACGCTCTATCGCCTGGCCAAGGACTCGAAGGTGGTGAACACCCTCATCTGCGCCGCCCGCAACGGCAAGAAGGTGACCGTGGTGATAGAACTGCTGGCGCGGTTCGACGAGGAGAGCAACATCAAGTGGAGCAAACGCATGCAGGAGGCCGGCATCGAGGTGGTGTTCGGCGTGGAGGGACTGAAGATACACTCCAAGCTGGTGCACATCAAAGCCAAGGGCGGCGACATAGCCTGCATCGGCACAGGCAACTTCCACGAGGGGAACGCCAAGATGTACACCGACTATCTGCTCATGACCGCCCGCCCCAAACTGACGCGCGAGGTGGAGCGCGTGTTCGACTTCATCAACAAACCCTTCCATCCCGTGCGCTTCAACGAACTGCTGGTGTCGCCCAACGAGATGAAGACGAAGGTGCTGCGCATGATGGACACCGAGATACACAACGCCCGCAACGGCGACGAGGCTTGGATAAAGATAAAGATCAACCACATCACCGACATCGACATCATCACTAAACTCTACGAGGCATCGCAGGCTGGGGTGAGGATAGACATCGTCATCCGCGGCAACTGCTCGCTGGTGCCTGGCATCCCTGGCGTGAGCGAGAACATCAAGGCGGTGGGCATCATCGACCGTTATCTGGAGCATTCGCGCATCCTCATCTTCGCCGGTGGAGGCAATCCACGCTACTTCATGGGCAGCGCCGACTGGATGCCGCGCAACCTGGAGAACCGCATCGAAGTGCTCACGCCCGTCTACGACAGGGACCTGCAGCACGACCTGATGCGCACCGTCGACTATGGCCTGGCCGACACGGTGAACGGCCGCCTGGTGGACCGCCAGGGCAGCAACGTCATTCAGGCAGGCGAGCCCTTCCGCTCACAAGAACAACTTTACGAAGACTATTTGGCTGAGGCCGAAGTGGAACAATAACTTTACGAGACAATGGAAAATAACAACTTCGCAGCTATCGACATAGGCTCCAACGGAGCCCGACTGCTGATAAAGAACGTGCAGCGAGACGCCATGGGCAACTGCGAGTTCACCAAACAACTGTTTCTGCGCATCCCTTTGCGCTTGGGTAAGGACGTGTTCACCCTGGGTGAGGTGTCCGCCGAGCGCGAGCGTATGATGATGTGCATGATGAAGAGCTACAAGCAGCTGATGAAGCTCTACTCGGTGAAGGACTACCGTGCCTGCGCCACCTCCGCCATGCGCGACGCCAAGAACGGAGCCCGCATCGTGAAGCGCATCAAGAAGGACACGGGCATCGACCTGGAGATTCTGGACGGACGCAAAGAGGCGCAGCTGCTCTACGACAACACCATCGAGGCGATGGACGTGATGAACGGCAACTTCGCCTACATGGATGTGGGCGGTGGCTCCACCGAGATAACGATGATGAGCTACGGCAAGTTGGTGGACAGCTATAGCTACAACGTGGGCACCATCCGTATGCTGAGCGGTGCCGTGAAGGAGGATGTGATGGAGAAGCTGATAAACGACATGGTGCAGTATGCCGCTGAGTATAAGGATGTGACCATCATCGGCTCGGGTGGCAACATCAACCGCCTCTGTCGGCTCTATCGCGAGAACTCGCAGCAGAGCGTCCCCAAGGACCAGCTGCCCGTGAAGGAGCTCACCTTGCTCTACAACACTCTGCGTGCCCTGAGTCTGCGCGAGCGCATGGAGCGCTATGGCCTGAAGCCCGACCGCGCCGACGTCATCGTCCCTGCCGCCGAGCTCTTCCTGGCCGTGGCCGGTGCCCTAGGTTGTGAGCACATCCTGGTCCCCAACATCTCGTTGGCCGACTGCATCATCGACTCGCTCTACAAGAGTAAACTCGGCAAAGAGTGATGTGGAAGGCGATAAAGTCCCGAATCGGGTCAAATTAGGTTCAAAACTGTATAAAATCGGGTCACGTTGACCCGATTATCGGGATATTCTTCGTACTTTTGACCCGATAGATGAGGTCGACTTGCCCTGCTGATGCGCGAAACCTTTCATTCCGAATGAATAGATTTGCCCGAAACCTTTCATTCGGAATGAATAATTTCACGGATATTGGTTGGGAGTTATGTGGGGAATGTCTACCTTTGTAGCCAATCAAATGGAGGAAGAGAGCTATGAAGGATCTACTGAAAAAGATAATCTTCGAGCAGCAGGATAACTGCCGGGAGATGACGCAGAACACCATTCCACGCCGGATAGAGGAGGAGTGGCTCACTACACCGGAGATACTCATCATCACGGGAATACGGCGGTGCGGCAAGTCGGTGCTGCTACAGCAGATGCGCGACCGTATGGCCGAACGCGACTTCTTCTTCAACTTCGACGACGAACGCCTCGTCAACTTCACCGTGGCCGACTTCCAGTCCCTGCAGGAGTGCTTCATCGAGCTGTTTGGCGAGCAACATACCTATTACTTCGACGAAATACAGAACGTGACAGGGTGGGAGGCTTTTGTCCGCCGACTCTACAACGAAGGCAACAAAGTCATCGTGACAGGCTCCAACGCACGCATGCTGAGCCGCGAGTTGGGGACACATCTCACCGGACGCTACATCTCCGTGGAGACGTATCCCTTCTCGTTCCGCGAATACCTCGCGCTGGCGGATGTCCACCCCACGACCAAAGACTTCTACACCACCGCCGGACGCTCGCGCCTGTTGGCGTCCATGAGGGATTATCTGGAAAAGGGCGGCTTCCCACGGTATCTGCAGATGCCCTCCGCCCGCTACCTGTCGTCGCTCTACGAAAGCATCGTCTTCCGCGATGTGGTAGCCCGCAACGGACTGACGAACGAGAAAGAGATTCTGGAGCTCGTCTTCTACCTGGCCAGCAACGCCACCAAACGCATCACCTACAATTCGATAGGCAAGCTGATAGGCATCCGCCACCCGGAGACTATCAAGAACTATCTGGAGTATATCCAGCAGACGTACATGATATTCCAGTTGTTCAAATACTCCCCTTCGCTGAAGGCGCAGATGCTCAGCCCGAAGAAGGTTTACTTCATCGACAACGCCATCATCAGCAAGGTGGGCTTCAACGCGACGGACAATCTGGGCGTGAAGCTGGAGAACCTCGTGTTCATCGAGCTGAAGCGCCGTGGCTACGACCTTTTCTATCATGCCGAGAAGAAGGAGTGCGACTTCGTTGTGCGTCAAGGGTTCCGCATATCGCAGGCCTATCAGGTCACGGTCTCTATGGCTGAGAAGAAGACACGCGAGCGTGAGCTCGAAGGCCTTCAGGAGGCCATGGCGACTTACGGTTTGAAGGAGGGTTACATCATCACGCTGGACGAGAAGGAGGAAATCGCTCTGGACGATGCCCAGGTGCACGTGCTCCCCGTGTGGGAATGGGCGCTCCAAACGGAGAGCTGACCCCTTCCCGTATACCTTATATAAAATCGGAGTGTCAGCGGGTCCATCCCCATCATATTTGTAAATTGTTGCTGATAGTATGGTCGACTGAAAATACTCCCATCCTTGTTACTTTATGCGAGTTAGGATGGGAGTATAGATTATCTATTGGGTAATCTTAAGATTGTCAAAATCTACAAATGCACCATTTTTTACAAAGAAACCTATACCTGAGGTACCAAGTATGAAGTCACTATTTGTTACGCGTCTGCGATAAGACAAAGCCTTCATACTATTGACTTTGAAAATTATTTCATTTAGATTGTATTCAATCTCAAACGTTATTCCTTTCTTTTTGCCTGATTCTAGATTTATCGTAGCATACTTTTTGCCAACAAGTTTGTCATTCTTTATTATCTCAAGACGGGATTCTCCCTCACATACGTAAAAGCACATGAAGTTGTCTTCATCCTCGTAATCGAGAATAATGCCAAATATCTTATTGTTGTCCACTCTTTTTACAAACGCATCACAAGAGAGGATGAAAGGTTTGTTGATGTCAAAAGGACCATACGTTGTACAGAGTAACCGTTCATTTGATGTTTCCATGTGAAGAACACCATCTTTTATTACTGCTTGACCACGCTTACCGACGGTCTCATTCCAATTGAATTGGTTCGTCTCAAAGTCGTCCTCCATAATTTGGGCAGAGCATTCACAGAATGTAAAGAATGCAGCTACTATTAATAGTAAGAGTTTCATATGATTGAGTTGATGTTTACTTCTTGGATAATCTAGTTTGGAATTCGCTAATCAATGAGTCGAATTTCTTTAGAATACGATTTACCTCTGTATATGAGTTCTCGTTGTTCATCGCAATCAGAGGGGCTTGCTCTGAAGATACTTTGATTTGGAAAACGAGTCTGTCGTCATCGACCCCTGACTGCTTAACAGTTACTCTCGTTCTTGCTACTTGTTTTGATTCAGAGAATCTTTCGTAATCCCATGGAGTCTGGATGAAAGAAGAAGACTGGTCGGTTACTTGCATCTCGTCAAAATAATTGAGAAGTATCTGATGAATCATCTTCCAACATTTGTCAGAATCAATCTTTCCGTTTTCGTCGATAGTATAAAAGTCTGGTGATACGACAACACTGAAGAATTTATTAACGATACCACTGGGTACGGAAGCATTGTAGAACATGTCTGGGCGCAATACATAGGACACAGCATTACGCTTATCTGAGTAAAAAATTTTGTTTTCCAACGTTAAATAGCCTTCCTTCTCTGCTTTTATGACCAGAAAGTCACTTTTGTTAACCCATGTGTACTCAATTATACCATCGCCAACATAATTTCCGTCAATAGAAATCTTTGATTCTGTTGGAGTCACGGAAATCTTGATTTTGCGTTTCCTTGCGTTTGTGTTGACGGATATTCCAAATACAAAAAGCAATAAAACAAAAACTCTTGTAATGATTTTCATAAGAAATTAGTATTTACCAATGGCTCTCTATTGGTTGTTTGTTATTCTGTTGTATATACATAAAATAAAAAAACGTGGAGCCAGCCTTCGCCCGTTCCACTTCATAAAGGCCTTCGCATTGCCCTGCTTGTCGAAACGAGCAATGCTGAAAGCCCCACGTGTGTATATGATATCACCTTCCTATAGCCCTAATAGTAAGAGCCACTAAGAGCCGTCAAGAAAAGTGCATAATACACCTATGTGAGGCGTTCCCATTGCTTTGTTTTTGACAAGCAGTCGAGTTTGCGAAGTTCTTATGAAGTCAAAACTAAAGCGTTAGTTACGCCTTTTATCAAATGTATGTCAACCCTCACCTTAGGCTTTTCTTGAAACCTTTGGTAAATGAAGACGTCGCAAAGATATAAATATTCCTAGATAATTCCATGGTTCTCGGTAATCTTCTTTTCTTTACGTCAGATTTTCTAATATCCAGAAACAGTAAACCAACTAATATCCCGTATTTTTTGCAAGCGGCAAATTATCTTCTTCTCAAAAGTTTGTTGGCTGGATATTGTTTGTACCTGTGCATTGTTAGTCCCCACCAAGCCTCTCGACGATGCTCAAATGCGTGGGGCTTTTTTCGTTTATGGACAACCAATGTCTATCGATGTGCATTTCAACGGAATCTTTATTTATAGTCATTGAACGTCTGTTCAGAGTCTTTGAACACATGTTCAGTGACTTTGTACGTCTGTTCAAAGTCTTTGAACAGAGATATTGTATATACCGTGATGGTAATTGAGCCCAGTCGCGATGGTAAATTCGGTATAGCTGTAGACCTCTGACGTACAACAGTAGGCGAAACCTCAATTACTATTCGTACGATCCTTCGGTAATATTGGAGTTGCCTACAAACCTGGTCTTAATCGATGTGTTGCACTTTCTTGGGGGATTGTCCGTTGTGGCGTTTGAAGAATTTGCTGAAGGTCTCGATGTCGGCAAAGCCTAGGCGACTCGCTACCTCGCCCACTTGCGCGTCGGTGTAGCGAAGCATGTCGAGAGCATCTTGATAGACGAGCGAGAGGATGAACTCCTTCACCGACTTCTGGGCAAAGCGACGCACTATGCGAGCCAGGTAAACTGGCGTGACGCAAAGCTGCTCCGCATAGAACCGAGTGCTGTGCTCACGCGTGTAGTGGTTGGATACGACGGCTGTTGATCAGGTATACGGCCTCTCCGCTTTCCACCCTCACCAGAGAGAAGAAGTCGGCATAGGTCGACTCTATCGCTATGCCCGAGAGCTTTTCACCTGTCACCTCTATCGCATAAACACCTCCTATGCTTTGGTCCTGCATTCGCATCTGGGTGCTGAAATGTTCTATCGTCATCATAATGTCGTGCGCTTTGATAGGTTGCAAACATAGACATTTGTTTTCGTTTTGACAAAATCTGGACTTGATTTTCTGCCTCCGAAGATAATCTTGTTTGTAATTTTGCAGCCGAATTGGTATAATGATTGTACTGAAAGAATGTATGGTTCAGAAAACATGAAAGGTAAAATGGATAACAAAGACAATATTAAACTTGTAGGGAAGATATTTGCCACCGGCATCATGTCGTTTTGTGGCGTAGTGAGCGAAACGGCCATGAACGTCACCTTCCCCACGCTGATGCGTGAGTTTGGCGTGAGCACCAGCATGGTGCAATGGGTCACCACGGGCTATCTGCTCGTTCTAGCGCTCGTCATCACCATGTCGAGCTACCTCAAGCGCAACTGTTCGCAGCGCACACTCTTCCTTATCGCCATCTGCAGCTTCATCGTCGCCACGTTGGCCTGCTCGCTGGCACCGACGTTTGTGGTGCTCATGCTAGGCCGCATGATGCAGGGCGTAGGCACAGGCATTGCGCTCCCGCTGATGTTCAACATCATTCTGGGTGAGGCGCCCAAGGAAAAGATAGGCACGTTCATGGGCATCGGGATGCTCGTCACCGCAGTGGCTCCGGCGGTAGGTCCGGTGCTGGGTGGCTTCATCGTCGACACGTTCGGCTGGCGCTACATATTCATCTCGCTCTTGCCGTTGCTCTTGCTGTCGCTGGTTGTCGGCCTAGCGCTCATCAAGCGGTCGGTGCCGACTGAGCGGTCGCGCTTTCACCTGTTCGACTATGCCCTCATCGTGGTGGGCTACTCCACCTTTGTGCTTGCCATGGTGCAGGCTTCGTCGGCGGGATGGATGAGTGTGGTGGTCATCTCGCTGCTCGTGGCGGCCGTTGTGGCTCTCACTTGGTTTGTGCGCAAGTCGCGCCACGAGGCGAATCCGCTGCTGCGCGTCGAGGTGCTCGGGAACCATCGGTTTATGATGGCCTTGGCCGCCATCCTCATCGCACAGTTCGTCGTGCTGGCCATCGGCTATGCCATACCCAACTATTCGCAAATATCCAATCACACAGGGGCGTTCGCTGCCGGTCTGCTGCTGGTGCCTGGCTGTGTGGTGGGTGCCGTGCTGTCTCCTTTGAGCGGCCGACTGCTCGATAAGGTGGGCGCGCGCTTCCCTATCGTCACTGGCTATGCGTGCATGCTGCTGTCGCTCGTGCTCTTTGCCTGGTTTGGCGGAGCGCTCACCTCTGCTATGTTCTATGGTTTCTATGTGGTGTATACCATTGGGCAAGGTCTTGGTTGCTCCACGATTCTCACGTTCGGCCTCTCGCAGTTGCCCAAGGACCTGTCGGCCGACGGCAATGCTTTGGTCAACAGCCTCCAACAGTTGGCTGGCGCGATGGGCACCGCGGTGGCGTCCACCATAGTGGCTTCGGCACAGCTGGCCGCTCCCGCCGATAGGTTTGCCGAGGCTACGGCGCAAGGCAGTCAGCATGCGTTCATCCTGTTTGCCGCCATGCTCCTGGTGGCTTTTCTGCTCTGTGTGTTGATGACTAGGGGCAAACAAGAAGTCGCGCAGAAATAACCGTCGCGCGGAGGCGAATCTACTTCCCGTACACCCACTTCGTTTCGTCGCCATACAGTCGCTTTCTGTCGCACGGAGGGGAATTACCATCCGTACACCTCAGTTAACCGAAAGAGCCCGATACCGCACTCTGTCGAACGCAATCAGGTCTACCGTCCGTACACCTCTTTTACTTTGTCGAAGATGGCGAAGAGCTCGTCCACGGTCTCGGCGCGTAGCATGGCGATGCGGGTGTCCTTGAAGTTAGGCAGACCTTTGAAGAGGGGAGAGGCCGCCAGGTGACGGCGGATGTGGAGGATGCCACGGCGCTCGTCGAGGCGTTGCACGCTCTGCAGCACCTCCTCGCGGAGCACGTCCATCTTCCAGTCGAACGAGAGGGGAGGCAGCTCCTCGCCGGTGCGCAGGTAGTGCGTCACCTCCTTGAATATCCAGGGGCGGCCGAAACTGCCGCGGCCTATCATGATGGCGTCCACGCCATACTTGTCGAAGCACTCCTTGGCACGCTGCGGCGTGGTGACGTCGCCGTTGCCGATGATGGGGATGCGGATGCGCGGATTGTTCTTCACCTCGCCAATCAATGTCCAGTCCGCCTCGCCGGTGTACATCTGCGCGCGGGTGCGGCCGTGGATGGTCAGCGCCTCTATGCCGCAGTCCTGCAACTGCTCGGCCAGGGTGCAGATAATCTTGTGGTCGGCGTCCCACCCCAGGCGTGTCTTCACCGTCACGGGAATCTTCACGGCATCCACTACGGCGCGTGTGATCTCCAGCATCTTCGGGATGTTCTGCAGCATGCCGGCGCCGGCGCCCTTGCCTGCCACGCGCTTCACCGGACAGCCGAAGTTGATGTCCAGTATGTCGGGCCGCGCCTGCTCCACGATGCGGGCGGCCTCCACCATGGCATCGGTCTCCTTGCCGTATATCTGTATGGCCACGGGGCGCTCTTCCTCGCTGATCTCCAGCTTTTGCATCGTCTTGTTGACGGAGCGGATGAGCGCGTCGCTCGACACGAACTCGGTGTACACCAGGTTGGCCCCGAAGCGTTTGCACATCAGTCGGAAGGCAATGTCGGTGACGTCCTCCATGGGCGCCAGCAACACGGGCTGTTCGCCCAAGTCTATATCGCGTATCTTCATGTCTGTTCTCTGTGTGTGTTTATTCTCTTGCGTCGGCTCCCCACATCATCTTGTCGCGCAGGGTCTTGAAGAAGACGTGGTTGCGTCGCTTCACCACCTTCGTCGTGTAGTCGGCCTTGCGGATGGTCAGCCGCGTGCCTTGTTGGCAGGTCTCGCTCCGTCCGTCGAGCGCCACCAGGAAGTTGTGGTTGCGGCTCTCCACGTCGAGTGTCACCTCCCAGTCGTCGCGGATGACGATGGGACGCATGTTCAGACTGTGCGGTGCCACAGGCGTGAGGGCTATCGTGCCGGCGTGGGGCACCATGATGGGACCGCCCACGCTCAGCGAGTAGGCGGTGGAGCCCGTGGGGGTGGCCACGATGATGCCGTCCGCCTGATAGGTGGTGAGCAGCGCTCCGTTGATGTGGGTGTGGATGCTGATCATCGACGAGCTGTCGCGCTTCAGTATGGCAATCTCGTTCAGCGCGAAGGGATAGCCCTTCAGCCCCTCCTGGCCAGCGTCCAGCTGCAGCACACTGCGGTCCTCCACCTGATAGCTGCCGCTGAATATCTCGTCGAAGGTCTCGCCGATCTCGTCGGGCGAGATGTCCGCCAGGAAGCCGAGCCGCCCGGTGTTGATGCCCAGGATGGGGATGCCACGGCGGCCCACACGCATGGCGGACTTCAGGAAGGTGCCGTCGCCGCCCACGCTGATGACCATGTCCGCGTCGAAGTCATCGCCCTCGAAGATGCCGTCGGGCTGATAGCGTGCCGTCAGCTCCCGCGGCAGGAAATGGTAGAAGTCGCTGTCGATGTACACTTCGGCGCCATGGGCGCGCAGGGTGGCGAGCAGCTGCTCGGCATGCATCGACTTCTTGGTCTGGAACGTGTTCCCGAATAGGACAAATCTCATCATAGTGAAACGTGACGTCTTTAGTTAATAAAATATTTCTTTCTGCCTAAAGAGGCATTGTTACATAAAAATCTAGTACTTTTGCATTCGGTGAAGCTGCGGCGTGGCCACGGCCTCCGCCGAAATGCTAGTGCAAAGATACGGTTTTATTATTTAAGATTGTGGAACATGACGAAGCTAAGTGTAAATATTAATAAGATTGCTACGCTGCGCAACGCGCGTGGCGGCAACAATCCCGACGTGGTGAAGACGGCCATGGACTGTGAGTCCTTCGGTGCCGAAGGCATCACGGTGCACCCGCGCCCCGACGAGCGACACATCCGCAAGTCCGATGTGCTCGACCTGAAGGGTGTGCTGAAGGTGGAGTTCAACATCGAGGGCTATCCCTCGCCGGAGTTCATCGACCTGGTGCTGAAGGTGAAGCCCGCACAGGTGACCCTCGTGCCCGACCGTCCCGACCAGCTGACCTCCAACGCCGGATGGGACACCCGCGCCAACCAGGAGTTCCTGACCGATGTGCTCGACGCTTTCCGCAAGGGCGGCATCCGCACCTCGCTGTTCGTGAACGCCGACCCGGAGATGATTGAATATGCCGCCAAGGCAGGCGCCGACCGCGTGGAACTCTATACCGAACCTTACGCCAGCCTCTATCCGTCGGATAAGGAAGCGGCCATCGCCCCCTTCGTGGAGGCAGCCAAGCGTGCGCGCTCCCTGGGCCTCGGCCTGAATGCCGGCCACGACCTCAGTCTGGTGAACCTGGCCTATCTGCACCAGAACATTCCCTGGATCGACGAGGTGTCGATAGGGCACGCCCTCATCTGCGACGCCCTCTACCTGGGACTGAAGAAGACCATCGAGAGCTATAAGAAGTGCCTCCGCTGACCCGCGGGCGTGGCCACGGTATCGGTGAGTCATTCAGAAAATAGACTTACGGGAATTATAAGATAAGGAAATGTCTCCGCTGACGTTTGGCGTGAACCAGGCGACGGCGGATTGTCCTAAATAGATGTAGTAAGAAATGCTTCCGCCGCCTCCTGTCGTGAACCCGAGTCGGCGGATTACCCTAAAACAGAAGAGAATGAATACCATTTATCTATTCTTGGCGGACGGCTTCGAGGATGTGGAGGCCCTGGGTACGGTGGACATCTTGCGCCGTGCCGGACTCCACGTTCGCACCGTCTCCATCATGAAACGTCTGGAGGTGCACAGCGCCCACGGCATCACCGTCAGGGCCGACGAACTGTTCGAGGACGCTGACCACACGCTGGGCGAGATGCTGATATTGCCCGGAGGAATGCCTGGAGCGTCGCACCTGAAGGACCACAACGGCTTGCGTGCGGAGATTCGCACGATGGCCCGCGAGGGCAAGTCGCTGGCTGCCATCTGTGCCGCCCCTATGGTCTACGGCGACATGGGACTGCTGGCAGGCCGCCGCGCCACCTGCTATCCCGGCTTCGAGAAGTTCCTCCAGGATGCCACCTACACCGCCGCGCCGGTGGAGCAGGACGGCAACTTCATCACTGGTAAAGGACCAGGCGTCACGTTCGACTTCGCTCTCGCCATTGTCGCCAAGTACTGTGGCGACGCCAAGGTGGCCGAGCTGCGGCAAGGCATGATGATGGCATGAGGAAGTATGCCATCATCGTAGCAGGGGGCAAGGGCCTGCGCATGGGGAGCGACATTCCCAAGCAGTTTCTGCCCGTTGGGGGTGTGCCCGTGTTGATGCGCACCCTCCAAGCGTTCTATGCCTACGATGCCGCGCTCTCACTCGTGCTGGTGTTGCCCGCCTCGCAACAGGACTATTGGCAGTCGCTTTGCCAAGAGCACCACTTCACCATACCTCACCGCATCGTGTGCGGAGGCGACACCCGCTTCCACTCCGTGAAGAACGGACTCGACAGCATACTGTGTGAGGAGGAAGCCCTCGTTGCGGTGCACGATGGCGTTCGTCCGTTCGTCGCCCGCGAGGTGATAGAGGCTTGCTTCCAAGCGGCGCAGCGCACAGAGGCCGCCATTCCCGTGGTGGATGTGGTGGAGACCGTGCGCCAGCTGACCCCCAACGGCGACAGCCGCACCGTCAGCCGTAGCGACTACAAGTTGGTGCAGACCCCGCAGGTGTTCAGTCTACAGCTGCTGCGGTGTGCCTACGCACAACCCTACGACACCCGCTTCACCGACGACGCTTCCGTGGTGGAGGCCCTAGGCCATCAGGTGACCTTGGTGCAGGGCAACCGCGAGAACATCAAGATAACCACCCCCTACGACATCAAAGTTGCCAACGCCCTCGTCTGAATGTTCGACCTCACTACACGCGACATAAAGTTTTTGACAGGGGTCGGACCACAGAAGGCATCCATCCTCAACAAGGAGCTCAACATCTTCTCCCTGAACGACCTGCTCTACTATTTCCCTTATAAATATGTAGACAAAAGCCGCGTGTACCGCATCAGCGAGATAGACGGCAACATGCCCTACATCCAACTGAAGGGACACTTCCTCAGCTTCGAGACGCTGGGCGAGGGCCCCCAACGACGCTTCGTGGCCCACTTCACAGACGGCACGGGAGTGGTGGACCTCGTGTGGTTCCAAGGCATCAAGTATGTGGAGGAGCGCTACAACCTCCACACCGAATACATCGTCTTCGGCAAACCTACCGTCTTCAACCACCGCATCAACGTGGCCCATCCGGACATCGACGTGGCCTCCGAACTGGAACTCTCCCAGCGTGGCCTGCAACCCTTCTACAACACCACCGAGCGGATGAAGCGCGCCTTCCTCAACTCCCACGCCCTCGAGAAACTGATGACCAACCTCTTCACCCTTCTCACCGGCGAAGTGCCCGAGACGTTGCCGCCCGCCATGGTGCAGCAGTATCACCTGATGTCGCTCACCGATGCCCTGCGCAACATCCACTTCCCCAAGAATCCCGACCTGCTGCGCCGCGCGCAGTACCGACTGAAGTTCGAGGAGCTCTTCTACGTGCAGCTCAACATCCTGCGCTACACCAAGGAACGCCAGCAGAAGTATCGCGGCGCCGTCTTCTCCCGTGTGGGCGACGTTTTCCTTACTTTTTATAATAAGAACCTCCCCTTCGAGCTCACTGGCGCACAGAAGCGTGTCATCAAGGAGATACGTCGCGACGTGGGCAGCGGCAAACAGATGAACCGCCTGCTGCAGGGCGATGTGGGTAGCGGCAAGACGCTGGTGGCGCTCATGAGCATGCTCATCGCCCTCGACAACCGCTATCAGGCTTGCCTCATGGCACCCACCGAAATCCTCGCCACCCAACACTATCAGACCATCACGGGATTTCTACATGATATGAATGTTCGCGTGGAGCTCCTCACCGGCTCGGTGAAGGGGAAGAAGCGCGCGCAGATTCTGGAGGGACTGCTCACCGGCGACGTACATATATTAATAGGTACACACGCCGTCATCGAGGACACGGTCAACTTCAACTCCCTCGGCATGGTGGTCATCGACGAGCAACATCGCTTCGGGGTGGCGCAGCGTGCCAAGTTGTGGACCAAGAGCGCGTTGCCCCCACACATCCTGGTGATGACGGCCACGCCCATTCCCCGCACCTTGGCCATGACGCTCTATGGCGACCTCGACGTGTCCGTCATCGACGAACTGCCGCCGGGCCGCAAGCCGGTGGTCACCATCCACCAGTTCGACAACCGCAAACCAGCGCTCTACGAGAGTCTGCGCAAGCAGATCCGCGAGGGACGGCAGGTCTACGTGGTCTATCCGCTCATCCAGGATAGCGAGAAGATGGACATCAAGAACCTCGAGGACGGCTACGAACAGCTCTGCCAAGAGTTCCCCGAGTATAAGATAAGTAAGGTGCACGGCAAGATGAAGCCCGCCGAGAAGGATGCCGAGATGCAACGCTTCGTCACGGGCGAGACGCAGATCATGGTGGCCACCACCGTCATCGAGGTGGGCGTGAATGTGCCCAACGCCTCCGTCATGGTCATCGAGAACGCCGAGCGCTTCGGCCTCTCGCAGCTCCACCAGTTGCGCGGTAGGGTAGGGCGCGGTGCCGACCAGTCCTACTGCATCCTGGTCACCAGCTACAAGTTGGCCGAGGACACCCGCCGCCGGCTCGAGATTATGGTGCAGACCAACGATGGCTTCGAGATTGCGGAGGCGGACCTGAAGCTGCGTGGCCCAGGCGACCTCGAAGGCACCCAGCAGAGCGGCATGGCCTTCGACCTGAAGATTGCCGACATCGCCCGCGACGGTCAGCTGCTCCAGTTCGTGCGCGACATCGCCCGCCGCATCGTCGATGCCGACCCCACCTTCGAGAAGTCCGAGAACCAAATCTTCTGGAACCGCCTGCGCGAGCTGCGCAAGACCAACATCAATTGGTCGTCTATCTCTTAGTCCGGTAGCGCACTCTGTTCGCTAGGCCAAACCGACGAATAAACCCGCCTTACCGACGATGAGCTTCGAGGGCTTATCGTCTGAAATAGAACTCTGATATTGTTAAAATATTTCTTGAATGAGGACTCGGAGGCGAAATATGTTGTGAAACATGTATTTCACTCAAACCCTTTCTGCAAGGCGGATTCGGAGCGTCTCGTCCTCTTGCTGAGGCCCTCTCCGTCGAAAAATATCGTTAAAAGCTTGGCTCGTTTCGGCGGATTTGCTTACCTTTGAACGTTTTTGAAAATAGAGGGGCCGCCCCTTAGGACTTCTATCGTCCCTCGATGAAGAGTCAAATGGGGGTGTTGAAGGGCGGTCGTTTAAGTTAACAATCACCTCGACAAGCGTTGCGCGATGCTTGCGACGAGGATAAACCAAAGGAGAAACAACTAATGATCTTAAAATACCTGAAACTGTTTTCGGTTGTGGCGCTGAACTTCGTCGGGCTCAACGCAGTGGGTCAGGACTTGCTCGCTAACCAAGCCCCGATAGACAAGAAGATGAGAACTATTGATTCCGTAGCCCTCGAGCGCCAGATACAAATCGAACAGTCACTCTACCCCGCATACAGCATCTACCCCACGTGGGACAATCGTTTCGTACATTCTTACGGCAATGTAGCCGTTCCCGATACCTTCCGCATCGACCTCACAGGCTTCTGCATGCCTACCGACAGCCGCAAGATAACCTCCAAGTATGGTCCCCGCCGCCGTCGTATGCACTATGGTCTCGACGTGAAAGTCTACATTGGCGATACCATCCGTGCCGCCTTCGACGGTAAGGTGCGTATGGTGAAGTTCGAGCGCCGCGGCTATGGCAAGTATGTGGTCATCCGCCACGAGAATGGTCTCGAGACCGTCTACGGACACCTCTCGAAACAACTCGTCGACGAGGACCAGTTCGTGCGTGCCGGCGAAGTGATTGGCCTCGGTGGCAACACCGGCCGCTCTACGGGCTCGCACCTCCACTTCGAGACGCGCTTCCTCGGCCAAGCCATCAACCCCGAGCTGCTGTTCGACTTCCCCAACCAGGATGTGGTGGCCGACTCATGGCTCTATCGTAAGCATAGCTCTTCACGCTACGTGGCATCCAAGTCGTCCGCGGCAGCCAGCACCGGCAGTGGCGAGATTGCCTATTACAAGGTACGCTCCGGCGACACCCTCTCCAAGATCGCTAAGCGCCAGGGTACCACCATCGATAAGCTCTGCAAGCTCAACCGAATCAAACGCACTACCACCCTCAGGGTGGGTCAAGTGCTCCGTTGCTCGTAAATAATCACGCATTATATAGGAAAGAGTCGGCAAAGTTTCTTTGCCGACTCTTTTTTTCGTACTTTTGCAAGCAATCTATTTCGATAATGAACGATACGAACAAGCAATTTGAGAATATCATCCAGCAGTGTCGCGAGGTGTTCGCCAATAAACTGCAGGATTACGGCGCCTCGTGGCGCATCATGCGTCCCTCCTCGGTGACCGACCAGATCTACATCAAGGCCAACCGCATCCGCAGTATCGAGACCAAGGGCGTCACTATGGTGGGCGAGGGCGTACAGCCGGAGTTCATGGCCATCGTCAACTACGGCATCGTCGGTCTCATCCAACTGGAGCTGGGCTATGCCGACCGCGACGACATGACCGTGGAGGGCGCCCTGGAGTACTACGACAAGTATGCCAAGAAAGCCCTCGAGCTGATGATTGCCAAGAACCACGACTACGACGAGGCTTGGCGCTCCATGCGCATCAGCTCCTACACCGACTTGATACTGACGAAGATTTACCGGACCAAGCAGATCGAGAGCCATCAGGGCAAGACGCTCGTGTCCGAGGGAATCGACGCCAACTATATGGATATGATCAACTATTCCGTCTTCGGACTCATAAAGCTGGAGTTTGGTGAGTAACACGCGACATAGGGTACTGAAGGTGTGGACCAACCTCTGCAAGGTGGGCCTCTCACTCATCTTCATCTTCTCGGGTTTCATCAAGGCCAACGACCCTTGGGGAACGTTCTACAAGGTGGAGGAGTACTTCCGTGTGTTCGGCCTGGCCGACAGTCTCCCCAGTTTCGTGCCGCTCTTCTGCGCCATGCTGCTGGGTGTGTTCGAGTTCTCGGTGGGCGTCTACCTGCTCCTCGGCATCCGCCGCAAGTTCACGGCCATCGTGCTGCTCGCCTTCCTGGCGGTGATGACACCCCTCACACTTTACTTGGCCATCGCCAACCCCATCGAGGAGTGCGGTTGCTTCGGCGACGTGGTCCACCTCACCAACTGGGAGACCTTCGGCAAGAACATCATCTTCCTCGTCGCTGCCGTCAGCCTCTTCCGCTGGTCCGACCTCCAGCTGCAGATTGTCAGCCCCAAGAGCCAGTGGCTCGCCTCCATCTACACCGTACTCTTCATTTTCGCCGTCACGGGCTACAGCTTCACCTATCTGCCCGTGTTCGACTTCAGCCCCTATCACATCGGGGCCAGCATCCAGGAGGGTATGCGTGTGCCCGAGGGCGAGAAAGCTCCCGTCCTCGACGTGGTCTACGTGATGCAGCGGGACGGTGAGCGCCGCGAGTTCACCGTCGACAACTACCCCGACAGCACCTGGACGCTGGTGGAGGCCAAGACCGTGGTGAAGGAGCCCGGCTACAATCCGCCCATCCTCGACCTCCCCCTCACGCTCACCAGCACGGGCGAGCGCATCACCGAGCAGGTGCTCGAGGACGATGGCTACACCTTCCTCCTCGTCTCCCCCTGGCTCAGCAAGGCCGACGAGGGGTACATCGATTTGATCAACGAAATCTACGACTATAGTGTGGAGTATGGCTACCCCTTCTACTGCGCCACGGCCTCTTCGGACGACGAGGTGCGTCAGTGGTGCGAGCACACAGGTGCCGAATACCCCTTCTGCGAGTCGGACGAGTCCACCCTGAAGACCATGGTGCGGTCCAACCCCGGCTTGCTGTTGCTGCGCCACGGCACCGTGGTCAACAAGTGGAGCTGCGCCTCCCTGCCCGACGAGTATGAGCTCCGTGGGCCCTTGGACCAGCTGCCCCTGGCACACATCACCCCGTCCAGCGTCACCCGCAAGGTGCTCATCGTTCTGGCGTGGTTCCTCCTCCCGTTCGCCTTGCTCGTCTTGGTGGACAGGCTATTGGTTATGCGAATGAATAAACAGAGATAGTATTTAATTTTTAAAGGTTTACAAAAATGAGAAAGAACATTGTTGCCGGAAACTGGAAGATGAACAAGAATCTTCAGGAAGGCATTGCTTTGGCAAAAGAACTGAATGAGAAGTTGCAGGCTGACAAACCCAACTGCGATGTCATTATCTGCACACCGTTTATCCACTTGGCTTCTGTCACTCCGTTGGTGGACGCTAAGCTGATTGGCGTAGGTGCCGAGAACTGCGCCGACAAGGTGTCGGGTGCTTACACTGGCGAGGTTTCTGCCGAGATGGTGAAGTCCACAGGTGCACAGTATGTCATCCTGGGTCACTCTGAGCGTCGCGCTTACTATCACGAGACTCCCGAGATTCTGAAAGAGAAAGTGCAGCTGGCGCTGGCCAACGGCCTGACTCCTATCTTCTGCATCGGCGAGGTGCTCGCTGAGCGCGAGGCTGGCAAGCAGAACGAGGTTGTTTACGCTCAGCTCGCTGGTTCACTCTACGACCTCTCTGCCGAGGACTTCTCCAAGATCATCCTGGCTTACGAGCCCGTGTGGGCCATCGGCACCGGCAAGACCGCTACTGCTGAGCAGGCTCAGGAGATCCATGCCTACATCCGCTCTACCATTGCCGACAAGTATGGCAAGGAAGTGGCCGAGAACACCTCCATTCTCTATGGTGGTAGCTGCAAACCGTCCAATGCCAAGGAACTCTTCGCCAACCCCGACGTGGATGGCGGCTTGATTGGTGGCGCCGCACTGAAGGCTGCTGACTTCAAGGGCATCATCGACGCGTTCAAATAAGTCTGTCGCCCCCTAGGGCGCAGCAAGATACATGTGGACTGCAGACCCCACACCCGGGGTCTGCGGCCCATTCATCTTTCCGATGACACTTACAGGGTATCAATCAATTAACAGTAAACGATCATGAAACGAATAGGAACTACCGTATGTCTGTTGTTGGCGAGCGTCTGTGTCGCTTTCGCCCAGCAATCTATTGTGGACCACCTCACGTCGCACCGTCCGGGCGAGGGCACGGTCACCTTGGTGCAGGACGCTGTCCTCTCCGCCTTGTTGGAACACACCGCCACCACCTCCGTCGCCACCGATCCCGACAGTCAGAACACCGTCAAGGCCAATGGCTTCCGGGTGCAGGTCTTTGCCGGCAACAACTCGCGCACATCGCGTGGTGAGGCCCATGCCATGGCCGAGAAGGTGAAGGAGCTCTTCCCCGAGCTCTCCGTCTACACCCACTTCGTCAATCCCCGCTGGCTCTGCCGGGTGGGCGATTTCCGCAGCATCGAGGAGGCTGACGCCGCCATGCGCAAGCTGAAGGCTACCGGCTCGTTCCATGAGGTATCTATCGTTCGTGAAACGGTCAACATACACTACTAAGCTATGTTACAGATGGAAAATCTAGAGCTCGACCCCGCTAAGGTGGCGCAGCTGCAGGAGCACTACAAGGCCATCCTCTCCATTCTGGGCGAGGACGTGGAGCGCGAGGGATTGCTGAAGACTCCCGAGCGGGTGGCCAAGGCTATGCTCACCCTCACCAAAGGATACCGGATGGACCCCAAGGCTGTCCTCAACTCCGCCAAGTTCAAGGAGGACTATAGCCAGATGGTCATCGTCAAGGACATCGACTTCTTCTCCATGTGCGAGCACCACATGCTGCCGTTCTACGGCAAGGCCCACGTGGCCTACATCCCCAACGGCTACATCACCGGTCTGAGCAAGATAGCCCGTGTGGTGGACATCTTCGCCCACCGTCTGCAGGTGCAGGAACGCATGACGCTGCAGATACGCGAGTGCATACAGGAGACCCTCAACCCCCTGGGCGTGATGGTCGTCGTGGAGGCTCGCCACATGTGCATGCAGATGCGGGGTGTGGAGAAACAGAATTCCATCACCACTACCTCCGACTTCACGGGCGCCTTCAATCGGGCCACCACCCGCGAGGAGTTCATGAACCTCATCCACCACAACAGTTAGTCGGCGCTGCCCTGTCGCAGCCGATTGCCGCAAACGAAAACACCCAGCTTTTACGCAAGCCGGGTGTCTCTCTATATAATAAGGTATAGTCCTCAATTTATCTGTTTGGCGATGACCGGTGGCGTCACCCAGTCTATCGTGTGACTGTCGTCGTTCTGCATCGACTCCTTCTCCTCGGTCTTCTCCGTCTTCGTCACGTCGTGATGATGAGGCACCATGCGTTCCACCAAGAAGTGGGTCGTGAAGGAGATAGCCAGTACCACCAAGACGCAGGCTGCTATCACCATGGCCCATCTCAGTCTGCCGCTGCCGTTGGTGGGGATGTGTATCAGCAGGTTCTGCTCCTTCACCTCTTGCAGGTCTATCTGCAGGTTCGCCAGGTTCTTGCGCATGTCGCGCAGCTCCTTCTGGCTGGCCTCCAGCTCCTGTTGCTTCAGGTAGTATTTCTCGCGCAGACCGTCTATCGTCTCCTCGCTGCTGTGTTGTGCCTGTTCCAGGGTGTTCCGCATCTCCTCCAGTTTCTGCTCGCTCTCCATGCGCACCAGCTCCATCTCTTTGTCGGAGGTTTGCTTGTTGCTCCTCATCTCCTCCTGGAACTTATGTGTGATGTTGGCAATCTCGTCCTGCGACTTTCTGGTTATCTCGTCGATGCGGTCCTGCGAGTTCTGTTTCTGGAACTGTATCTCGCTGAGCGCCTCCTTCACGGACGATTGCATCTCCGATCTGTAGCGCGCCACCTTCTGTGCCTCGTCCACCGAGAGGAAGTAGGGCGAGATGATGAACATGCCCGTCTTCTTCAGGTTCTCCACGGCCACCTGCTGTTTGCATTCATACACGTTGTAGAGTCCGGCTGTCTTGCCGGTGCTTAGGGGGTAGCCCTCCAGCGTGTACATGTCCTCCTTCGAGTAGAACTCGTTGATGTAGACCATCAAACGGTCTCTCACATAGTCCAGTTGCGGTCCCACTTCGGCGAAGTCCTCCACCATGTATTGGGTGCCGTCCGGTGTCTCCTTCAGCAAGATGCCAATGTATTTCTTGTCGAAGAGTGTCCGTAAGTTGTTGTAGACATCACGCAGGTCGCTGTAGAACCCGGTGGTGCGTAGGGTGAGTCCAAAGTAGGACCCGTCCTGTCCTTTTATGTCCAGCACATGCTGAGCTCTGATGTACGAGTAATAGCAATAGGTGACTCCTCCAAAACTCTTGATTTCCACAACCATGAATTCGGGAACCTTCTGTTTGACGTTCGCCAAGGATGCAATATACTCGCTGTCTTCCCCAGTCGGTCCCCATATCTTCAGACCGTTGGGTGCTCCGTGAACAAAAAGAGTACTATTCAGTTCCATAAAACGTAAAAAAAAAACCTTTGTTTCTCTATTCACTCCG